>CAXNEU010000113.1:0-3108 GCA_964201705.1 Candidatus Planktophila sp. | reverse complement strand
TCAGTGTTGCATCAAGAAGCACTGCGAATGAAACTCCGAAGCCCATCATTTTAATTGATGTAACTCCGCTGATCATGAATGCTGCGAATACGACCGCTAAGAGCAAGGCTGCTGCAGTGATTATGCGCGCAGAGCGTTGCAGACCAACTGCAACAGATTCGATATTGCTCTTGCCCGCCATATGTTCTTCACGAATTCGTGAGAGCAAGAATAGTTCGTAGTCCATGGAAAGTCCGAATACAACAACTGCAACAAGGATTACCGTGCCAGTATCTAGCGCACCAGTTACTGTGAAATCACCAAGGAGCCACTTTAGATTTCCATCAATAAATACCCACGTGATTACCCCAAGCGTTGCAACCAAAGAGAGTCCATTAAGAAGTACCGCTTTAATCGGAAGAATTATTGAACCGGTAAATATAAAGATAAGGATCATTACCCAGAAGGCGATCCATCCCAGCGCCCAAGGAAGTGTGCGCGCAATGCCATCTTGCGCATCAGTGAAGTCTGCGGCAGCGCCACCAATTAACGTTCCGGCGGGCCTAGGAATATCGCGAATGTCGTGGATTATTTTTTCGGCAGCTAACGTGCGTGATCCCATTGATGGGATCGCTTTTATCCGTAAATCATTTCCGTAAGTTTCAATCGGAGATATGCGAGCAATGCCATCTACTTTTTGAACTTCCGCAAGGTAAGCACTAACTTGCGCCTCGCGGCCAACCCCATTTGGAATTACTACTTCAATTGGGCTGCCTTCAAAGCCATCAAATCTTTCCAGAATTTTTGCAGCGCCAATAGCAGCAGGATCACTCTTTGGCAGAACCCTGGAATCAACTTGGGCAAATGCAATGTTAGTAATTGGCGCGGCAAATATTCCCAAAACGAGAAGAGAACCAATAACAACTGGAATCGGACGGCGCATAACATTTCGCGCAGTGTGCGCCCAACGTCCATCTTCTTTTGGAGTAATTCCTGATTTGCGAACTACACCTTTATCAATTTTATGGCCTAAGAGAGCCATAATCGCAGGAAGTGGAACCAGCGCACCGATTACGGCGAGTGAAACAACGCTAACACCGGCATAACCAAATGACTTCAAGAAGTCCAGAGGGAAGAAGATAAGTGCACTTAGTGTAACTAGAACCGTTAGACCAGAATAGAAGACAGTCTTGCCAGCAGAGTTCACGGTCGCTACTACTGAATCTTCAACGCTCTTTCCACCATGTAACTCTTCGCGAAAACGGTTGACCATCAGAAGTGCGTAATCAATACCGAGTCCTAGGCCGAGTCCTGTAATCAAGTTAAGTGCAAATATGCTGACATTGGTAAAGAGGGTAAATATATAAATAATAAGGAAGGCGCCTAAAATCGCGCTTACGCCAACTACGAGCGGCATTGCTGAAGCAACGAGTGCTCCGAAGACAAAAGCGAGTAATAAGAAGGTTAAAGGAATAGCTATCGATTCAGCCAGCAGCAAATCTTTCTCGATCTTGTGATTAATGGCATGTCCGATAACCCCAGAACCAGATGCATAAACAGTGAGATCTCCTTTGACGCCATCAAAATTACTTTGAATTTCTTTACCAATTTCCCCAAGTTGACCAAAATCATTTGACTTTAAACTTGCATACGCAAAGAGGAAAGCAGCTTTCCCATCACTTGCTTTCATACTCGGCGCACCACCGGTTGACCAGAAAGATAATGTTTTGGATACGCCAGGTACTTGAGAAAGTTTCTTTTCCAGTTCGATCGCGGCCTGTGAAATTGTTGGATCATCGACCGCTTTATCACCGGTATCGACCACAAGAACAGCCACTGGTTCAACTACGCCGAATTTCTCTGTTAGATAAGTAGCAGCTTGCGAGGATTCACTTTTTAGATCTGAATAACCACCCGAATCGAGTTTGCCAAATGCGAGTGAGCCAATTCCTCCTGCGGCCAGAATCGTGACCGTAAATACAATTAAGACCACTTTACTGCGGCGAACTAATAGATGGCCTAGGCGTTCGAACATAAGAAAACTATGTAGGATTAAGGCCAGAGTTGCAATTTCTGTTGCTGCGATAGTGCTCACACATTGTGAAGTTAGGGGTACCTGTGAAATGAGTGAGTTATTCCCGGATACAACACAAGATGAACGTGATCCACGCGAAGATCAAAGCGATGCACGACGTCGAGAAGATGAGATCAAGGGCGATAAGCCGCCACACCACGACGATTAATCAGATTTTGCAGGAGTTACAGGTGCTGCAGGTTTTGCTGCTGAATCAGTTTTATAAAAACCTGATCCTTTAAATACGACTCCAACTGCCGAATAAACTTTCTTAACTTCGCCCTTGCATTCCGGGCAAACAGTCAGCGGATCTTCGGAAAAGCTTTGAAAGGCTTCGAAGGCGTGATCACAGGCAGAACATTGGTATTGATATGTAGGCACTTGTGCTCACTCCTTTCCTAAATCACATCCCTGGGGACTAGTGGTTAAGTCTAAGGAAGTGAGACTATAGAGGCGAATTGAGACCACTCCCGAAGCGAAGGCAGGTTTAAAGTGAAGCGTATTGCGGCACTTATTGGCGCAATTGGAATGTCTGTATTTATGGCAGGTCCCGCCCTGGCTAATTCACTTGTTGCAACATCTCCAATCGCAGGAGCAACGCTAAAAGTTGCACCGAGTGCAGTCACAATTACTGTTGAGATTACGCCGATGGATATGGGAAATGAAGTAACAGTTACTGACCCCGCTGGACGTCGCGTTGATGATGGAACACTCACTGTTGCAGAAAACGAGATCATTATTGGGATGAAGCCAATCACCGAATCAGGTTCTTATAAAGTTAGCTACAACATCCTCTCTGAAATGGATGTTCCGCTGGTTGGTTCATTTAATTTTAATTTCTCCTCGACATCTATTTCTACACCAGAAGAAGTTGCACCTTCCACGCCGGCAAAAGCTGAAGGAAGTGATTTCGGAACCAATCTCTTTGTTATTGGATTACTTGTTCTCTCCTTTGTTGTACTAGTCACGCTTGCACTTTACGCTCGAAAGATATTTAAAGAGAGATGATCTTTCTGGCAGCAGATCCAACTTCTGCTGGTCCACTAGTTACCTCG
>CAXNEU010000112.1:0-3152 GCA_964201705.1 Candidatus Planktophila sp. | reverse complement strand
CGCGATTGCAGTCGCCTCAACGGCTCCCACCCAAATTGGTAGGAACCTTGAACCATCAACTTCCTTAAGCAGAACTATCGGTTGATTGGAAGGCATCTCAATACGAACGCCAACAACCTCCATATTTACCATCATTTTTGAAGTGCCTCGCCTGGTGTGCGAAATTAGCGGGGACGGTTTAGACCGGCGCGCACCAAAGATGCGTGTAAGCGAACAGAGAGCGATGCGATCTGCTTCTGAACTTCTTCGGCACGGGCTTTGGAGTCCGCGCTCTTCTGGCGATTAATTGGAGTAATGACTTGCTCGATTAAACCGATCTCACGGTCGGCGGCAGATTTAAATGAGCGAAGGTGCCTTGCCTCAATTCCGAAACTCGCCATTTCGGCAACGGCGGTGGCAACGGCTAAGGCGTCGTTATCGTAATGACGACCGCGAAGTGCGATAAAACCAAAGGATTCAAGTTCGACCAATTGCGCATCCTTTAGCCCACTTGCCTTTAAAAGTTCTTCGCGGGATAGGCGCAGATCAGATGTTGCACCAAAAGATTCCGGTGAGGAATCGCCATCGATCGTCGCCAAGGTCGGACGAGGCGCGGCTACTCCTCCGTTGGATGCTGGCTCAAGACCTCGGTCAAGGGCTTCAAGATTCTCTTTGATAACGCGGAGCGGAAGGTATTGATCGCGTTGTAGCAACAATACATAACGGAGACGATCAAGATCTGCGGCGGTAAATTTGCGGTAACCAGATGGCGTACGTTGCGGCTCGATCAATCCTTCTGATTCAAGAAAGCGGATTTTAGAGATAGTGATATCCGAAAAATCTCCCCGCAACTTGGTAAGGACTTCGCCGATGCTCAGATACGCGCGTGCTGGAACGCTCATTTAGTACTCCCCCTGATTAGTAATTATTTGGTGTTACGTGCTGATATAAAAATTAGATGGAACTTTCCAATCTGAATCTCATCTCCGCAATTAAGCGGTGATGACTTAAGAGATTGGTTATTGATATAGGTGCCATTGAGGCTTCCTAAATCAGTAAGTGCAAAACCTGAACCTTTACCTTCGATCACTGCGTGAGAGCGCGATACAGTCACATCATCAAGAAAGATCTCACTCTCAGGTGAACGTCCAATAGATGTCTTGCCTTGCGCAATCAAATACCGTGAGCCCTTATTTGAACCACGATGAACAACCACCATCGCTTTTTCAGGACCACCATTTAAAATTGCTTCAATTGCTGATTTATCCGCTTCAGGCAGAGATGACAAAAGTGCGTTTAACGCGCTTTGGGGGGAAGCATCAACTACCGACCTCAAACCGAGGTGGAGAGTGCTAGTTAATTCACTGTTCTGTGAAACGTTCTCCATAGCGGCTCTCCTTTCGCTTTGAAATCCTGGACAGGTTCAACTTCTACCTGAGGCTGACATTAGGGTGAGAGCCGTGAGAAATCAAGCGGAAATCGGAAGTAAATTAGCGCTGAAATTAAAGAAAATTACGCGGTGATTTGACGGTACTGCTCTGGCGATAGTAAGCCAGCGGGCGCACTTTCCACCTGAATTTCAGCCAACCAACCGGCGCCGTAGGGATCAGAGTTAATTGTTTCTGGCGATTGACCCAGTGCATCGTTGATCGCAACAATTCTTCCTGAAACGGGAGCGAAAATTTCCGAAACGCTCTTTGTAGATTCAACTTCGCCACAAACTTTATCTGCGATTACGCTCTCCCCAACTTTTGGAAGCTGCACATAGACGATATCTCCGAGCGCCCCCTGTGCGTAGTCCGTAATTCCCATACGAAAAACGTTTGCTGCTTTCTCGCTAACCCATTCGTGCTCTTTGGTGTATTGCAGACCATCAGGAATTAAAGACATTTCTTCTCCTCAGCGATTAGTTCTTTTGAAAGCGAGCGAAATCTACCGCGCAACTCTAATGGCGGCTATTCCAGTTCGGAGGTAGGAAGCGCCGGTAAAGAGATAGAGCCCAACTCCCCACCAGGTAAAACTCCATCCAAAGATATAGGCAGCGGTACCCGCCCATCCTGGATGTAGCGCAAGAAGTAAGAATGGAAAGGCGTAGAGCAAGTTAAATGTTGCCGCCTTTCCTAAATATGTAACCTTCAGTGGCGGTAGAGACTTCGCGGTTAAGGCGATCGTGATGATGGCGAGAATTAAATCTCTCGCTAACAAGAGCGCTATGACCCAGAGTGGAATCGCTTCACGAAGATAGAGAACTATCAGGGTCGCAAGAATATAGAGTCGATCGATTGCGGGATCTGCTAACTCTCCAAAGCGAGATTCTTGACCCCAAGCGCGCGCCAATTTTCCATCAAAGTAATCGGTGGCACCGCCAATGGCCAAGGTTAAAATTGCCCAACCATCGGCTTCCAGCGCTAACGCCAGGTAGATAAAGAGCGGTATTCCTAGCGCCCGAAGGCCAGTTAAGGCATTTGGCACATTGAGAAGTTTGCTCCTAGCCATCAATCGCGCTCTTTGACTCGAACCGCTACTTGCACGGGTGTGCCAGGAAAACCAAACTCTTCGCGCAAGCGACGTTCAATGAAGCGGCGATATGACGCTTCGATCCATCCGCTGGAAAAGATAACAAATTTCGGCGGTGCGATACCGGCTTGAGTTGCATAGTAAATCTTCGGTTGCTTGCCACCTCGCACCGGTGGCGGGGTGGCACCGATTAGAGCGCCCAGGAATGAGTTGAGTTTGGCGGTCGGAACGCGACGTTCCCAACTATCGATGGCGGTGCGAAGTGCTGGCGCCAAACGATCTCTGTGCCATCCGGTCTTTGCCGCAACATTTACTCGCTGCGCCCATTCGACCTGATCTAAGTGACGATCAATTTCGCGGTCTAACTGATCGCGGCGATCTTCATCTACCAAATCCCACTTATTCATAACAATTACCATCGCCTTGCCGGCTTCTTCCACCATTGTTATTACACGAAGATCTTGTTCTGAAATCGGCTCTGATGCATCCAGAACTACAACTGCGCACTCGCAACGTTCCAGAGCTGCTTGGGTACGAAGTGTCGCGTAATAATCTGTGCCACTTGCTTGGTTAGCGCGCTTGCGCAATCCAGCAGTGTCGATAAAACGCCAGATCGATCCACCGAATTCAATTAACTCATCAACGGGATCGCGCGT
>CAXNEU010000111.1:0-3167 GCA_964201705.1 Candidatus Planktophila sp. | reverse complement strand
AGGTCGGGTTCGCCAGTTTCAACCCAGATCAAATCGGCATACTCTGCAAAAGCTAACCCGCGTGTAACTACGGCATGTAGACCTGGCTTAACGCGATAGAAACCTTCACTGGTGCGTTCGCCGGTTGCATACTGTGCATCACGCGAATCGATATCTGAAGTAATCAGATCGGCAGCGAGCGCATCAGTGCGTGCAATGATGATCGTTGGAACGCCTGCAACATCTGCTGCAAGGCGTGCAGCATTTAGCGTGCGAACGTGTTGTTGTGTTGGAAGCAATACTTTTCCACCTAAGTGACCGCACTTCTTTTCTGAAGCGAGTTGGTCTTCCCAGTGAACTCCGGCAGCGCCTGCTTGAATCATTGACTTCATTAGCTCGTATGCATTTAAAGGACCACCAAAACCTGCTTCAGCATCGGCAACAATCGGCACAAGCCAATCAAGGCTCGCCGGACCTTCAACGCGCTCTACTTGATCAGCGCGCATCAAAGCGTTATTGATTCGGCGAACAACTGCCGGAACCGAGTTGGCGGGATACAAGCTCTGATCTGGATAGGTGTGCCCCGAAAGGTTGGCGTCTCCTGCTACCTGCCAGCCGGAAAGGTAGATCGCCTTTAGCCCAGCCTTTACCTGCTGGACTGCCTGATTTCCGGTGAGGGCTCCAAGGGCTGCAACCCATTTCTCTGTGTGCAGTAAATCCCAGAGGTTTTCGGCCCCACGGCGTGCCAAGGTTGAATCCTCAGTAATCGAGCCACGCAGGCGCACCACATCCTCAGCGGTGTAATCACGCTTGATCCCCGCCCAACGTGGGTTGGTATCCCACTCTTTTTGTAATTCTTCTGCGGTCTGGATGTTGCTCCCGATCTGGCTCTTCATTAACTTCTCCTTCTGGTTCTGTGAAAAACAAGGGTTTTTGTGCCCTTTGCTCGAATATCTTGAGTATTGGGTACTTTTCCAGGGATTGCATTCGTTTCCTGACAGAAATAATCCAATATTTCTGCGCTATAGAACTTCCCCTATTCTGCTGCGGGTGCCAGAATTAAATATGAGCAATTTAGAGAAAGAGTTCGATCCGCTAATTGTCGGGCGCCGGATTCGCGAGCTGCGAACCAAGCAAGGAATGAACCTTGAAGTGTTGGCACGAGCAATCGAACGAGCTCCTTCACAAGTTTCGGCGATTGAAAATGGAAAACGCACTCCGCCAATTCAACAACTGCAGAAAATTGCGCAAGCACTTGGGGTTTCTTTAAGCCAATTGCTAAATTCCGAAATTTTAAGTGAGCGAACCGCAAATGAACTTGAAATTGAACGCGCACAACGCGGTGGTCTTTACGCATCTCTAGGTTTGCCAGATGCTTTTATCGGAAAAACCGTCAGCAATAACATTATTGAGATCATTCTTGGACTGCAACGCGAAGTTGAAAGGCTGCACTTGCAACGCTCTGCAACTCCTGAAGAAGCGAGACGCGTGAATATAGAACTTCGCCAAGAGATGCGAAAGATAAATAATTACTTCCCACACTTAGAAGAGGAAGCAAGAACTCTCTTAGCAAAAATAGATCACAGCTCCGGTCCACTTTCAGAGCGCTTAACTGCAGAACTAGCGAATAAATTAGGCTTTACTCTGCATTATGTCCAAGACTTGCCAGCCTCAACACGTGTTGTTACTGATGAGAAGAATGGACGGATTTACTTGCCGATGCGACGCGAAGGTCGCGATGCACGCACGATTTTATTGCAAGCACTTGCCGGTCATGTGCTCAAGCATCCTTCACCTAGCGATTATAAAGAATATTTATCACAACGAGTTCAGACTAATTATTTAGCCGGTGCTTTGCTCATGCCAGAATCATACGCAGTTGAATTCTTGCAGAACGCAAAGTTAAAGCGAGAGTTATCTGTTGAAGACTTGCGCGATTATTTTGGCGTTAGCTATGAAAATGCTGCACATAGATTTACCAATTTAGCCACTGTCCACCTTGAATTACCAGTGCACTTTCTTAAAGTCCACGAAAGTGGTGCAATTTCAAAGGCTTACGAGAATGACAATGTGGCATTTCCATCAGATGTCTTTGGCTCAGTAGAAGGTCAAATTGTCTGTCGCAACTGGAGCGCCCGCAAAGTATTCACCGTTAAGGATCGCTTTACTCCTTATCACCAATACACCGATAAGCCGGTGGGTACCTATTGGTGCACTTCGAGAATCCAGGCAAGTGCTCAAGGTGATTTTTCGGTCAGCGTCGGCACAAATTTCGAATCAGTAAAGTATTTCCGAGGGAGAGATTCGAATACTCGCTACAAGTCTTTCTGTCCGGATGCGAAATGTTGTCGCCAAGCGCCAGCGGAATTAGAGAGCAAATGGGGCGAAATGATTAGACCAACTCCGCGCATGAATTCGAGTTTGCTCGCCGCAATTCCGCAAAATGGATTCTTAGGGATCGAACAACGAGAAATTCTTGAGTTCTTAGAAGAGCAAATAGATTCTTAAACGTTGGTCAAGACAGGGTAAATGAGACCCAACTCTTGATGATTTTATGACCGCTTAGGCGTAAGGCTTTATCTTGTTCAATTGCTTCGGTTAAAGTTATAACTGGAGATGAAAAAGGTTCGATTGTTATGAGTCTATCCCTGCCCCAAAGTGGCCAGGCTTTGATTCCCCCAAGAACCATCCAAATCCAGCAGTAAGGAAAAGTTTTCTTATCCCATTCCAGAGTGATATCTGTTTGCAGGGTCTTATTTCTAAAAGTTACGGAGCTCTTATTCATTGGGCCAAGGATGATGTGGCCATCTGTCCCATCATCTGCACCAAAGGTGCTGACATCAACAACTTGGCCAGCGCTATCGAGCGCATTTGGCCATTTAGATTTGCGATCGGGCGTAAAGCGATAAGTTGGCCCTGGAAAATTTGGAACTTCAATTGGTTCACCTGAATCTACGATAATTTCCATGCCGGGATCAATAAAAGGTCCACCAATAACTAGATGCTGACCCCACTGAAATTTAATTTCTTCTCCACTCAGATTTTCGACAGATTCATCAAAGCGAAGTTCTCCATTAGCCAAAGTCATTATCCGGATCAGGCGTAAAGGCATGCGACGAAGATTTACTGAGAACTCAACAGAAATTTTTTCTTCAGAATCATCTAAAATTCGATAATCCCAAGATAAA
>CAXNEU010000110.1:0-3209 GCA_964201705.1 Candidatus Planktophila sp. | reverse complement strand
ACATGTTGGTTTTCTCTCATCCGGACTTTAACCGTCGGTTCGGGAATTTCACCCAATCCACCGGTCAATGGCCTTGACCGGGTCGCAGACTTTAACTGCCGGTTCGAAATTACATCGACCCCGAAAAACAACACCTTTATTCTAGCGCTTTAAGCAGTGTTGCGGTTACCTCTAGATTTAGATGGTTTTAAATGATTTTAAGCAACACCGATCGCGTCAACGACGAAAATCAAAGTCTCATTTGGCCCAATAGGTCCGCTACCTGAAGCTCCGTAACCAATATCAGGTGGGATGACCAACAATCGTCGACCGCCGACCTTCATTCCTGGAATACCTTCTTGCCATCCCACAATTACATTCGATAATGGAAATGTTGCAGGTGAGCCACTGTTCCAAGAAGATTCAACTAGCGCGCCATTTGACCAAGTCATCAGCGTGTAATGAACTGTCATAGTCGATGTAGGCAATGCTTCCGCACCGGTTCCAACGATGATGTCTTTTGTGACAAGTGTTGTTGGTGGGGTACCACTCGGTGCGCCAATTGTTGGAGCTTCACCCGTATTGGTTGTGACTGTCGGCAAATTATCTGCGGTTGCGCTCACTTCTTTATCTCCACATCCAGTTAGTAGTACCAATGAAAATGCTAAAACTACAGCAAGGCTTCGTTTCATTTCTTCTTCTCCCCTTCACCAATTTCTTGGATTAACTTAAATTCACCACTGCCTAATTGTCCTTGATCACGGTACAACTCTAACTTGGCGCGGGTATCTGCGATATCTAAGTTGCGCATGGTTAGCTGCCCGATGCGATCAACCGGTCCGAAGGCAGCGTTTTCGGTACGTTCCATAGAGAGTTTTTCTGGGTGGTAACTCAGCGCTGGGCCGGTTGTATTAATTATTGAGAAATCATCTCCGCGACGTAGACGAATTGTTACTTCACCTGTCACGGCAGAGGCCACCCAACGTTGCAACGACTCGCGCAACATTAGAGATTGTGGGTCTAGCCAGCGGCCTTCATAAAGCAAACGTCCTAGGCGACGACCTTCTGCGTGATAATTAGCAATGGTGTCTTCATTGTGGATCGCACTTAACAAACGCTCGTAGGCAATAAATAACAAGGCCATGCCAGGTGCTTCATAAATTCCACGACTCTTTGCTTCAATAATTCGATTCTCGATTTGATCGGCCATGCCAAGTCCGTGGCGACCACCAATTTCATTCGCTGCTTGCATAAGAGCGACTATGTCGCTGAAATCTTTACCGTTAATGGCAACAGGGCGGCCTTGCACAAATTGGATCTTCACATCTTCACTCGGAATAGACACTGAAGAATCCCAGAACTTAACACCCATAATTGGATTAACAATTTCAATGGAAGCATCTAGATTTTCTAGATCTTTTGCTTCGTGAGTTGCGCCTAAAATATTGGCATCTGTTGAATAAGCCTTTTCGACGCTATCGCGGTAAGGGAATTTATGCGATACCAACCATTCAGACATTTCCTTGCGTCCGCCGAGTTCGCGAACAAAATCAGCATCTAGCCAAGGCTTGTAAATACGTAGATTTGGGTTTGCGAGTAATCCGTAACGATAGAAACGCTCTATGTCATTACCTTTATAGGTTGAACCATCGCCCCAAATTTCAACTTTATCTTGCAGCATCGCACGCACCAATAAAGTTCCAGTAACCGCGCGGCCTAGTGGTGTGGTGTTGAAATATTGTTTGCCACCAGAACGAATATGAAAAGCGCCGCAAGCGATAGCGGCCAAACCTTCTTCTACTATAGAACTCTTGCAATCTACTAAGCGGGAAATTTCCGCGCCATATTCTTTTGCGCGTACCGGAACTGAATCAATATCTGATTCATCATATTGACCGAGGTCTGCGGTGTAAGTGCAAGGGATCGCACCTTTTTCACGCATCCAAGCAACAGCAACAGAAGTATCGAGGCCGCCAGAGAAAGCGATTCCTACCTTTTCTCCGACCGGCAAGGATGCGAGCACTTTAGACATGCGTGTAAGTCTAACGGTTGAGCAGGGCTGCTAGAGCAGGCTTTACTTTCCAGAGCGCGATCATCGCGTCATAACGTGATTTCTCAGCGCTGTCGGCTGCAGCACCAGTCTTTACTGCACGAATCATCAAATTGCGGGGCGTGTGCTCACCCCCGATAAATTCAATAGCTTCTACGCGATAGCCCAATAACTTCATGATTTGCATGCGCAGAGCATCGGTAATCAAATCACCGAGCCGCTCTTTCATAATTCCATTTCGAGAGATGATCTGCCAAGGTTCTGGAATCTCATTCATCTGGGCTTGAATGTCGTGATGGCAACACGGTGCAATCAAAGCTAATTTGGCATCAGCGCTTACCGCCCAAGCGATCGCATCATCTGTTGCGGTATCGCAAGCGTGCAGTGCAATTACTACATCGGCTGACTTTAAAGTGGTCTGGGAAATTTCTTCAGCAAAAAAAGTAATGCTCTTTGAGATCCCTAACTTTTCAGCGATCTGATTACTTCGCAGACGGGCGCTCTCTCGCACATCTATCCCGACGACCTTCACCGGAATTCCTTGCTCCATCAAATATTGGTGTGCGGCAAATGTTAAATAGGCGTGCCCACAACCCAAATCTACTATCGATAGCGGCGCTGCCGCAGTTGGTTTAACGATATGACCCGCAGCGATTGCTGAATTTAGAGAAGGTATTAAAAGTCTTAAAAATTCTTCGACTTGCAGGTACTTATCGTTCTTGCCAACTTTGATTTTTCCGGACTTATCGGAAATTCCAACCTCAATTAAAAATGGATCACTTGGATCAAGCAGCCTTGCTTTGGAGCGATCATGTGAGAGATCAACTTCAAAGGTTTCAGTAGTTCTGTGAACTAACGCCTCACCTTTCTTGGTAATTCGGATAGAAATTGAGCCATTCTTCTTCTCCAGCAAAATGTTTGCGAAACCGGCTTCCAGCAGATTTAACGATATAAATTCGGCAGGACCATAATTTTTAGTGGTCATCGCGCGACCATCGCTCTGCGAAAGTTGGTACTTAATCGCATCCTTAATCAGTACTGGCTTCACATCAACTCGCTCAGTGGGAGTCTGCATATTGCGCCGGCGACCCGATAAGACCAAGCGAACAAATTCATCCGGCTTCTCTAAGGCTGCAATAACTTCCGCTATTGCGCTAGCGAGTGTGGAATCCATGTACTA
>CAXNEU010000109.1:0-3215 GCA_964201705.1 Candidatus Planktophila sp. | reverse complement strand
ATAAAATCTTCAATGAACGCAGCCGACGATGGCCTTGCAGGAATTCAGCAACTAGCAGGGGATGCCACCATGCTCTTTTACTTAAGTGAAGAAGGTCAAGAAGGCCGCGATGCATACAAAGAAAAGCGCGCTCCTGATTTCGGAAAGTTTCCAAAGCGTCCTTAACTTTGGCTAAATGAAAATGTCGCTCGAACTCTTCTCCACGATGCGCGTTGTTGCGCTTCCAACCAAAACAAATTTTCGTGGAATCAACGTGCGCGAAGTTGCTCTATTTAAAGGTGAATACGGATGGGGAGAATTTTCACCATTTCTCGAATACGGATATGAAGAAGCTGTTCCATGGTTGCAGTGCGCAATTGAAGCGGCAACTAAGCCCGGACCAAAGCTTTACCGCACTTCAGTAAAGGTTAACGGCACGATTCCGGCACTAAACGAAGCATCAGAACTAGAAAGAATTGTTAATTCATTTCCAGGAGTAGAAACCTTCAAAGTAAAAGTTGGCGATAACCTGCCTGAAGATATTGCACGACTTGCAAAGGTTCGCGCCCTTGCACCTAACGCTAAATTACGCATTGATGTAAACGGAATTTGGGACGTGGCAGCTGCAATAACAAATCTGCGCGTAATATTCGAAAATATTGGCCCACTTGAATATATCGAGCAACCCTGTGAAACAATCGCAGAATTAAGAGAGTTAAAAGAAAAACTAAAGCTAGATATTCCTATTGCTGGCGATGAAGTTTTACGCAAAGCCAGTGACCCATTCGCAGTTGATCTCTCTGGAGCGATAGATATCTTGGCGCTAAAAGTTCAGCCGCTCGGCGGAATCGCACGCGCACATAAATTAGCAGAGCACCATAAACTCCCGGTCGTCATATCCAGCGCTTTAGAAAGTGCGGTTGGAATAAATTACGGTCTGCAATTAGCGGCTTCATTTGTCGATTTAAACTTTGATTCTGGGTTGGGCACGGGTTCTTTACTGGCCTCCGATATTGCTAACTTGCCTATCGTCGATGGTGAGATAAAGATTACGGAAGTTATGCCAGATTTCGAGAGATATCTCGTTGCACCCGAGCGCCATAAATGGTGGCAAGATCGGGTAATGAAAACTTGGGAGCAGATCTCATGAGCCAATCAACTCAGCTAGCTCGCGTTATCGTGCGCCAAATAATTGAAGCCGGCATAACGGATGCGGTTATTTCACCTGGATCTCGCAATGCACCTTTATCTCTTGCTCTTATTGCGGCGCAAGAACGCAAATTAATTAAATTACACATTCGTATCGATGAAAGAACTGCTGCCTTTTACGCACTTGGTTTGGCAAAAGCTACCAACCGTCCAGTGCCAGTGATTTGTACCAGCGGAACTGCGGTTGCTAATTATCACCCTGCAGTTTTAGAGGCATCGCACTCAAATATTCCACTCTTTGTCATAACCGCTGATCGCCCTGCTGCATTGCGTCGCACAGGTGCAAATCAAACAACCGAGCAGGCGCGCATCTTTGGTAAAACGGTGCGTTATTTTGCTGATGTATCTGGCGCTGCTTATCCGCTGGAACTTCCGCTTAACTCACTTCAAACTGGTCCAGTTCATATAAACGTGCAATTTGAAGAACCGCTATTGGCGGATAACGACAGCACTTGGCTAGATGGCTTAACGGTTAGCCCACCAAAAATATTTGATCGCAAGAAATCCGGAACACTTGCCAGCAAATCAACGCGCGGTCTCTTGGTAATTGGCCACGATCGCGGTGGAATCGCATCCGAAGATGTCAAGAAATTTGCAGATCAATTGGGATGGCCAATTTTAAGTGAAGACCCGCTAACTTTCCCCAACGCAAGTGCGCATGCCAGTCTCTTCTTAACTTCAACTGTTATCGCTAAAGATCTGGCACCAGATGCGGTGATAGTAATTGGCAGAACCACCCTTTCTCGTTCAGTAAATGGGTTAGTAAACTCTGCACGTGCCACATTTGTGATTGATCCGCGTATTGCAACCGTGGACACCGATCGCTTAGCGGAAAAGAAATTCACCGAGCTGCCAGAGCTCTATACCGCACCCGCAGATCCAGAATGGTTAGCCAAGTGGGCAAAGTATTCCCAGCGCACTGCAAAAGTTGTAAATGAAATATCAACTTGGTCTGAGCCACTTATTGCACGTGAGATTTCACAACACTTGCCAGATCAGAGCACTTTATTTATCGCCTCATCTCGTCCCATTCGCGATATCGAAGCATTTGGCGCACCAAGAAGCGGAATCAAAACTTTTGCCAATCGTGGTCTTGCCGGCATTGATGGAAATATTTCAACAGCGTTAGGTATTGCCACTGCTCAAAAATCAACCTTTGCTGTATTGGGTGATTTGGCGTTCTTGCACGACCTAACCGGGCTAATTCACCGCGAAGATATCAGTTTACGAATCTTTGTAATAAATAACGACGGCGGCGGAATTTTCTCAACCTTGCCACAGCGCGGAGTTACTGGCTTCGAACAAGTATTTGGCACCCCACACGGGTTAGATCCAGCGGCAATTGCTACCGCCATGGGAGTTGATGCCAAGACAATTTCCAGCGTTGATCAACTACGCCAAGAATTAGCCAGGCCAGTTGTAGGAATTAGCGTTGTTGTTTGCAAGGTACCCGACCGTGAGGTGAACGCAGATTTAATTAAGAATCTATACGAAAAAATGGCTTCGCTTTAATTTAGCGCACTGCGCATCGGAGCAAATTTGGCATTGCTCTCGGTTAACTCCTTTTCAGGGTTAGAACCAGCAACAATTCCACATCCAGCATAAATTTGAATCTCATTATCTTTTATTTGACCACAACGCAGTGCAATTCCAAGTTCGCCGTCTCCGCGTGCATCTAGCCAACCAACTGGGCCGGCATAACGGCCACGTGACATGCCTTCGATACGTTTGATCAATTTAGATGCAATATTAGTTGGAGTTCCACAGACGGCTGCAGATGGATGGAGTTTTTCTAAAATTGTAAAAGCATCCACATTTTTCATGCTTTCAATTAGCGCCCCCGTCACATCGGTTGCCAAGTGCATCACATTTGCCAAGTGAAGAACGAATGGTGATTCAGGAACGTTGGTGGAAGTACAGAATGGATCAAGTGCATCTGCAACTGAACGAACTGCATATTCATGTTCTTCCAGATCTTTAGATGAACGTGCAAGGGATGCCGCAAGTGCTAAATCTTTTTCATCATT
>CAXNEU010000108.1:0-3216 GCA_964201705.1 Candidatus Planktophila sp. | reverse complement strand
TTCCATACCGTTTTTCGCCATCGGCGTTAATAAAATACGCAACTCTTCTTCGGTATATCCGAAGGCACGTTGGCGACGCACAACCGATGAGTGCGGATAAACGATGTGTTCTCTAGATGGCAGATCACTTAACTTCATCATTCCGTCTTCAAGCCATTTCCCGTAAGGGGCGCTGTCGGCTAATGAATCTTTGATCTCATCATCTTCTATAATTCGACCAGCCTCAGTGTCTACCAGGAACATCTTGCCTGGCTGCAGGCGACCTTTGCGAACGATCTTTTCTGCAGGAAAATCTAATACGCCAACTTCAGATGCAAGTACAACTAGCCCATCATCGGTAACCCAAAAACGCGACGGACGAAGACCATTGCGATCAAGTACGGCGCCAACTTGATGGCCATCGGTAAATGTCACACAGGCTGGTCCATCCCACGGCTCCATTAGGGATGCGTGGAAGGCATAAAAATCGCGACGCTTTTGGGACATAGTTGTGTGATTTTCCCACGCTTCCGGAATCATCATCAGAACAGAATGTGGAAGTGAGCGCCCACCTAGATAGAGAAGTTCTAGAACTTCATCAAAGGATGCTGAATCACTGCCCGACATTTCTACGATCGGATATAGCCGATTCAAATCACCTGGAATTAGTTCACTGGCCAACAAGGATTCGCGCGCGCGCATCCAGTTGCGGTTACCTTTTACAGTGTTAATTTCACCGTTATGGGCAATAAATCGATAAGG
This sequence comes from Candidatus Planktophila sp., assembly GCA_964201705.1. Lineage (GTDB taxonomy): Bacteria > Actinomycetota > Actinomycetes > Nanopelagicales > Nanopelagicaceae > Planktophila. The sequence continues at coordinate 2,475 of CAXNEU010000108.1, read as the reverse complement.
GTGGGCCAGTGGCCATGATGGAAATGTATTTGTAGAAAAGCGTGAATGCACAAGTGCTAAAGGCGAAACAACGCGCTCATCACTTAGATCAGGGAAGAATTCTTCAAGTTGACCGGTAGTAAGCATTCCCTTATAGACGATTGTTTGGGATGAGAGAGAAGGAAAGTAAAGCTCAAGTGTGTGCTCGGCTCGCTTGCGCAAACAAAAAGCTAACCGGTCTAATTCAATTCCGCTCTCTTTATTCTTTCCGGCCAGAAAGAGTTGTTCAAACTTTGGCATCACAGATAATGCTGTCTGACCAAGTGAAGATGAATTAATTGGTAGTTCACGCCAACCTAAAACAACAAGACCTTCTTGCGCTGCGATCTTGACGATTTCATCACGAACTTCGGCGCCTTGGGCGATGAATGCAATACCTGTTGCGTATGCACCTTCTGCGGGAAGATCAAACCCCACAACCGCGCGATAAAAAGCATCTGGGATGCGAATTAGAATTCCGGCACCATCACCACTGTCTGGTTCTGCACCAGAGGCGCCGCGGTGTTCCATGTTGCGTAAAGCAGTTAGGGCTTTAGCAACAATTTCGTGAGTTGCAACTTTCTTAAGCGTGGCAACCATTGCAACACCGCATGCATCATGCTCATTTGCTGGGTCGTAAAGACCAACACGTGCTGGGTAATTAGATGCAAGGACCATCTGATTCACACTCCTGTTGTCCACACTTGAAATTTAGTGAGGGACAACTTTGGCCCTAAAGATCAACGATCCAAGGATCGTTGTATGGCAAAAGGGTAGCAAGAGATAGACCAATTGGGCATAGCGAAAATGCGATTTTACGAGGATGTGACTTAGATACCGCTCACATGCAGAATCTGGCCGATCCCCGCGGTGATTGCCATACCGATGCAACCGCCCAGGATTACACGCACCGTTGGGGCCAAAATCTTTGATCCAGCGGTCTTGGCGCTGATGACTCCGGTGATGACTAATCCGATGACTGTGAAACCGACGATGCTAAGTGCGACTTGACCAGTAGTTGGGGCGAATGCACCAGCAAATGGAATTAAGCCACCTGATGTGAATGCAGCAGCTGATGCAACTGCTGCCTGCACCGGACGCGCTTTGGTATGTTCAAATTGTCCAAGCTCATCGCGCAGATGCGCCTCTAGCGGATCACGATCATGCATCGCTGTTGCAACCTGCAGCGCCAAGTCAGGAGTTAATCCACGATTAACATAAATCTGTTGTAGCTCGAGTAACTCTGATTCTGGATCAACTTTGAGATGCTCAATCTCAAGGAGTCGATCTGACTCTTCTATATCATTTTGAGAACGCACTGAAACATATTCACCAACGGCCATAGACATAGCGCCGGCAACAATTCCAGCAGCACCTGCTGTCACAAGAAAACCTTGCGAATCGGCTCCGCCAATTTTCGCTGCCGTAATGCCAATCATCAAGGATGCGGTCGAGACTAAACCGTCATTTGCACCCAATACGGCAGCACGTAACCATCCCGCTCTGTGAGTGCGGTGATGGAGATTGCGTTGGTATACATCTTCTAGCGCCATGTGCTGAGCCTACCTGATATCGATTATTTATCTTCGGCAATAAGTATTGGTGGCTTGCGCTGTAATCGATAAAAGAGGAATAAACCTAAGAAGAGGATGGCAATACTGGTCCATTGGTTAAGCCGCAGGCCAGCAATATCTTGAGCAGAATCTATTCGTAAACCTTCAATAAAGAAGCGGCCGAGTGAATATCCTGCGATATAAATTGCAAAAGTTGCACCGCTTGCCCATCGTTTTCCAACGATGATTAGCCCAATTGCTAAGGCTGAGCTCCAGAACGCTTCATATAGAAATGTGGGGTGAAATGTTTCGAATAGACCATATCCACGCGGGCGATATTTATAGGGAATTTCTAGCCCCCACCAAGTATCTAGCGGGCGGCCAAAGAGCTCTGCATTAAACCAATTACCGAAACGACCGATGGCTTGCGCAAAAAGAATTCCTGGAGCGATTGCATCTAGAAAAACTGCAAAACTTGGCAACTCCATCTCTTTGCGCAATCTGCGATATGAAATCAGCGCACCAAGTACACCAAGTGCGATAGCGCCCCAAATGCCGAGACCACCATTCCAAATCTTTAAAATTGCAAGCAGATCACCGTTCGATCCAAAGTATTGCTCTGGCGTGGTAATTACGTGATACAGGCGTCCCCCAATAATTCCGGCGGGCACGGCAATCACTGCAACCTCTGAGACAACACCTTTTAGTTGCAGTCCTTGCTTGGCACCTGCAGAAATTAGCCGCTTATCCCCCAGCCAAATTGCTAAGGCGATACCCGCAATTATGCAGAGTGCGTAAAGATGGAATGTAAGTGGGCCGATAGCAACTTGCGACAGAGTCGGAGTCGGTATCGACTTAATCATGGCTACGCTTTTTCGATGGCGAGCATGAATCCAGCCAAACT
>CAXNEU010000107.1:0-3359 GCA_964201705.1 Candidatus Planktophila sp. | reverse complement strand
GCTTAAATGGAATTGAAGTAAATCACAGGGATCACTCGCAAATTGAGCGTGAGCAGCTAACTGAAATTGCTGATCAATTGCACTTAATAAAAACTGGGTCGAGTGATTACCACGGAAACGGTAAACTCAACGCACTAGGTGAAAATCTTACAGATCCCGCAGAATGGGAATATCTGGAGTCGCTAGCCAATGCACGAAGGGTGGTAAGAAAATGAACGCAATTGAAGTTAGCACCCTTACATTTTCGATCCAAGCATTCGTAACTCTTTTAGTAATCCTTGATCCTCCAGGTGCAACGCCAATCTTCCTTGGATTAGTTGCTGACAAGTCAAAGAAAGAACGCGTTCAGTTGGCTTGGCAAGCAGCTTTGGTATCACTTGTTGTAATTACATTCTTCTCGCTATTTGGAAGATTCATATTGGAGTACATGAACGTTTCTATAGAAGCGTTGCAAGCCGCTGGTGGGCTATTGCTTCTTTATGTATCCCTCGAACTCTTAACTGGACGAGATATGGGTGGCGAAGATGCGAAGAATAAGAACATCGCATTGGTTCCACTAGGCACTCCATTGCTAGCAGGTCCAGGTGCAATTGTGGCAACGATGATCTTCGTACAACAGATTGATACCCCGGCACAGAGTTTTGGCTTAATTGCTGCAGTGGTCGCCGTGCATATAGTCATTGCGATTTCTCTTATGGCTTCGACAACGATTCTGGGAATAATCAAGGATGCTGGCGTAACTCTTCTGGCGCGCATTGCAGGTTTATTACTTGCTGCAATAGCCGTACAAATGTTAGTTGATGCGATTAAAGCATTCACTGCTCAATAAGAGTCTTAATATGGATATTCTCTCTTCATCATTTGATCCGCGCGGACTTTTCATGCCGAATTCAGTAACTTGGCGAATTCATTCAGACCCATCAATGGCAGTAGGCGGAATCCGTGCTCTCTTGCAACAAGCACTTCATCCAGATGCTATGGATGGAGTAGCAAAGCACTCTAATTTTCGAGAAGATGCTTGGGGAAGATTGCAACGCACCGGAGATTATGTCTCAACAATTACTTTTGCCAGTACCGAGGAAGCCTTTGCCTTAGCTGCCAGAGTTAGAAAGATCCACACCTCACTCGGGCTTGATGATCCACACTTACTTCTGTGGGTACATATGTCGATGGTGGATTCATTTTTAGATATCGCTATTCGATCTGGCATGTCGATAGATGTGGCCGAGGCCGACAAATATGTCTCTGAAATGGTCACCTTTGCGCAACTTGTAGGGGTAAGTACTGGAAATATTCCAACCACGGTGAGTCAGATGCAGAAATATTTCTCTGATTTATCTCCAGAACTGCGCGCTTCCGAAGATGCCAAGCGCGCGGCGTTATTTTTAACCATCCCGCCGCTTCCAAGCGCTGTTCGCTTTGCCACTCCTGCGGCACCTGCTTGGGCATCACTTGCTCTGCTAGCTTCTAGTTCTTTACCGGCATGGGCGCGTTCACTTTATGGAACGCCACAATTGCCAGGACAAAACTTTGCAACTGATCTAGCACTAAAGGCAATTAGAAAGACAATTGGTGTTATCCCCGATGCAATTCTTGCGCCGCCAATTTTTAAAGAGGCAGTCAAGCGCTGGGATTTGGAGAGAGCCAAATGAAAACTATTGCTATTGCAAGCCCTGCAGGGGGAGTAGGTAAAACCACTTTGGCGCACGCAATTTCAGTTGCTGCCGCAGAATTTGGAAAGAAGACTCTGCTTATCGATTTAGATCCAGCAGGTTCACTTACATTTCGGCTTGGCTTTGAAAATCCTCGCTTAACCATTACAGATTTTTTAACTGGTACATCTCTTAGTAGTGAAAATCTAAATCTAACGGCTGAAAGATTTGCTTTCATGCCCGCGGATTCGCGCCTAACTACTAATTTAAATGAGGATGCGCTTTCTGATTTTTTGAGCGCACTTCCCGAGACCTTTGACCTTGTTGTATTAGATGTAGCTCCATCACTAACTCAGTCGCTGAAACTGGCCCTTTCCGTGGCCGACCATGTATTTACTCCTGTAGATGCCTCACTGCATTCCTTGCGTGCACTTCTGCAATTGCGCGCTATAACCAATCTTGAAGTGACCGCTATTGCAATAGGTGAAGTAAATAATAAAGAACTTGCACCGCTCTTGGATGTATCGCTGATTCACTCAAACGAAATTGATGGATTGATGAGTGAAACGCTTTCGGCGCTGACTTCGGATAAGGATGGCGAAGTGGCAGAAAGTTATAGAAGTGCCACCTATTCTATTTTGGAGATTTTAGGGCTGGAGTAAATAGTTGCTAAGAAGAGAACTTTTTAGTGCGCGTTCTGCTGCGAACTGCGCGTTCTGCTGCGGGTTTACTTTCTTTCGCAGCTGGTGCCGCTCTCTCTGGCTTTGCAGCAGGTTTTTGCTTAGTGATACGACCATTAGATCCAGCTGGAATATTTAAAGTTTCATAGAGATGTTCAGAAGATGAGTAAGTCTCCTCCGGTTCGCCAAGTCCTAGAACTAGAGCGGTATCGATCATCTTCCATCGCGCCAGATCATCCCAATCTACGAAAGTGACTGAAATACCATCAGCGCCGGCGCGCGCTGTGCGCCCAATCCGGTGGACATAAGTTTTCTCATCTTCAGGGCATTGGTAGTTAATGACGTGAGTTATGCCATCGATATCAATTCCACGCGCAGCAACATCGGTTGCAACGAGCACATCAGATTTACCGGCTTTGAAATCATTTAACGCTTTTTCGCGCGCACTCTGACCCAAATCACCGTGGATAGATGCTGCTCTGAAACCGCGTTCAACCAAATCATCCGAAGTTTTCTGACAAGTGCGTTTAGTTCGGCAGAAGACAATGGTTGGCCCGCGACCATCTGCTTGCAAGATTCGTGCGAGCATTTCAATTTTATCTAAGGCATGTGCGCGTAGAACGTGTTGCTTAATGCGCGAAACAACGGCGCCTTCATCTTCGTTATCTTGAGTGCGAATGTGAATTGGTTGATTCATAAAGCGACGCGCTAGAGCAATTATGTCTCCGGGCATAGTTGCAGAAAAAAGCATTGTTTGGGCACGGTTTGGGGTGCTGGTAAATATTTTCTCTACATCTGGCAAAAATCCAAGATCAAGCATCTCATCTGCTTCATCTAAAACAACGCGCAATACTTCCTTAAGCTTTAATTGACCTTGACGATATAAATCTAACAATCGACCGGGAGTTCCAACCACAATTTCTACTCCGCTAGCCAGCGCTTCAATTTGTGGCTCAAATGCCCGACCGCCATAGACGGCCAAAGTGCGAATACCGCGATTGCCCGTTAATTCATCAATATCTTTTGT
>CAXNEU010000106.1:0-3384 GCA_964201705.1 Candidatus Planktophila sp. | reverse complement strand
CCCATCGGTTTCATCTGATAACCACTTGGGCATTGCACAGGTGATTTGCCTGTAACTTCTTTTGATTCTGCACCTTTGGTACAAGTAATAGTTATGTCAGCGTTTGGATCAAATTTCGGTGCTCCAGGTGATGGCTGAGCTGGTTTGTTTGTTGGTGCTGGCAAATCACCAGGTGCACCTGGTTGTTGCGGGGCAGGTTGCGCAGGTGCTTTTACTGGTGCTGGCGCGCTCATTTTATAACCTGCCGGACACTTCGGTTTCACGCCGGTCACTGTTTTCTTTGTGGTTCCCTTAGTACAAGTAACTGTGGCTTGCATTTGTTGCGCTGCAGATGCATTTGTATTTTGCATCTTATATCCACTCGGACATTGTGGCTTGACTCCAGTTACTTGCTTCTTCGTAGTTCCTTTAATACATGTGATGGTAACTTTTCCAGAAGATGGAACAGGAGTTGCCTGATTACCTGCATTGCTCGGGGTTTTTGGGGCACCAGCAGCGGATGGTTTAACCCAGCCTTCCAACTTTACGCTAACGGTTGGCGGCGCACCCGTATAGGTGAAGTTATCTGCGTGTAGGTTCACCCAGTCTTTATCGGAGCCAAGTATGACGCTGGCGGTTTTTCTCTCTCCCGAACCATCGTAACTAACTTCGATATTCGCATACGCCGGCAGCGTGGACATTCCATAAACACATTTAATTAAATCTGCTCGCATCGTAAACGCATATCGCCCAACATTTTCAATCTTCCCATCAGATTTATATGTAGGGGCAGCAATTCTGTAAGCCAATGTTCCTTCGTTGCCATCCCACTTTGGAGATCCAGGTTCGTATACTGAAGCGTTACTTGTGACTATCCCTTGAATGCCATCTGATTTTTGACATGAAGATGCAAACGTTTGTGCTCCGCTGGAAGTCGTATTTAAGCGCCAAGTTAAACTATTCGTGAGCGCTGTGTTATTGAAAAGAGTAGCCATTGAAGAGTAGTAACGGACTGAGTTCTGATCATCGGGATCAATACCGGCAATATCTAAATTCTTGCCAGCACCAGCCGTTAGCGCACGTCTTGATTCATCTAAATAAGTTGAGACAGCGCCTGAATTAGGCAGCCACTTGCCAGTCATGATTTCTTCTAGCGGATTAGCTTCAACTATCAACTGTGAATAATCATCATTGTAGTTCTCTGTGTATGCAGCTGGTTTTTCTAGACGGCCATTGAGCCACCCAGTAATTACCTTCGGAATTCTTACATCTAGTGCAAACCTTAAATTCTGAGCAAAAGCGATTCTCTGATAACAGACACCAGCGTCAACTGCGAGGCAACCAGTGACGCCAGAACCTTCAACTAACATCGGATTTTCAAACTTTTTTACAGGATAGATAGATAGACGAAGGCTCTTCTCCGAAGCATCCCACGTTGATGTGCCAGTAGGCCGGTTAAATAGCGCGCTCACTAATCCGAGAATCAAATAATCAGTACTTTTGCCACCATCAGTGATTCTCCAAATCCAGGGACCATCTGAACCTGGATAGCCAGAATTAGTTTTTGAGTTGAAAGTTGATGCCCAACCCGGACTGGTCTTGCTATAAATTCTTGTTACAGCATCGGCTTTCACTTTTGTGCCATCACTTTTTATAAGTGTCAAACTCTTTATACATGCGGCTATTTGTCGAGCATCGCACGAACCCATCGCAACGTCATATTTGATTTGTTGGTACGTTGAATCTGCAAGTGCAGAAACGCACTTTGGATCTTCAGGGGTTAAACAAGTGATCGCACCGGAAGCTGCCCCACCCGCGCTCTGCTTTTCCAGAGAGATATACGATTTGAAATTAACTTGATTTTGATCGAAATAAACCATCGCATTATTTGATGTGGTGGGTTCAACACCGCGCAAAATTGAGCGGGCATCTTTGATAACTTCCGGATCTTCGGGAGGGTTAAATGCGGGTCCCGCATTACCTGGTTGTGGGTTATCAGCCGCGAAAGAAGTTGTAACCAGCGAGGTAACCAAAACGCAGGAAATGAGAAGTATGAGAGGCACTTTTCGCCACGAAAACAACATGCTACCGATTGTAGAAGCGTATGACTGAAATAACTAGCCTTTGGTAGTTACTTCTGCGTAAAGCCGGCGAAGGTCAGCCTGTATTACGTAAGCCCGCCGCAACACCGTTAATCGTCAGCAGAAGTGCGCGAATCAGCATGGCATCAGATGCGTCTCCAGCAGTGCGAACGCGATGGAGCAAAGTCACTTGCAGTAAATGCAGAGGCGAAAGATAAGCCTCACGCACCTGCAAGGTGCGAGCCAAAATTGGTTGATCACCAAGCAGAGTAGTTTTACTTGTGAGCGACAAAATCTCTTTCACAGTTAATTCAAATTCTTCAGTTATTGTGTCAAGGAAGTGATGTAACTCTTTAGGAACAAGTGTTTCAACGTAACGCTTTGCTGTCACCAAATCGGTCTTGGCCAGAGTCATTTCCACATTGCTAATAAAAGTGCGGAAAAAATGCCAGTCGGTCAGCATCTTCTTCAATTCATCAGTTTTACCCGCTTCGCGTGCTGCCTTTAAACCAGAACCAACGCCATACCAACCCGGAACGATTTGTCGCGATTGCGTCCAACCAAATACCCAAGGAATTGCGCGCAATGAATCAAGTCCACCAGCAGCATCGGGGCGACGCGAAGGACGCGAACCGAGGAAGAGATTTCCAAGCTGTTCAACAGGAGTTGAGGCGTAGAAATAAGCAGGCAGATCAGGATGATCAATAAGCGTGCGATAGCGTGCAAAAGAAGAATCACTAATTAAATTCATACATTCATTCCACTGCGCAAGATCACCGGCGCTCTGACGCGGTCCGCGGTTAAGAATTGTTGCCTCTAATGATGCTGCAAGAGTGAGTTCTACGTTCTCGCGAGCAAGTGCGGGCAGCGCGTACTTATCGCTAATTACTTCGCCTTGTTCAGTCATCTTTATCTGACCATCAACTGAACCCCAAGGAAGAGCAACGAGGGCATCATAAGTTGGACCACCACCACGACCAACAGAACCACCGCGACCGTGGAATAAGCGAAGGGTTACGCCATATTTGATAGCAATATCGCGCAACGTGCGCTGCGCTCGGTGAATTTCCCATTGGCTGGTTGCAATACCAGCATCTTTATTTGAATCAGAATAGCCGAGCATTACTTCTTGTACATCACCACGTAACTTAACGAGCGCGCGGTAGGTCGGATCGGAAAGCAATTTCTCAAGAATGTCACCAGCGGCGCGAAGTTCAGCAACTGTTTCCAGCAGAGGTGCAAAGCCAATCTTTGCAACTTTCTTATCTAGATTTACTAAACCGGCAGCTTTACCAATAACTACCGCGGCTATTAAGTCATCCGC
>CAXNEU010000105.1:0-3433 GCA_964201705.1 Candidatus Planktophila sp. | reverse complement strand
GCATCAGCACCTGAATCTTTAGCAGCCGCAATTATCTTTTTAATATCTAAATATGTTTGAGTTGCAGTAGTTCCATTTAATGAAAATGCAAAGTCTGCACTCTTTGTATGTATTGCATCGCGATCTTCTTCAGAATAAACGGCAACGCTTTCCAGTCCATGATCGCGACAAGCACGAATTACGCGTACCGCTATCTCACCGCGGTTAGCAATCAGAACGCGTTTCATCGCATCTCCTTAACTTGTGGCCAAGAATAGCCAAGTTGCGACATGGCAGATCTTAAAAAGGGCATTGATAATCCGACTACATTTGTGTAATCGCCTTCAATTACTGGAATAAATGGTGATCCAAATCCATCTAGCGTGAAACCACCCGCCACCTGAAGCGGTTCACCAGATGCGATGTAATCATCTATTTCAAGGTTACTCATTTCGGAGAAAGTAACTTTAGTTGTCACTCGGTCGGCAATTTCGCGACCTTGAACTGTGTCAATTATGCAGTGTCCAGTATGCAATAGACCGCTGCGTCCACTGATTGCTAACGCGCGCTCCTTGGCAATCTCAGCTGTTCCGGGCTTTCCAAAAGATATTCCATCAACGTCAAATGTGGAATCGCAACCAATAATGATCGCTGGAAAATCTATCTGCTCGCGCACAGTGTGCGCCTTCGTCACCGCTAGTGCGATCACCATATCGCCAGGTGTCATCGCGTTAAAAAATTCTGTTTCTTCATCGACATGGCTAACCATCACTATTGGGGTGATTCCAGCGCCTTCTAGTAAACGGCGACGAGAAGTCGATTGTGAAGCAAGGACAACTTTAGGCATTATTTAGATTTTCTCCGAGCGCCAAAAGTTATCTGATGTGGCAGTGGTTGGCGAAGTTGCGGAACACCAAAGAGACTACGTTTTATTACTGGTTTCAAATTTTGGATTTTGTGCTGATCCAATGCCGCCTTTAGCGCTAAGAGCTCATCAGATGTTGGATTACCAGAGGTAACAGTAAATTTCATTAAAGCGGAATATTTCCGTGCTTGCGAGCTGGCAAAGTATCGCGCTTGGTTTTCAGTGTTCGGAAAGCCTTGGTGATGTAGGCACGAGATTGATGCGGTTCAATAACGCTATCGATTGTGCCGCGTTCTGCCGCAGCATATGGATTGGAAAGAGTTTCGGTGTATTCAGAGACTAATTCAGCGCGTGCTTTTTCTGGATCTTTCGCATCTGCCAACTCTTTTCGGTACAAAATATTTACCGCACCCTGTGCGCCCATTACCGCAATTTCGGCACTCGGCCAGGCGAAGTTGATATCGCTACCTAAGTATTTGGATCCCATAACAATAAAGGCGCCACCATAGGCCTTACGAGTAATTAAAGTTACGAGTGGAACAGATGCTTCTGCATAGGCATAAAGCAATTTAGCGCCACGTCGAATTATTCCGTTCCATTCTTGTTCTATGCCAGGCATAAAGCCCGGAACATCTACCAGGGTAAGAATTGGGATATTAAAGGCATCACAGAAACGAAGGAAACGTGCGGCTTTTTCGCTGGAATTAATATCTAGAGTGCCCGCCAACTGTGAAGGTTGGTTGGCAATAATGCCAATAGATTCGCCTTCTATACGGGCAAATCCAACGATGATATTAGGGGCGTACAACGCGTGAACTTCCAAGAACTCGCCTCCATCAACCAGCGTTGAAATTAAAACCTTCATGTCATATGGCTGGTTTGGGCTATCAGGAATCAGTTTATTCAGCGCGGCATCTTGCGCGCTCTCTTCCAGAGTTTGGGTTGGTGGCAGATGGGGAGATGCGTCCATATTGTTGGAAGGTAGATAGGAAAGCAGTGCTTTTACATAATCAATCGCATCGGCTTCGCTATCTGCAAGGTAGTGCGCATTACCTGAGCGAGTGTTATGAGTTAGAGCTCCGCCAAGTTCTTCCATTCCGACATCTTCACCAGTAACTGTCTTGATGACATCGGGTCCAGTAATAAACATATGTGAAGTTTCGTTAACCATGACGGTGAAGTCAGTTAGGGCAGGAGAGTAGGCAGATCCACCCGCACATGGCCCAAGGATTAGCGAGATTTGTGGAATTACACCTGATGATCGAGTGTTTAGTCGGAAGATTTTGCCGTAACCGTTAAGGGAAGCAACACCCTCTTGGATGCGAGCTCCACCCGAATCGTTAATACCAATTAATGGAATACCACTTTTGAGCGCGAACTCAGAGATCTTTACAATTTTCTCGGCATGTACTTCACCAAGACTTCCACCCATAACTGTGAAATCTTGTGAGTACAACGCAATCGGACGTCCATCAACGGTGGCGGTTCCGATAACAACGCCATCGCCATAAGGACGGTTATTGTCCATCCCGAATTGTGTGGAACGGTGACGCGCAAATGCATCTATCTCGGTAAAGGAATCGGCATCGACAAGCAAAGCAATTCTCTCGCGTGCGGTTAATTTGCCTTTAGCATGTTGCTTCTCAACTGCTCGGGCAGAACCGGCGTGAACCGCTTCCTCAACACGTAGACGAAGATCTTCAATTTTTCCTGAAGTTGTATGCAGATCTGGGCTCATACCCTTACGGTACTAGGCGTGGGCACATCAGCGCCAAGAGCGCCACTAGATAAGACGATCATCGCTTCGCAACTTTCGCAATACTGGCGGGTAAGCGTGGTTGATCTCACTAACTCTACACAAATTGATCTGGCGGATTTAGCTAACGCAGGACTTGCAACAAAGGGCGATGTTATCGCCGCCGAATTTCAAAGCGGTGGCCGCGGCAGATTAGATCGAAAATTCGAGGCACCTGCAGGCAGCGCTCTTCTCTTTTCTTTTTACATCACGCCAAAGCGAAGTCGCAGTGATTGGGGATTTCTCGCCCACCTTGCTGCACTTTGTATGTCAGAAATTATCTCCAATGATCTAAATACCCCAGTTTCATTAAAATGGCCAAATGATATTTTAATTGCAGATAAAAAAGTTTGTGGATTAATTGCCCAAGTAACCGCGGATGGAATAATTATTGGAATTGGTTTAAATGTTGCGATGTCACTTGCAGAACTGCCTGTTGCGACAGCTACCTCACTTGCAATCGCAGACTCTGATCAATTAGACCGTAATCAAATATTGGTTCAATTTCTAGAGAGATTTAACCTTAGATTTCTAGACTGGGATACCGGGCGCGATTTTATTGATGAGTACTCCAAAGCTTCAGCAACTTTAGGCTGCGATGTTCAAATCGAAGTCGCAGGGCGAGAGAATCGGATCGGATTTGCACAATCTATAACCGCATCAGGTGCCTTGATCCTTGCCGATGGCTTTGAAGTTAACGTTGGTGATGTGGTTCATCTACGATAGAGGTGTGAACGAGCGCTTCCCCACAGTTGGCATCATCGGCGCAGGCCAACTTGCTCGCATGACGGTTG
>CAXNEU010000104.1:0-3467 GCA_964201705.1 Candidatus Planktophila sp. | reverse complement strand
CAGCAGCAATTGTCAGTTCGGGCGGAACTTTGACCGCCTTAGACGTTGTCGAATCTCATCATGATCGTGTCGTTGTTGATATCACTTGCGATACACGAGATGCAGATCATGCAGACGAAATTAGTGCGGCAATTACTGCAGCATCGCCTCACTTTATTGTGAAGAAAGTTAGCGATAGAACATTTTTAATGCACTTGGGTGGCAAACTTGAAGTTGCTTCTCGGGTTCCGCTAAAAACGCGCGATGATCTATCACGTGCTTACACACCAGGTGTTGCGCGCATTTGTCTGGCAATCGCCGCTGATAAATCCGATGCCCGACGTCTGACGATTAAGCGAAATACCGTCGCAGTAGTCTCTGACGGCTCAGCTATTTTAGGACTTGGAAATCTTGGCCCAGAAGCAGCGATGCCGGTTATGGAAGGTAAAGCAGTTTTATTTAAGCGCTTTGCAAATGTGGATGCTTGGCCAATCTGTTTAGATACCCAGGACACTGAAGAAATTATTCGTACTGTGCAGCTTATTGCTCCTGGCTTCGGTGGAATTAACCTAGAAGATATTTCGGCTCCTCGTTGCTTTGAAATTGAAGCGCGGCTGAAAGAACTCCTTGATATTCCGGTCTTCCACGATGATCAGCACGGAACAGCGATTGTGGTTCTGGCTGCCCTATTGAATGCGCTGCGCATTGTTAAAAAGGATATAGGTGAAATCCGAGTAGTTCTGATGGGTGCCGGAGCCGCTGGAACAGCAATTCTTAAACTGCTATTCCTATCTGGCCTAAAAAACGCAGTTGCCTTTGATTCAAAAGGTATCTTGCATAAAGAATCACTATCAGAAAACCCTATGCGCGCATGGTTAATCGAAAATACAAACCAGGAAAATAAGCGTTATTCAATCGCTGAGGCGATGAAGGGTGCCGATGTTTTCATTGGTGTGAGTGCTCCGAACATCATCACGGAAGCAGATGTGCAATCAATGGCAAGTGATTCCATAGTCTTTGCTATGTCCAACCCGGACCCAGAGATTGACCCTGCCCTTGCACATAAGCACGCGCGCATCGTTGCAACCGGAAGAAGTGATTATCCAAATCAAATCAATAACGTTCTGGCTTTCCCTGGACTCTTCCGAGGCTTGCTAGATGCTGGAGTTTCAAAAATTACCGATGAAATGTTGGCGGCGGCAGCTCGAGCAATATCTGAATGCGTTAGCGCCGACCAGCTCAACGAAAGTTATATCGTCCCTAGCGTTTTTGATCCCGCTGTTTCACCGGCGGTATCTGATGCAGTTTTTGCAATCGCAACCCAAGAAAAATAGGGAGTAAATCGATGCCTCAGATCCATGTTGCGCCTTCAGTAATTCTTGGAAGTGAAAAGGTTTTAACAAAAGAAGCCATTGATTTTGTGGTTCATCTAGATCAGCTCTTCCACGCAAAACGTGATCAAAGATTGGCTGCAAGAAAAGAACAGCGTCAAATGATTGCCGATGGTGGGACTTTAGATTTCTTGCCCAGCACACGTGCCATTAGAGAATCAGAATGGCAAGTAGCCCCAGCACCTGCCGACTTACGCGATCGACGAGTAGAAATCACTGGTCCAACAGATCCGAAAATGGCAATTAATGCACTGAACTCCGGAGCAAAAGTTTGGCTCGCAGATTTGGAAGACTCGAACACACCCCACTGGTCTAACGTCGTTGAAGGCCAACTGACTCTGCAAGGTGTTGCTCGTAGAAATTTAAGTTTCACATCTCCTGAAGGAAAATCCTACAAATTAAATGATGGTCCGATTGCAACACTTGTTGTGAGGCCACGGGGTTGGCATTTGCTCGAGCGCAATGTGACCATAGATGGAAAACCGATTGTTGGCGCAATCTTTGATGCGGGCATGCACCTTTTCCATAATGCAAAAGAGCTTATTGCACACGGCTCTGGACCTTATTTCTATCTGGCTAAAAATGAAGGTCATCTCGAGGCCCGCCTTTGGAATGAAATATTTGTTGAGGCCCAACGCTATTTAGGAATCCCTCAGGGAACTGTGCGTGCAACTCTCTTGATTGAAACAATCCCTGCTGCATTCGAAATGGAAGAGATTTTATATGAGTTGAAAGACCATATGTGCGGGCTTAATGCCGGCCGATGGGATTACTTATTCTCAATGATTAAGGTTTTCAGAGATCGAGGTGCGCAGTTTCTTATTCCAGATCGTGGTCAAGTTGCGATGACCGCGCCAATGATGCGGGCCTACACAGACTTACTCGTTCAAACTTGCCATAAGCGTGGCGCCTTTGCAATTGGGGGTATGGCCGCATTTGTACCAAGTCGTAAAGATGAAAATATAAATAAGATCGCATTTGATAAAGTTCGCGCCGATAAAATCCGTGAAGCCGAAGATGGCTTTGATGGTTCCTGGGTAGCGCACCCAGATTTAGTTGCGGTCTGTAAAGAAGTTTTTGATGGTGTGCTGGGCGATAAACCAAATCAACTAGAAAAAATGCGCCCAGAAGTGAAAGTCCAAGCGAGTGATTTGTTGGCAGTATCTAAAACTCCTGGGGCGATAACCCAAGAGGGCTTGCGCCTAAATATCGATGTCTCACTTCAGTATTTGGCGGCATGGCTGGCAGGTAACGGCGCTGTCGCTATTCATAATTTAATGGAAGATGCGGCAACTGTAGAAATATCTCGTTCGCAAATCTGGCAACAAGTTAAGAATAAGGTGATTTATTCTGATACTTCGAATGAGGCAAGCGTTGATTTAGTTCGCAAAATCTTGGCAGAGGAATCTGAGCTGCTAATTGCTCGCGGTTGGGATAGAGCAAAAATAGCCCAAGCTGGAGAACTTTTTGAGCGCGTCAGCCTAGATAATGACTACGCAGACTTCCTAACGCTGCCCGCGCTTGAGATGATTGATTAATGGAGTTCGATCTAGTCATTCGATCACAGCAAGTCATCACAGATATTGGTGGCAGGCCAGCAGCGGTATGTGTTAAAGATGGAAAGATTGTAAAAATTGCTGGCTTTAGCGATGTTGTAAAAGCGGCGCAGGATGTGACTATTGCAGGTGCTTTAATTCCTGGCCTAGTTGATTCACATGTACACATCAATGAACCCGGACGAACCGAGTGGGAAGGTTTTGAATCAGCGACCAAAGCCGCAGCTGCTGGAGGAATCACAACAGTAATTGATATGCCGCTCAACAGCATTCCTCCCACAGTAAATGTGGAAGCGCTAGCAATAAAAAAGGCTGCTGCGAAAGGCAAGTGCTCAATCGATGTCGGCTTCTGGGGCGGATCAATTCCAGGCAATGTTAAAGACCTAGAACCACTTCTTAAAGAAGGAGTCTTTGGATTTAAGTGTTTCCTGCTCCATTCTGGGGTTGATGAATTCCCTGCTTCTTCACTTGATGATTTATCGGCAGCACTTGAGGTGCTAGCAAAAAATGATGCGCTAATGATTGTGCATGCTGAAGATTC
>CAXNEU010000103.1:0-3482 GCA_964201705.1 Candidatus Planktophila sp. | reverse complement strand
AAGATTTTGTTGTTAAGTGCAAGCCAGCGATCTTTATCTTTTGCAGAAATAAAAGTGCGGATTGTGTATTCGTGTTTTGCTGTGGGAAGCAGATCGTTAAGTGATCGATGGATCTTAAGAATATGGCGCATTACGGTTATACCCGCTCGGCGATTTGGCTCTCTTTGCCACCGTTTGGAAGTGTGAAGCGGTAACCAACGTTACGTACTGTGCCGATGATTGATTCAAATTCAGGGCCAAGCTTGGAACGCAGACGACGGATGTGGACATCAACGGTGCGAGTACCACCGAAGTAGTCATAACCCCAGATTTCTTGCAATAACTGTGCACGAGTAAATACGCGACCGGGATGTTGTGCCAAGTACTTGAGAAGTTCGAATTCTTTAAATGTTAAGTCAAGTGAGCGTCCCTTGATCTTTGCTGTGTAAGTACTTTCATCAATTACAACTTCACCTGTGCGAATTTCACCAGCGTTTGGATCGGCTGCGGTTATCGCTGCAAGGTGAGTTCCGATTGAAATACGAATGCGTGCATCTACTTCGGCAGGGCCTGCGGTATCGAGAATTACATCATCAACGCCCCAGTCGGCGCTCATCGCAGAAAGACCACCTTCTGTGGTGATTGCAATGACTGGTGCGCCAACTCCAGTTGAAGTTAGCAAACGAGTTAAATTCTTCGCGGCCGGTAAATCGCGACGTGCATCAACGAAAACAATATCCATTACAGGTGAATCAATTAGCACGCTTGCTTCGGCGGGCATGATTTTTACCGTGTGTTGCAGTAAAGCAAGTGATGGCAGAACTTCCGCGCTGGCGCCATTGGTATTTGTTAGTAACAAAACCTTGGCCATGGGGCGCACCTTTCGCTCTACTTGGGTTCGTGATATCTGGTTAAGTGAGAGAGAATACTCCAGTGAAAACATTGATTCCACTTGTGATCGTGCTGATCTCGGCCACTGGATATGGCCTTTGGTATCAGCGCACGCGCGGAGAGTTTCGTAAGAAGAAGACGGTAAATGGGCCAAAGTTAACCGCTGCCATTGTCGGCACAGAACTTGGGGCTCGGGCGACGATGGTGCAATTCTCATCAGCTTTCTGCACGCCATGTCGGGCCACCAAGGCGTTGCTTGAAGATATGGTTAAAACAATGACCGATGTTCACTATGCCCACATTGACGCCGAATCACATCTTGAATTAGTTCGTGAGTTAAATATCTTGTCCACACCAACCACCTTGTTCTTAAATGGAGCCGGTGTTGAAGTAGGCCGTGCAATGGGAACACCGAAGCGCGCTCAGGTGCACGCGGCGTTGGCTGCAATTCACTAGAATTAATCTATGCGTATGAAATTTCCAGATTTCAAGAAACGTATATCAATCACATTACTTTTCGCCTTTCTTCTTATTCCTTCGTTAAATCAAGCTTCTGCGGAAGAATCTCAAGAAATAACCGGCGTTACCTCTACTGAAATTAGAATCGGTGCCGCCTATCCACAGAATGGTCGTTTTGAATCAAGTTTCTTTGCAGGGGCTAACTCTTACTTTGATTATATAAATCAAGCGGGTGGAATTTACGGCCGAAAAATATTTTTAATCGCAGGCGATAATCAAAACTTGCCAACTAGATCTATCACCGCAACAAACGATTTGATAATGAAGTCTCGAGTTTTTGCGCTTTTCAATTCTTCTCCAACCACTCCTACTCATCTTGCCATGTCTTCTAATGTATTAAGAAATAGGAATATTCCAGACTTCTATCCAACGGCTACATACAGTGGATTTAGGAATACTGCGAAGTATCCATATTTAGTTGCAATGGGTGCGAGTAGCATGCAGGAGGCACGTGTAGCTGCAAATTTTGTAAGAGATTATTTTCCTGAAAAAAGGTTTACTTGGTTCACCAATATGTCAGAAGGAGACATAGAAGTCGATGTCAAGAATGCCTGGAGTGGTATCGGTTTTACTGTTTTACCATTCACCGCAGATTCAACTGTAGGAACAATTCATATTTCTAACTCATTACCTGATTTCAGCAGAGTGAAGAAACCCATGATTACCAGTGGAAGAGCAACCTCTTATACTTCTAGAGTTGTTGTTTTCGATCCAAAAGATCTGGTAGATGTATATGCGATCAATGTTTTGCCTTTGGTAAGCGACAAAAGTGATGAATTTGTGAATTTCTTTGAAGGACTAAACAAAAAGTATTCAAACGGAGCCCCTTTTGATTCGGCTTTCTTGGAAGGCGCAAATAGTGCGTACGTTTTTTCTCAAGCCCTCGCAGCTACCGGTCCAAGTCCAACACGTTCTGGGTTAGTGAATTCATTTAGGACTAAAGGAGGCACGTTCTCGACGGCAACTTACGGAAAACTAGATTTCGGCACTGGCGTTTCAGGGGGTAAAGCCACCTTTTATGTTGCAAAATTTGATGGAGCGTCTTGGTCTAGAGTCAGTGACTTTTATACGAATGAACTAGATTCAAACCTAGTTTCAAAAGGTTCTGTATCGAGAACCGCGTTGCTTCCAAATGGTTTGCCAATTATGAATGCCAAGGCTTCTAACTCCTCGATTTCATGCGTAAAGGGAAAGGCAACCAAGGTAGTAACGGGGTCTAATCCAAAATGCCCAACGGGATATAAGAAGAAATAAGTACTTGTTTCTGCGAATATTTCGCAACTAGCGTTATCGCTTAAGCCTGCTTACTCTTTACCTATGTTCCGCATCGAAATCAGCTATTTCACAAAGCGCCGTGTGCTTGATTACGGTCGCTTAGCTGGCTCTATGTGTCGTGCTTAGTTTGTAACTTAAAAACTAATCCAACGACTCATAATCGATTTAAGTAAGGAATGAAAATGTCAGTACAAATAGATGCACGTGGACCACGATGGTCTGCACTAATTACAACATTTGTATTAGCGATTGCTCTTATAACGTCAAATGTTTGGGTAATTACCTTCCAAGCGGTTGTATTTGCCATCGGTGCACTTCGCGGACCGCAATTCACCCCTTATGCCTATATCTTCAAGAAGGTTGTAAAGCCGCGTCTTAAGTCACAGGCGGCTTTAGAAGATGTGCGTCCTCCGCAATTTTCACAAGCAGTAGGACTAATTTTCGCACTCGTTGCGATTATTGGATCAGCAACTGGTGCCGGTGGGGTCTTTACAGTTGCAGTTGGATTTGCACTTGCCGCAGCTTTCTTGAATGCAGCGTTTAATTTCTGCTTGGGTTGCCAGATGTATTTACTCATCTTGCGTGCTGCCAAGTAATTTCTTCATTTTCTATAAAACAACTAACTAATAACAGGAGATAAATATGTCACGTGAAACATCACTAGTAAGCGCTGATTGGGTTACTGAAAATATCAATAACCCCAAGGTCGTAATTGTGGAGGTAGATGAAGACACCACTTTGTATGATCAAGGCCATATCGAAAACTCGATTACATTCCATTGGCGCGATGATCTGCAAGATGGGCTAATTCGCGATCT
>CAXNEU010000102.1:0-3523 GCA_964201705.1 Candidatus Planktophila sp. | reverse complement strand
GGTTTTCTTCTGCGATCAGCGCCATACGAAAATAAAATTCGATCTGGCGTGGAACAGAACGGTGCTCAACAGCGGCGATGCGCTTGGCATCTTCGACTAGTTCATCGGAGAGTTTTACAGTTTGTGCCACGGCGGGCCTCCTTTAATTCGACTGGGTCAGCGTAGCAGAAGAGGTGGCAAAAGGTAACTTTTTGCAACTTTACAAAATATTAGCGTAATGCGCTAATGGCCACGCTTAACTACGGCGTGGCCATTAGGTGTGCGTACCGCTGAGGGGGATCGAACCCCTACACTCCCATTAGTTAGATAGGTGCTCTATCCATTGAGCTACAGCGGTACGCAGGACGGAACCTAAGTCAGTAGAACTTTGCTGACTTAGGTTTTTTACTTTGTTGTGGATAAGAATCGAGAGACAAACCCGCATTAGTTGGGCAGTATTAGTCCATGGGATTTATTGCCAATTGGAAAGCTAAGCGCAAGTTCAAGAGCGATAACCAGCAATATGCAATTACGCATCAAGATTGGCAAACCGATATAGAAATCTTTAAGAAGATTAAGGAAGCATTTAAACTTGCCGCAAAAGGTGAAGATGTTGTTTCCAATCAGACGATACAAAAGGCTGGAGAAATTGTTCTCTGGGGTGCTCGGGGTCAGTTTCATGAAGCAGGCCGCAGCGCCGGGCAATTCGTAGGCGCTAGCCAGGGTTTTAGCATTCCGGTCGTTGCCGGTATTCGTTATCGAGTTGGTGCAACCCGTGGCACATATGTTTCAGGTGATCCGATTCAAAAATATGGCGAAATCGGCGATGTAGTCCTAACAACCAATCGCGTCTTATTTAACGGGATGATTAACACCAGAGAATGGGCATTTGCTAAGTGGAATGGGGCGGCGGCCTCTGACGATGAAACTGATTACCTATTTAACGTGAGCAATCGCCAGAAGACATCTGGCGTTTTATTTAGCACCCGTGATGGCCGAGAATTTAATCGCTATCTATCTTGCGCACTTATTGCCGCCGAATACGGCATTGACCGCGTGATCACTGAAGTCGACAAAAACATGAAAGAACTTCAAGAAGATAAGCCCATGCCCCCGGTTTTACAGCTTGAGGCGCCTAAAGAGCTCAAATAGTTAACTCCCCTAGAATCGCTCAAGACTTCGTGCAATCTAGGAGGCGTAAGTGGCAAAGTTCTTTAGCGGTGGCACGATCTGGTGCGGCGTCGGTCGCGTTGCTCAATCTGCTCGCGTCGATGGCGGCAAAATTGTTGAATTAAATGGCGCCGCACAACCTGGTGATGAAAGCGTTGATTTACAAGGTGGATTTCTAGCGCCGGCATTTATGGATGGGCATGCTCACCCTTTATTTGCAGGGCGTGAATCACAAGGTCCGCTGGTAAATGGTTTGCAGAGCGTTGCCGAAATGGTTGCTGAAGTTAAGCGATTTGCAGATGCTAATCCGAATGTGACTTGGATTGTTGGCGGTGCGTATGAAGCAGCCGCTGTTGCTGGTGGAGATTTCCTGGCAATTTGGTTAGATGAGGCCGTAAGTGATCGCCCAGTTGTTTTGCAAGCAGTTGATCACCACACAATTTGGGTTAATAGCAAAGCAATTGAAATCGCTGGAATTACCGCTGAAACTAAAGACCCAGATGGTGGAACGATTGCGCGAAACCCTGATGGCACAGCGCGCGGAACTCTGCGTGAGCCTTCTGCGATGGATTTAATAATGAAGCACTCCCCCGAACGCACTTTGCAAGATGATGTGGCAGCGATTGCATGGGCATCAGATCGATATTTGGAAAGCGGCGTCACTGCAGCTACTGATGCTTGGGTTGAACCTGGAATGGCTGAGGCGTATATCGCTGCTGATAAATCTGGTGCGTTAAAGATTGATATGGATCTATTTCTTTTGGCACAACCAGATTCTTGGCGTGATCGAGTTACATACTTTGCAAAATTGCGTAAAGAGATTGAGGATTTGGGCACTGGATCTAAGTTGGCTTGCAAGACAATAAAAATTATCGGTGACGGTGCGCTATCTGCTGGTACCGCTGCGCTGCTTTCACCTTATTTAGATGATCCTTCATCTTCTGGTCTTCTGATTTGGGAAGATGACGAAGTCTTAGATGCCGCAGTTTTATTTGATTCGCAAGGGTATCAATTGCATATGCATGCCATCGGCGATGCTGCGGTGCGGCAGGCCTTAGATACGATTGAAAAAACGGCGGCGGTAAATCCAAAGTGGGATCGCAGGCCGGTGATTGTGCATGCGCAATTAATTGACCCAGAAGATCTGCCACGCTTTGCATCCCTTGGCGTGATTGCAAATTACCAACCGCTTTGGACTTATTTAGATCCAATGAATAAAGAGCTAATCGCACCTCGTTTAGGGGATGCGCGAAATGCGCAGCAATATCAATTGGCATCAATGGTTAAATCAGGTGCGCGCATCAGTTATGGCAGCGATTGGCCGGTGACTTCTTACATTCCATTGGCAGCACTTGCTGTTCCGACTCATCGCCAATCACCGGATCGCATGCCACCGCAAGGTTGGAGTCCGCAAGAATCCATTTCGGTAGAAGAGAGTTTGAGTTTTTATACCGAAGGAGTGGCCTATCAAGGCTTTAACGAGAAGCGCTTCGGCCAGATCGCAGTTGGAATGCAGGCCGATTTAATGCATCTCGCCGCTAACCCGATGGAAGTTGCGCCCCATGATGTGGCGGGAATCAAGATACGGGCCGTTTATAAGTCTGGGGTCCGCGTCATAGGATGAGCCTATGACTACCACCGTAAATCACTGGATCGACAATAAAGAATATGTAAGCACCTCTGGCCGCACCGCACCTGTTTATGACCCAGCACTTGGTGTTGAAACAAAGCGAGTTGCCTTGGCAAATGGTGCCGAAATTGGCGCGGCAATCTCTGCTGCGAAGAAAGCATTTCCGGGTTGGTCAAAGACTTCACTTGCTGGACGTCAGCAAATTATTTTTAAGTTTCGCGAGCTATTAAATGCCAAAAAGGGTGAGCTAGCCGAAATCATTACCAGCGAACACGGCAAAGTTTTATCTGATGCCCTCGGTGAAATTACACGTGGTCAAGAAGTAGTCGAATTTGCAGTTGGTATGCCGCAACTAATTAAGGGTTATTACTCTGAAAATGTTTCAACAGGTGTTGATGTTTACTCAACTCGTCAGGCACTCGGCGTTGTTGGAATCATTTCTCCATTTAACTTCCCCGCAATGGTGCCGATGTGGTTCTTCCCAATTGCTATCGCTGCCGGAAATACCGTTGTCTTAAAGCCTTCAGAGAAAGATCCATCTGCGGCAATCTGGATTGGTAAGTTATGGAAAGAAGCGGGCTTACCTGATGGCGTGTTTAACGTTCTAAATGGCGATAAAGAATCAGTAGACGGTTTGTTGCACTCCCCTGATGTCGAAGCAATTTCATTTGTTGGTTCTACCCCTATTGCACGTTATATCTATGAAGAATGCGCCAAGGCCGGCAAGCGCGTGCAATCACTTGG
>CAXNEU010000101.1:0-3547 GCA_964201705.1 Candidatus Planktophila sp. | reverse complement strand
AAAGCTCGCACCTTGGATCTCTTGGTAGATCCGGCAGAACTTGCATCCCGCAAAGTCGGCTGGAATCCACTGCCTCATAAATTCACTCGGGGCGTATTAGCCAAATATTCAAAGACTGTTGGCTCTGCCTCAAAGGGCGCGGTCTGCGGTTAGTTTCACAATTTGAGACTTACATCTCACGCCTTGACTCAAGCGCCATCGGCGTTGGAGAATAAGCCCATGCAAAAGAAGCTCGCGCTTATCTCGTCATCGTCTGTAATTGTGGTGGTGATTCGATAGCGCGTGCCTTTTTAAAGCACGCGCCCTCAGAAATCTGAGGGTTTTTTCATTTCTCTGCAAGAAATTTAAATGAACGGAAAGGAGTAAGAAGATGGCACACGTACCAACAGCCAACGGCACCGCAATGACTGGAGCAACTTCACTGGTCAAAAGCTTAGAAGCTGCCAAGGTTGATGTGATGTTCGGAATTCCGGGTGGCGCAATTCTTCCTGCTTACGATCCGATTTATGACTCAACGATTCGCCACATCTTGGTTCGCCACGAACAAGGTGCCGGGCATGCAGCAACTGGCTATGCACAAGTAACCGGTCGCGCCGGAGTTTGTATCGCAACTTCTGGTCCCGGTGCAACAAATTTAGTTACACCACTTGCTGATGCAGCGATGGATTCAGTTCCAATGGTCGCGATTACTGGTCAAGTTCCTTCGCTTGCAATTGGTACCGATGCTTTCCAGGAAGCTGATATCCGCGGCATCACGATGCCCTTTACCAAGCACAATTTTCTTGTAACAAATCCAGATGAGATCCCGCGCGTAATAGCTGAAGCATTTCATATCGCAACCTCTGGGCGCCCTGGCCCAGTTTTGGTAGATATTGCAAAAGATGCGCTACAAAAGCAGACGACTTACGACTGGCCGACATCGATCAATTTGCCTGGATACAAACCGCAAATGCAGCCTAACCAAGGTGCGATCAATGATGCAGCAGCGCTGATTGCGCAATCAGCAAAACCAATCTTTTACGTTGGCGGCGGCGTAATCAAAGCCAACGCTTCTCGCGAACTTCTTGAGCTCGCCCAACTTCTTGGTGCACCTGTCGTAACAACTTTGATGGCACGTGGTGCATTCCCGGATTCACATCCGTTACATCTTGGTATGCCCGGAATGCACGGAACCGTTGCCGCAGTAACTGGCCTGCAAAAAGCTGATTTGCTCATTACGTTAGGTGCGCGCTTTGATGATCGCGTCACCGGCAAGCTCTCCACTTTTGCGCAGAATGCAAAGGTAATTCACGCAGATATCGACCCTGCGGAAATCGGTAAGAATCGCTACGCCGATGTTGCAGTAATCGGTGATTTGCGCGAAACAATTAAGGCGCTAATTCCAGCGCTAACAGCAGCGTTGGCCAAGGGCCGTGCAGATATTTCTCCTTGGCTTGCCAGTGTTAATAAATTAAAGGCTACTTACCCATTGGGTTATGACACACCTGCTGATGGTGCACTTTCACCTCAGTTTGTAATTGAACGATTGGGCAAAATATGTGGACCTGACACTATTTTTGCTGCCGGAGTTGGCCAACACCAGATGTGGGCTTCGCAATTTATTAGTTATGAAAAACCGCGTACTTGGCTTAACTCAGGCGGCGCCGGCACCATGGGCTACGCAGTTCCAGCAGCAATGGGTGCAAAAGTTGGTGCACCAGATACAACTGTTTGGGCGATCGATGGCGATGGTTGTTTCCAGATGACCAATCAAGAACTCGTAACCTGTGCGCTAAATAATATTCCAATCAAAGTTGCCATTATCAATAATGAAAGTTTAGGAATGGTTCGCCAGTGGCAGACCTTGTTCTATGACAGTCGTTATTCAAATACCAGCCTTGAATCAAAGCGCGTCCCGAACTTTCCAATGCTGGCTGAAGCAATGGGTTGCATTGGACTTTCTTGCGAAAACCCAGCAGATGTTGATGCGACTATCGAAAAAGCTATGTCGATCAATGACCAACCAGTTGTTGTCGACTTCCGCGTTCATCGCGATGCCATGGTCTGGCCGATGGTTGCTGCAGGTACATCTAACGATGAAATCATGATCGCTCGCGCAACTGCGCCTGACTGGGATTCACAGGAGCTCTAATGGCCATTCATAAGTTAGAAGTTCTCGTTGAAAACGAACCAGGCGTATTGGCCCGTGTTGCTGGCCTATTTGCCCGCCGCACATACAACATTGATTCTCTCGTTGTGGGACCAACCGAGAACTCGAAGATTTCTAAGATGATTATCGAAGTTAGTGTCGAAGGGCACTCGCTTGAACAAGTAATTGCCCAGCTAGATAAGTTGATTAACGTGATCCGTATCGAAGAGATTCTTGAAGGTGCGATCAGTAATACCAAGCACGACACCCAACCCGATTACCAGAACTAACACGAGACTAAAGGAGAAATACCGTGGCAACTATGTATCACGAAGAGGATGCGGATCTATCAATCATCCAAGGTCGCAAAGTTGCGATCATCGGTTATGGCTCTCAAGGCCACGCGCACGCACTTAATCTGCGCGATTCAGGCGTAGACGTTCGAGTAGGTCTTAAATCAGGTTCGGCATCTCGCGCTAAAGCAGAAGCTGAAGGCTTGCGTGTTGTCTCTGTTGCTGAAGCAGTTAAAGAAGCAACTGTGATCATGATTTTGGTGCCAGATCACTTGCAGCGCCACGTATACACAGATGAAATTTTGCCAAACCTAAAAGATGGTGATGCCCTCTTCTTTGGACACGGATTTAATATCCGTTTCGGTTATATCAAAACAGCAACAAATGTTGATGTTTGCATGGTCGCTCCAAAGGGCCCAGGACATATCGTTCGTCGCGAATATGCAGGTGGACGTGGCGTTCCTGTAATCGTTGCAGTTGAACAAGATGCAACTGGTACCGCTTGGCCTTTAACGCTTTCTTACGGAAAAGCTATTGGTGGACTTCGCGCCGGTGGAATCTTGACTACCTTTACTGAAGAAACTGAGACAGATCTATTTGGTGAGCAATCAGTACTTTGTGGTGGCGCATCACAACTAGTTATGTACGGTTTTGAAACACTTATAGAAGCTGGTTACCAGCCAGAGGTTGCTTACTTCGAGTGCTTGCACGAACTTAAGTTGATCGTTGACTTGATGTTTGAAGGCGGAATTGCAAAGCAGCGTTGGTCAGTATCTGACACTGCAGAATATGGTGATTACATTTCAGGTCCACGCGTTATAGACCCAAGCGTCAAAGTAAGAATGAAGGAAGTGTTAGCCGATATCCAATCTGGAGCATTTGCTAAGCGCTGTATCGATGATCAAGATGCCGGCGCACCAGAGTTCAAGGCACTTCGCGCAAAGGGTGAAGTGCACCCAATTGAGGCCACTGGGCGTGAACTTCGCAAGATGTTTAGCTGGATCAAGACTTCTAATAAAGATGATTACAAAGAAGGCAGCGCATCACGTGGGTAAACCTGTTGTATTAATTGCTGAAGAGTTAAGTCCGGCAACGCTTGAAGCGTTAGGTCCGGATTTTGAAGTAC
>CAXNEU010000100.1:0-3551 GCA_964201705.1 Candidatus Planktophila sp. | reverse complement strand
AAACGACAAGAACGCAAGCGATTTAACATTCCATCCGTAGCAATTGCGGGTTACACCAACGCTGGCAAGTCAT
This sequence comes from Candidatus Planktophila sp., assembly GCA_964201705.1. Classification (GTDB taxonomy): domain Bacteria; phylum Actinomycetota; class Actinomycetes; order Nanopelagicales; family Nanopelagicaceae; genus Planktophila. The sequence continues at coordinate 3,478 of CAXNEU010000100.1, read as the reverse complement.
CCCTATTAAACAAATTAACTGACGCTGGTGTATTAGTTGAAAACGCGCTCTTTGCAACATTAGATCCCACGGTGCGCAAAACCCAAACTGCCGAAGGCCGGGTATATACCCTTTCTGACACTGTGGGTTTTGTGCGTCACCTTCCTCATCAATTAATTGATGCCTTTAAATCAACGCTGGAAGAAGTATCTGGCTCTGATCTAATTGTTCATGTTGTTGACGGTTCGCACAGTGATCCCTTTGAGCAAATCCGAGCCGTTCGCGAAGTAATCACTGAAATTGGTGGTGGAGATATTCCCGAGATCATTGCCATCAATAAAGTAGATGCGGCTGATCCAGAAGTCGTGATGGAGATTTTACGAAAAGAGAAGAACAGCTTTGCATTTTCGGCTCGGACTGGATTTGGAATTGAAGGGCTAGTTCAAGCGATTGAAAAATCTTTACCTCATCCAAATATTGAAGTTACTGCAACAATTCCATATGACCGTGGAGATTTAGTCAGCGCAATTCACGAAACTGGCGAGATTCTCAGCGAGGAATATGTCGAAGCGGGCACTTTGATACATGCATTTGTAGATGGAGGACTTGCTAAGGCGATCGAGAACGCGCTGAAATAAAGCCATAGGGATGGAAATCACCATGGGAAGCGGGAATATCCGCGACACGCCGATGGTTGTATCGGCTAATATCGGGTAAATGCGCGAGTATGCGCCCGTTCAGCCTTTCTCAATCGAGAAGTGGTATTTAATTGGTGTGAGTGAGGTGAGAGCAGTGGCAACAGATTACGACACCCCCCGAAAAACAGATGAAGAACTCCACGAGGAGTCGTTAGAAGAGTTAAAGGCAAAGCGCGTCGATGCTCAATCCGGACAGATTGATGTTGATGAAGCAGAGGCGGCAGAAAATCTCGAACTTCCTGGCGCAGATTTATCTGGTGAAGAACTTGCGGTCCGAGTAGTTCCAAAACAAACAGATGAATTTACTTGTTCTCGTTGTTTCTTGGTGCATCACATAACTCAACTTGCAAGCGGTGAGGGGTCCAAGGCAGTCTGTAAAGAGTGCGGTTAAAATAGCGGTCTGTAAAGAGTGCGGTTAATCTAATTACGATTTGGTAAGCAACGCGGCGAGCTTCTCGCCGCGTTTGCTCGTTATAAGCCAATAAGGTGTGGCATCGCGCGGATCAGTAACTTCAATTTTGATTCCCTTTGATGACCAGAATTTAATCGCCAAGAACGCTGCCGGGTCAGCATCGCGCGTACGCAGCAAGCGCATCGCATTAGAATCCAGGACAGTAACTTTTCCCAAGTACTTAAGTTCGATGTGTGCCTTATCTATTCGCAATTGATTGTGATCTACGCCAATTCTTGAGGTTAAGGATTGGGCGATGAAGGGAATTGCTAGCGTCGCTATGGCGAGCGCAACCATCGTCGCAGTTGTGTCAAAGGCGGCCCAGATTGCGATTACGAGTGATAGAAACATGAAATAAATAAAGGCGAGCACCCAGATAGGCGGGCGGAGCACTTCCGTGAATATCACTATCGCAGTCTAGATCAAGTAAAGTATGCGCATGAGTCGAGTAGCTAGCACCACGCCTCCAGAAGGAGTGAGTATTCCGGATCGCCATCCCAAAGCTCCTGAGATCGGAACTAAAATTCCATCTCACTTCGGTCATTGCTTTGGTTGTGGTGAATTGCATCCGACTGGATTGCATTTAGTTGCGCACGCTGGTGCTGGTGCAGATCTAACTGCCGAGTTCACGGTTACCGAAAATCATCAAGGCGCTCCGGGTTTGGCACATGGCGGATTGTTATCACTTGCATTCGATGAAGCGCTCGGAAAATTAATGTGGCTAATTCGTGCTCCCGCAGTGACGGCGCGGCTAGAAACTGATTTTCTAAAGCCAGTTCCGATAGGAACAACGATTCACATAACGGCACGAATTACCGGCCAGGTTAATCGCAAGGTTTACACCGCAGCTGAAGGACGCCTTGGTGGTGCCGATGGTGAAATAGCAGTTAAAGCAGCAGCGCTATTTGTGGTTGTTCCAATGTCGCACTTCTTGGAAAATGCTCCTAAAGAGTATTTAGAACATATTAGAAAGACCCCAGAGATTTTGGCATTTGTGGATCCCGAATTTGAGATCAATCCATAATGGGCGTAAAAGTTCTGGTTACTCGCTTAGATCCTGACTTGCCGTTGCCAACTTATTCCAAAGGCGGGGATGCAGGAGCTGATTTGGTGGCCCGAGTTGATGTAACTCTGGCTCCCGGTGAACGCGCACTAGTTCCAACTGGAATCTCAATTGCGCTACCCAATGGCTATGTTGCACTCGTCCATCCCCGATCTGGGTTAGCGATTAAACACGGTGTCACCATGGTGAACGCGCCGGGCACGGTTGATGCAGGCTACCGTGGTGAGTTACAAATTATTCTAATTAATCACGACTCCAAAGAGAGCGTTACATTTAAACGTGGAGATCGCATTGCGCAACTAGTTATTCAACAAGTAGAACGCGCCGAATTTGTAGAAGTAGAAAATTTGCCGGGATCTGGTCGCGGCACAGGTGGATTTGGATCAACCGGAAGATGATGAGCCAAATACCAGGCGCAGGTGAAGGCGCCGATAAAGATAAAGTTCTTGCAGCTTTTGGTGGCAAGAAAGGCTTAATCGATTCCGGCATTCCTTCAATAGTTTTCCTCGTTGTCTTTAACGTTGCCGATGATCTGGGTCAGGCTTTGATCGCCTCCCTTGTCGTATCGGCTGTTTTAACAGTTATTCGCTTAGCAAAGCGCGACACTATTCAACATGCGATTTCGGGGCTAATCGGTTCGCTAATTTGTGCTTGGTTTGCAAATCGATCCGGTAACGCGAGTGATTTATATATTCCGAAGTTGCTAACAAACCTGGGTTACGGAAGTGTGTACTTAATCGCAAATCTGGCAGGTTGGCCGATTTTGGGAGTTCTTCTTGGTCCGATTTTGGGGGAGAACTTAACTTGGCGCAAAGATCCTGCCCGCGCCCGCGCCTATAAGCGAGCAAGTTGGCTCTGGGTCTTGATGTTCTTTACGCGAATTGCAGTGCAGTACCCAATTTATAGAAGTGGAAATGTTAATTTACTTGGAACGGTAAACCTGGCAATGGGGTATCCACTCTTTTTAGCAACCGCTTACGGTTCGTGGATGATTTTAAAGAGCGTGCCAACAACTAAATCACACAATTAGTTAGCCAGCAATAAGGTAGTTAGCCAGCGATAAAGCAGGATTTGATTAAACCTTCAGCAGTTGTTGAAGCCACAAATAGTAGTTCGTCACCTGCGCTAAATACATCTGTTGGAGTCGGGGTAATTACTCGTCCATCGCGAACAATTGCTGCCAGCGATGCGTCATCGGGAAGCTCAATTTCCTCAACAGTCTTTCCGATACAACTTGAAGTATCAGGCAGGGTTAATTCGACTAAGTTGGCTTGGCCTTTACGGAAT
>CAXNEU010000099.1:0-3762 GCA_964201705.1 Candidatus Planktophila sp. | reverse complement strand
TGAATTCTTGCCCCACTTTATGGCGATAATCGCAATTACAGATAGCACTATAAGAGTCAGAACAAGTGCGCCGCCATAACCTAACTTGTGTGGCAGCCAAGTGGAAGGTGCATCACTAATTGATTTTGAATAAAGCAGGTTCCAACTTTTAAAACCTAAACCGAAGCCAATAAGGGAACCAAGAAGTGCTGGATAGGCGCGAAGTGAACCTTGCCCGATGCGATACAAATGTCCGCTGATGCAAGCACCAGAAAGTGCCATTCCAATTCCGAAGGCCAGCCCCGCGACAACCAAAGCCAGACTTACTGGGCCAATGTGTGCACCTGGTGGCAGTGATCCAGAGCTCGTGTCTGGTAAGAATTGTCCAAAAACTATTGCATATCCAACTGCGCCAACTGCTATTGCACTAATGATGGATAAGAATGGCGTTGTGTCTCGATCTTCAATGGCATCGCGAAAAATACAGAAGAAGCAAAATCTGCCGCGTTCAAATGCAATGCCAAGTGCGCTTCCAATCAAAAGTGAGAGAGCGGCGTTAGCCCCGGCTCCCTCTTTGCCACTTAAGAAATAGGCAGTTGCCAGCAAGAGCGAAATAATTGCGCCGGCGGCGATAGTGCGAAGCGTGTCCGCTTTACCCCAGATAGGAGCCTCAACAGAGGTTCCGCTAATTGCGGAACCTCTGTCAAAGTTAGTATCTGCGCTAATTATGCAGCTCCCCAAATAGTTCCTGATGGATTACTAATTGGATTACCAACGCTGTTTCCGTATTCAGTCCAAGAACCGTCATAGTTCTTAACTTCATATCCGAGAATCTCGCTGAGAACGAACCAAGTGAGTGAAGAACGCTCTCCGATGCGGCAGTAAGTAATGATCTTTTTCTTGCCATCAATACCCTTATCAGCGTAGATCTTCTTCAGGTCTGCTACAGATTTGAAGGTTCCATCAGCGTTAACGTTTTGACCCCAAGGAACATTTACTGCTCCAGGAATATGTCCTGCGCGAACTGCAAGCTCTTGGAAACCAGCTGGAGCAAAAATCTTTCCGCTGTATTCATCTGCTGAACGGATATCAACTAAGTCTACTGTGCCCTTTTTGCGAACTGCCGGCAATACATCTTGATTCAAAGTTGCACGGATAGATCTATCTGCCTGCTTTGCCACGAAATTTCCCGCCTTAGGTGATGGAACAACGCTGGTGAATGCGCGACCATCTTTCTCCCACTTGACTCGACCACCGTCGACTAGACGAACATCTTCAATGCCGTAGGTGTTAAAGATCCAAGCTCCCCATGCTGCAAACCAGTTGTTCTTATCGCCATAGAGCACGACAGTTGAGTTCTTATTGATACCTGCAGCGCGAGCCAACTTTTCAAACCGTGCGCGCGCGACAATGTCACGATTTACAACTTCAACAAGATCTGTGTACCAATTGAACTTCACTGCATTTTTAATGTGGCCACGTTCGTATAGGCCTGCTTCAGTGCTAACTTCGATAATCTTTACATCGGGATTATCTAGATTCTTTTCTAGCCAATCAGTCTGCACAACTGCGCGCGCCAAGTTCTTTGGAGCAGCCGTCGATGGCGCAACCGAAATTCCCGCAACTAGCCCAACGCTTATTGCCGCAACAATTAGCGCATTTTTTCTCTTAATTTTGCTTTTTAACATAATTCACTCCTGTTTGTTGTTAGATGAAATTGGTTTAAAACTAAAGGTAAAAATATAAAACGGCGCTGCAAAAATCAGCAGGCAGATGTGTTTACGCGACAGAAATCAATAATTCGGCGCTTAGTAAACATAGGCAGAAATATAAAGAGTCACCGAGCAGTTTGCAACACGCCAATTACTTGCAACTGCGCTTTATCGGTATTTAGTAGTTTCGTTAGGGTAAGCAGCACATACCGCGCGCCAAATATCACTTGCTTCTAGGCCTAATTGCAGAGCTTCATCAACACTTTTACTTCCCAATTCGGTAATTGCAATGTCTTTGCAGAAAGAAGGCGTCCATTCTGGCCCAAACGACAGAGTTAGGCGCTCGCGCAAATCAGAAATACGCATTTAAAAATTAAAAGAGGGTGCGATCGACGAGAAGTTCTGCTTGTTCGCGCGATTGTTTTGGGTTAAGCGGTTGCATTACTTGGCCAATTAGCCAGCGCATAGCAACTCCAGTGCCGGCTTCAGACTTTGTTGCACCGTATAAGCAGCGGGCGATCTCTAAATACAGCGGATGATCGGCATGCGCCAATGCGCTGGTCAGCGTGCTCTGATCGTGAATGCGCATTGCAGCCAGTGCCGGATCGGCAGAAATATAAAGGGAGAGTTTTTCTAGGGCATCGGCTGGTGTTCCGGCTTTATCGGCTAGCTCGATCATGTATTCAACCTCTGCAGTGGCAAGGGCAGATATCACAGCGTTCTTATCGCGATAGTGGTTATATAAAGTTGCGCGGGATACTTCAGATGCATCTGCAATTTCAATCATTGAAATCTTGGATAAGCCCAATTGAGCAATTAAAGTTTTGGTTCCTTCGAGAATTGCGCTCTCTGTTCGGCGATGTGTCGCACCTTGAGTTGCGTACTTAGGCTGCGTCGACAACGGACAACTTCGCGCTCTCAAGAACTTTGAGTTCAGTTGAGACGTTTGCGATAACTGTAGAAAGTGTTAAGCCAAGTGCTTCGCAGATTGCATTTAGAAGTTCAGATGAGGCCTCTTTTTGGCCACGTTCTACTTCTGAGAGATAACCAAGTGAGACGCGTGCTTCACGAGCAACATCGCGCAGAGTGCGAGATTGTTCAGAGCGGGCAGCGCGAAGTGTCTGGCCAACTGCGGTGCGCAACAAAGCCATAGTGGTCATCCTTTCTTCTGCGCCGGGGCGCTGGTATCTCGTTGCCTAAGGATACGCGCAAAAGAGGCGATCGCGCTTGCTACCGTGGCGTTTCGCACGACTTCACGTTCACCAGAGAGTGAAAGTTCAATTACCTGCACCGTTGGACCAACGAATGCGACAAATACTCGGCCGGCATCTGAACCATCAGATGGACCTGGGCCGGCGACCCCAGTAGTTGCAATCGCCCAAGTTGAACCGAAAGATTTAATTGCACCGCGCGCCATTTCAATGGCAACTTCTTCACTGACAACAGTGTGTTCTGCAATTGCAGATTTTGAAACGCTTAAATGTGAGATCTTTACTTCTGGGCGATAGGCAGTTACTGATCCAAGAAATACATCGGATGCACCAGGAACAATTGTTAGGGCGTTACTTAATCCGCCAGCAGTTAGTGATTCAGCGGTTGAAAGAGTTTCTCCGCGCGCGCGCAAAGAGTCATGAATATCAGAGATAAGTCCGATGATCTCATTTGTTATCGCCATTAAAAATTCCTATCAGCTCTGCGGCTTAAAGGCAGATCTTACATAGTAGGCACCGGTTACGACGGTAAGAGCGATTGCAATGTACATAAAACCATCGCGGAACCAATATAAATCTGGGCTAAGCGGCAATACATAAAAACCGGTACCAAAGTTTTGCATGGTGGCTTTAATCTTTCCACCCTTATTTGCGGGAATAACTCCGCGTTTGACGATAGCCAAACGGAAGCAGGTAATGCCAATCTCGCGTGCCAAAATAACAATTGTGATCCACCAAGGCATGCGATCAAGAATTGATAAACAAATCATTGCAGTGCCAACCATCGCTTTATCGGCAACTGGGTCAAGAAACTTTCCAAGTTCAGTTATTTGATGTCTGCTGCGCGCCAAGTTGCCATC
>CAXNEU010000098.1:0-3908 GCA_964201705.1 Candidatus Planktophila sp. | reverse complement strand
GCGCCAGCCCGGATATCGGTTGCTTCAACTGGTGCGCCAGATAGTTGTGGAATTCCGTCGATAGAAGCGTGATGGCCATCGACAGTTACTTGTGCACCCAGACGCATAAGTTCGTTTACAAACATAAAACGTGATTCAAAAACGTTTTCGGTAACCATGGAATGGCCATCAGCAATTGAGTTCATAGCGATAATAAATGGCAACAAATCAGTGGCAAATCCTGGATAGGGAAGTGTTGCAACATCTGTGGCGCGTGGACGTTGATGCATCTGAACGCGAATACCATCGGATGTAGAAGTGATTATTGCACCGGCATGTGCCAACTTTTCCAACATAACTTCCATGTGGTCAGCACGTGCGCCGTGGATTGTGATGTCACCTTGCGTCATCGCGGCAGCAAATGCCCAGGTGCCAGCGATGATGCGATCAGTAACTGTGGTGTGATCGGCCGGATTTAACTTGGTAACGCCAGTAATAGTAATTAAAGGTGAACCCAGTCCTTCGATCTTTGCGCCCATTGAAATTAGGAATTCCCCTAGATCAACTAGATCAGGCTCGCGCGCCGCATTTTCAATTGTCGTAACACCTTTTGCTAAAACAGCTGCGGTCATTAAGTTTTCAGTTGCACCAACGCTTGGGAAATCTAAATCAATATTTGCACCTGTTAGACCATTTGGAGCTTCGGCGATTACATATCCGTGTTCTACATGTGCTTTTGCACCGAGTGATTCCAAACCTTTTATATGAAAATCTAATCCGCGCGAACCAATGGCATCGCCACCCGGTAGCGCAACTTCGGCACGACCGGTTCTGGCAACTAGCGGACCCAGAACGTTGATTGAAGCGCGCATCTTGCGCACCAAATCGTAATCTGCGCGATGGTGTGGTGATTCTGGAACATCAATTGTTACGACTGAACCAGAGTGAATGACGGTGCAACCTAAGCGGGTCAGTAAATCAGACATGATTTCAACATCTGCGATATCCGGAACGCTGCGAATTGTGGTTTTTCCAACGGCGAGCAATGAGGCGGCCATTAACTTCAGCACCGAATTCTTGGCACCCGTGACAGTTACTTCGCCCTTAAGGCTGGCGCCACCAATGATGCGGAAGCGGTCGCTGCCTGCATTGCCCGAAGATGCCATAAGCCAAGTCTACTTATAGGCTAGGGCCATGGTTAATTTAACGCGTATTTACACCAAGACCGGCGATGATGGCTCAACCTCTTTAGGAGATATGAGCCGCACCTCAAAGAACGATTCACGTCTTGAGGCATATGCCACAGTTGATGAAGCTAACTCAACGATTGGCGTTGTAATTGCAACAGATGAATTAACTGATGAAATTCGCGCACTGCTTGTCCGAATTCAAAATGACTTATTTGATGTCGGTGCCGACCTTTGCACTCCAGTTGTTGACTCACCTGCCTTCGAGCCACTTCGCGTATTAGAAAGCCAAGTTACATATTTGGAAGAGCAGATCGATAAATTCAATGCCGATCTTGAGCCACTACGTTCTTTTGTTCTTCCATCTGGAACACCAGCAGCTGCGCATCTTCACGTGGCGCGCACCGTTGTGCGTCGCGCAGAACGCCGCACATGGGCTGCAATTCACGGTTTCGGCACTGGTGTAAATCCACTCACCGCCAAGTATTTAAATCGTTGTTCGGACCTTTTATTTGTTCTAGCAAGAGTTGCAAATAAGAAGATTGGTGATCAGCTCTGGGTACCAGGAGCAAATCGCTAACTTTTTAAGATTGCGCGGGCGATTTTTTCATCCCTCGCAAAAACGAATACCCGTGGCCCATCCTTAGTCTGAGTTAGCGTCGCCTTAATGTGGGCTTCTACTAATTTTAAGCGCAAGATTTCACCTTCAATATGATTATTTGGGGAAGCGACTACGACGAGCGAACCGTATTCATCTTCACCACCAATTCGTGGAGTGCGTTCAACAACAGATTTACCACGCGCAAATGCCCACTTTAAAATAAGCGCTAATAGACCAACCGCAAAAAAGCCACCAAAGCTGCTTAAAAATAACGCGTTATTGATTCCACCAAGCATTCTTATCCAGCTGCTTTGTATTCGGTAAATGGAAGCGGACCAGTTGGTTCGCCTTGATTACAGTCTGCAATGATGTTGGAGAGAATATGCCCGGAACCGATTGGCTCTGTAGTAACCAATAAAACAGTTACGATCTTTTGCGGCACACTCGCCGCTACAGATGCTGTGATTTTCCCAAAAGTTTTTAGAGTTCGATCTTCTGCAGAGGTCGTACCGACGACATCAGCTCTCACTTGCCACCAACGACACCCGATCTCGGAGGCGACTAACACCGCACCGCAAGTAAATTTCGTACAGTCTTTGATCTGTGCGGAAAGCGCTGTTTTGGCTGACAATATCCCGACGAGTTCTTTTGCAGTAGGAACCTTCATATAGAGGTTAGTCGCACCGAGCGCATCCGTTTTAAAACCAGCAGGTGGCCACTTTGGAGATGGTGAAGGCGATAACTTAACATTCTTCTTTTTCTTCTTCTTTACGGGTGCTTTCTTTACGGGTGGCTTCTTCTTAGTCGGCGCCTTCTTCGTCGGCGCCTTCTTCGTCGGGCTCGCTTTCGGAGTTGGCGTTACTTTCTTTGTTGCCGTTGCCTTAGGCGTTGGACTCTTCGTCGCAGCCAACGCTGGTGTAACAGTGATTGTTAATCCAAAAGCAAGAGCAAGTGCTAACTTCTTTGACTTAATCATTGCTGTCGATCCCATTTAAAGGTGCGAATTGAGATAACAAGTCCAGCGATAAACCAGGCGAGAATAATCAAGAAAGTTTTTTCTGTTTCCCAGCTTCCGGCAACTTCGGCCGCGGCAAAAGAATCGGGCAAGAAGACAGAGCGCATACCTTGAGTCATCCACTTAAGTGGGAATATCGCTGCTACTTGTTGCATCCAGGCCGGCAGATCTGTGAAGACAAAGAAAACACCGCTAAAGAACTGCAAGACGATAACCACGGGGGAGACGACCGCCGATGCGCTGCGACCACTCTTGGGAATTACTGAGAATGCGATGCCGAGCGCAGTTGATGCAGCACTTCCCAGAATAATGAGCCAGGTAAAGGTAAACCACTTTGCAGGATCAGTTGGCAGATTGACACCAAAGAAAAGAACGCCTGCAATGAGCAGAAGGAAAACTTGAATAGCCATTGTCACAAATACAACAATTGCTTTTCCAATAAAGTAACTTGATGCAGGCATCGGAGTGCCCCGCAAGCGTTTTAGCGTTCCAAAATCGCGTTCGATAGGAATCATTATCGCAAGTTGTTGGAATCCTGTGTTTACTAGACCAGATGCGATCATTCCGGCGACAAAGTATTGGCTAAAAGTTACGCCATCGGTGAGTTCATTTGTAAAGACTGATCCGAAGATAGCCAGCAACATAATCGGAAAGGCTAAAGTGAATACAACAGATTCGCGCTGGCGCATAAATTGTTTTACCTCAAGCCCACCGCGCGCAATACCAATGGTCAGTGCGCCGGGTACTTTATTTTTATTCATCTGCGCCCCCGATCATTTCTAGATAAATATCTTCTAGTGAAGCGCGTTTTACAGTTAGTTCAGGGATTTCACCTTTAAAGCTTTCGGTGAGTTTTTTGATTAAGGCAGTCGGATTGTCAGTGCGCTCAAATTTTGAACCATCAGCACCTAACCAAGAGACGGTGGCAAGTGAAGTCGCCCGACCGCCAAGAAGTGCTGGCGTAGAAACTTCAACGATCAGACCATGATTTATCACGGCAACTCGATCGGCCAGCGCTTCAGCCTCATCTAGGTAGTGAGTTGTGAGCAAAATAGTTGTACCAGTCTTTCGCAAGTCTTCGATTAGCGCCCAAAATGCTCGTCGTGCTTTGGGATCAAATCCCGTG
>CAXNEU010000097.1:0-3939 GCA_964201705.1 Candidatus Planktophila sp. | reverse complement strand
TGAAATCGCCTTAGCATCAGGACGAGAACCAATTACTGGTGAAACCGCTGCAACTAATTTTTGCGAACTTCTAAATATAGAACCCATTTCAAAGATAGCAAAGTCTTTTGCACCACGACTGATATTGCGCGCGGCTACTTCAATTAAGCCTGGTACCAAGTGAACGCGCATAAGCGGTAGTTCATCTGACATTGGATTAGCGATGCGATATGTCGCAGCTCTTTCTCCCACAAAGCCCATCTGATCTATCGTCTCTTGATTTGTAAATGGGAAAGTTTGGACTTCAGCTAGACCGCGCACCGCCAACATCGATGCGACAGCACGACGCCGCTTCTGTGTTGGAGTAAGGCTGGCGTGATTAGGTCGCGGTGGAAGTATGGAAGGTATCTTGTCGTAACCAATCATGCGGGCAACTTCTTCAGCTAAATCGGAAGGGGTAAGTAAATCAATACGCCAAGAAGGTGGATCTACAACAAATGTCTTCTCATCGACATCGCAACCAATTAAGCGCAACACGCGAGCTATCTCAGAAGGCGATATTTCCAAGCCTAGAATCTTTGGAATAAATGCCGGATCGAGGTCAATCAATGGAACATACCGAGGCTCGCCAGAAACAACGGTTGCAACATGTTTTGCCGAACTGTGGGAGGTTAAGAGTTGTACAAATCTTGCCGAAGCAAACTCAGCGAGTGAAGGATCTACCCCACGTTCAAGACGTCGTGAAGCTTCGGAGGAAAGTTTGTGGCGGCGAGAATTCTTTGCCACACAAACTGGATCAAAGCGCACCGCCTCCAGCGCGATATCGGTTGTGCTTTCTGAGATTTCAGAGCTCTGACCACCCATTGTGCCAGCGAGTGCGAGCGGTGACTTGTCATCGCAAACCATTAAATCCTCTGGATCTAATTGGCGCACTTGGCCATCTAGCGTTGTGAAAGGTTGCGCTTTCCCCGCACGCATAATTGTTAGCCCACCAGAAATCTTGGATTTATCGAACGCGTGCAAGGGTTGTCCAAGTTCAAGCATCACATAATTTGTTACATCGACTACTAAAGAAATAGAGCGCATTCCCATCTTTTCGATGCGTTGGCGCATCCACATTGGTGTTCTGGCCGATGGATCAAAGTTTGAGAGCGTGCGCAGATAAAAGACTGATGCCGTGGCTGGGTCATCGATCTTGGCGGAAACTCCTTTGCCGGTATTCTCAAATTTGATTTCACGTAGAGCATCTATTGGATCTACGAATTTAAGGCCAAGTGACCCGGCAACTTCTCGGGCTATTCCGCGAATGCTTAACGCATAACCACGATCAGGGTTGACTGCGATATCAAAGATTGTGTCGTTGATTTCTAAACCCGCAATGGCATCGCCTCCGATTGCGACATCACCTTCGGCAAAGACCATAATTCCGGAGTGGTCCTCACCAAGTCCTAGTTCGCGTGATGAACAAATCATTCCATTCGAGGTCTTGCCGTAAGTTTCGCGGGCTGCAATCTTGAAATCACCAGGAAGGACTGCCCCAGGCAGAGCGGCTATGACCAGATCCCCAACGGCGAAATTTGTAGCACCGCAAATTACGTAACGGATTTCCTTCTCTCCGCAGTCAATGCCCACATATCGAATTGGCTTTTTAAATTCAGTTACCTCTTCGATAGATAAAACCTTGGCGAACTTAAGTGGCCCAGTGAGCCCAGCACCACTTTCAATAATTTCTTCTACTTCAAAACCAACCCGAATCAAACCTTCAGCAATTTGAACCGCTGAAATTCCTTTTGGAATATCGACGAACTCACGAAGCCAAGATAACGGTGCGCGCATTTATAGACCCACCCCGAATTGACGGGTAAAGCGCAAATCGCCTTCAACAATGTCATGCATGTCTGTGACGTTATGGCGCACCATTAGCGTGCGTTCTAACCCCATCCCGAATGCGAATCCGGAGTAAATATTCGTATCAATGCCACATGTAGCCAGCACTTTGGGATTTACCATCCCGCATCCGCCCCATTCAATCCATCGGCCATTAAAGAAAATGTCTACTTCTGCACTTGGTTCAGTAAACGGGAAGAATGAAGGACGCAAACGAGTTGTTACATCTGAGCCGAACATCGCCTGTGCGAAATTATCTAGCGTTCCTTTTAAGTGCGCCATCGTTATGCCTTTATCAACTACCAAGCCTTCCACTTGATGGAAAACTGGGCTGTGTGTCGCATCCAATTCATCTGCGCGAAAAGTGCGCCCTGGGCAGATCATGTAGATAGGTGGCTCATTCTCCAACATGGAACGAATCTGAACAGGAGAAGTCTGTGTGCGCAGAACGATTCCCGATTCGACTGGTTCGATATAGAAAGTATCTTGCATGGTGCGCGCCGGATGGTCGGCCGGGATATTAAGCGCATCAAAGTTAAGCCAACCCGATTCGAGTTCAGGGCCTTCTTCAACGCTGTAGCCCTGTTCAATAAAGAAATCACTGATCTCATTTCTTATTATTGAGATCGGATGCAACCCACCACGATGTGCGCGATCAACAGGAAGAGTTATATCAACGACTTCTTCCAATAAAACTTTCGCGTCACGAGCGGCCTCAAGTTTGGCAGTGGCCCGTCCTAGCGCTTCAGTGATTGCCGCCTTGCCCTCACCGATGATCTTGCCAGCGCTTGCTTTCTCTTCCGCTGCCATCGAACCCAGTGCACGACTTGCTAATGAAATCTCAGCCTTGTCCCCGAGGTGCGCTAAGCGAGCGACCTTCAATTCATCCAGATCTTTGGCGGATGTAAAAGCAGCTTCTGCAGCAGCGATCCAACGCTTAGCGTCTGCGGGATTCATGCGGGAATTCTAACCTGCTCCCTTGCAACAATGAGGGATATTTGATCAGTTATGCGAGAGGTGAAAGATCACAATTGCCGCTGCAGCAGCAAGATTGAGGCTCTCGGCATTGCCAGTCATCGGAATGCTAACTTGCATTACATCAGATCCAATTAGCGCATCAATACCACGTGCTTCATTTCCGAAGATCGCCACAACATCAGAAAATTCTTTAACTTCAAGCAGAGATTTATCGCCATGTGCACTTAACGCGATCTTGACAACGTTAGGTAATTGTTCGCTTAATTGCGACAGCGTTATTCCAGTAAAAAGTGGAACGTGCCATAGAGAACCGGCGGTGGCTCGAACAACTTTTGGGGAGTACATATCTACGCTTCCGGGAGAGACAATTACAGCATCTACCCCCATTGCATCGGCTGTACGCAGAATGGTTCCTGCATTGCCTGGATCTTGAATTTCGTGAAGATATATATAGCGAGATCTGCCAGAAGGCTTAACTTTGGAAAATTCATTATCGGCGACCGAGCAAATAGAGATGATTCCTTGGGGCGTAATCGTTGAAGACATCGCCGCCATCACTGGCTCGCTCACCAATACGACCTCAGCCCTTGAAATATCTAGACCTGCCTGGTCAATGCGCGACTTTCCACTTTCGGTTAGATACACCGTCTTAACGCCCGGACCCTGCGTTGCAGTGAAAGCTTCCCGCGCACATTGCAGACCCTCGGCGATAAATTCACCATGAACTGCCCGTTCTCTATTTCCACGGGAAGAGATAAGAGCCTTCACCCGCGCGATATGCGGTGAGTGAAGGCTCTCGATCATCTAATTTGTTGGTTGAGTAAATTAAGCAGTAACGACGTTTTTGCGCGCTAGATCTACTAGCGTTTTAAATGTTGCTGGATCATTCGTTGCGATATCAGAAAGTACACGACGATCAACTTCTACACCAGCAGCCTTTAGGCCTTGGATGAAGCGGTTGTATGTCATTCCATTTTCGCGAGCAGCAGCGTTGATGCGCTGAATCCACAGTTGACGGAAATCGCCTTTCTTATCTTTACGATCGTTAAAGGCGTAGACCATTGAGTGAGTAACTTGTTCCTTCGCCTTTGTGAA
>CAXNEU010000096.1:0-3943 GCA_964201705.1 Candidatus Planktophila sp. | reverse complement strand
CTTTCAGGATTTACGCTGATAGAGATTTGTCCATGAAAACAATCATCACACTTATTTAGTGCTAGCGGGAAAGTTTCTAGTTTTGTCCCAAGAGGCAAGAAATCATTCGCCAGTGGCTGATAGCCTAAATCAATTATTTGGCTTAGATTTAGACCTCCGCACGCAACACAATTATCTAATGTTTGATAGTTCAACTGGAACCTCCCCTGAAATATAATTGTTGAAGCCCTAAAATCTCTTTGGTCACATAATAGCGAGTTCGCGATTATCAGTAAAATTTCTACATTTTTGCTACTTCAGCTTCCTCAAGTATCCATTAATATTAGCCGTGACATTCTGTCCGAAAAAATTAGAATAGAATTCGTCAATAATATAGGAATCAGGAAATTTTTTCCTGAAAAATGAGATTGCTCTAACGGGACCGTTTTTATATTCCTTCAATTGTAAGTCACGAACATTCCCATCTTCTATCACTATGTATTCACCGGTGGCTAAGTACTGATGAAAGAATTCCAAAGCAGAGATGCATCCTTCGTATGAGTGAGGCCCATCTTCAATTACTAGAAGCGGTCTAGGCAAAGTTGGAATCAGTGTGGGTAATACCGAATCAGAGAGTCTAAAGATATCCCCATGGATAAACCGAACACCAGGTTCGACTATATTTTCAACCTTCTGTATGTCTAATTAAATAACATTTGGTATCGTAGAGTTATTCTTCATTTGATCAGCAAGCCATACTGCAGAGCCTCCCGATGCTGAACCAATTTCTATAATGGTTGCTGGAAGTATCTTGGATATCAATAAGGAATAAAGTGCTAGGTCGAAAGGATTCTTACTGCAAGCGATATTTCTGTATGTGAATTGATAAATTCCCTCTTGGATACTTCTCATGCTGCGCGGTGGTAATGCCGAATAATTACGATTTAGTCTCCACGCAATTGGATGTATAAAGTCGTTGAAAATTAGACGAGGTCTCCGCCTGATTGCAATCATTATATGTTTGATTCTTTCAGATGATACTCTCATATTTTTAGAATCCTTCTCACTCAAGAGGTCCATAATACTTCAGTCTTATTTGAATAATAGTAAACTTAGATTATCAGCCAAGAGAGTCATTTGGCTGGTAATTTCTATTTATCTAAGGTGAGGGTGTCTTTCGAATTGTCCAGGATGACGTTTTATATTCCAACAAGCAAGACCCTTTTTTGACAATTGGTGCGATATTAGGTGATCCTAATTCTTAAATTTTCAGCGCCGTTATCAAGTGGTTCCACAAGATAGAAAAGCATGCTCAGACTTAAGTAAATTTAATTTTGGTATCAGACTTTCAACTTGGCTGTGATTAACAGACTTCCTAAATCCGAGATGGACGTTTACATATGTCCAAATTGGGTAGCACACTTGTCGCATAGATTTCCGTGCACGATCTGCAAACCATGAGTGAGTTTGGTGGGCAAGTCCCCAGAGGGATTGATCTCCTACCTCGGCCTACGTCGTCTCTGATCAGATGTAGGTCGAGGTTTACGGGATCCTCGACTCGGTCCCTTGTTTTCAACGACGGGAGTGACATAAGGAATACCTGAAGGTTCCTGCGCACCTGTAATTCGCATCAAATCTTGGTCTAATGGCTTTACACCAACGAATTTAGGAGTAACCCCAGCACGTGAAGTTAGTCCCCCTACAGATTTCTGCTGCTTTGTTGTAGCAAGAGTTACAACAGCACCCGCTTCTCCGGCGCGAGCTGTGCGTCCAGAACGGTGCAAATAATCCTTGTGATCGGTAGGTACATCAACGTGAACAACCAGAGAAATTCCATCAACGTGAATGCCTCGTGCCGCAACATCTGTTGCAACAAGTGCAGCATTTGGCAGTTGTTTGAACAGGGCAAGGGTGCGAGTGCGAACTGCTTGTGATTTACCACCGTGCAGTGCTCCAACGGGAACCCCGGCGTGAGCAAGTTTGTCGGCAAGACGATCCGCTCCGCGCTGTGTTTTCACGAATAGAATTGTCTTTCCATTACGAGCAGCAATCTGATTGGTGATGTCATCTTTATCCCCTGGATGCATGACCAATACGTAATGCTCCATGGTTGAAACTGATGCACGGTCATTTTGTAGTGAATGAGTCTTTGGGTCGTTTAAGTACTGACGTACCAGTGCATCGACGCCGCGGTCTAAAGTCGCAGAGAAAAGAAGTCTTTGGCCATTTGGTTTTGCTTGATCAAGAATTTCCTTAACAACTGGCAAGAAGCCCATATCAGCCATTTGATCTGCTTCATCAAGGACGGTGATCTCTAGGTCATCTAGTTGTACTTCGCCCTTGTTCAGTAAATCAATTAGTCGACCTGGTGTTGCGACAAGGATCGCCGTTGCTTTACGCATCGCTGTTATTTGCTTTGCATAAGGCATGCCACCGGCGATAACAACGGAGTCATGTCCGATTGCGCGAGCTAGCGGTGTTAGAACCTCATCGATTTGCTGTGCAAGTTCGCGAGTTGGTGTGAGAACTAGCGCCAAAGGTTTATGAGGCTTGGCGGCCTTCCCGCTGATGTTTGTAAGCAGGGCAAGGCCGAAAGCTAGTGTTTTACCTGAGCCAGTCTGTCCGCGACCAAGGATGTCGTGACCAGCAATTGCATCCGGAACTGTTGCAATTTGGATTGGGAATGGGTGTGTGATGCCTTGGACACTCAACGCGTTTGCAAGTGCTGGTGCAATTCCAAGATCACGAAAGGTTGTTGTTACTTCTGTTAAAGGTGTCGCATCAATTAAGTTGGCATCGGCCAAGTTAGCAGAAATGTAATTATCATTTGCACCAAAATCAACAGCAGCATTGGTGTGAGTCTTGTGTGCTTTGCGATCATCGCGGGCGTAAGCCGGTGAATCGTTACGGCGATCACGTGCAGGTTTAGCCGGACGTTCCGCGCGGTAATTTGATGCCGATACATCTGGTGCGGTGTTGTGCTTTGCAAGAGTTTGCTTTGAAGGTGAACCCGGTTTGTATTTCTCGCGCTTGCCAGGAATAAAGTTTGGACGACCATCTTCGGTACGTGCAACACGTTCTTTAGCGGCTTCACGACGAGTTGTTGGGCGCGTATCTGGCTTCTTAAATTCTGGACGAGCTGTGCGTTCGTTACGAGCTGACACAAATTTCTTTGCTCGAGATTCTGGTTTTACTGATTCTTCACGCGCTTCTCTTGGCTTTGAGGCTGTTTTCTCTTGGTAGCGCTGTGCACGCATTTTTGAACGCTCGGTTAAGCGCGCATCTTTTTTAGAAAGAGTTGATGTATCAACGTCGGTGTAACGCTTTGTTGCTGGCTTGCTTGCTGGCTTTGATGAAGCCGCTTTAAACGGCTTAGCCTCTGCGCCTTTGCGCGCTGATTTTTCAGCACTTGTGTGGCGGGGCTTAGAAATAGGAGTTGAAGCAGATGACTTTTTGGCGCGGGGCTTGCCGGCTTTGACAGATGCTGCTCTGCGGGCTTTTCCGGGCGCGGTTGTACGTGGCTGTAGAGACATAGAAATGCATACCAATCGAGACGACAAGCGCGTCTCGGGTATGGCCTCGAATGGGCCAGGGCGGTGATAAGACTCGCAAGTAAGTGGCCTTTAGGCTCACTTTGGGGGAAACATCGATGCGGAGTGCGTCGATGTCTTAAGTATACCTTGAAGAAACCTTAATTTCAAAATTACTCGTTTTTTACTTTCTTACAGCAACGTAATTTGTAGGGCGAAAGGTTTCATCTGACTCTCGATACTTCTCAATTAAAACTGGACCAGTCGGAGAAATGCGGTAAATATCGAATCTGCGCTCCACAAAAAAGTACCAAAAATCTTGGAAAAAAGTCCGTGTATCAATATTGCTTCCACCAAATTCAAACTGGACTATCTCAATCAAACTTAGGGTTTCTTCAGCTCCCCGAAGAACATCAAATTCATGTCCTTCCACA
>CAXNEU010000095.1:0-4014 GCA_964201705.1 Candidatus Planktophila sp. | reverse complement strand
CTTTCCGACGTTGGGCAGGCCGACGATTCCAATTGAAAGGCTCATAGGAAGCAGAGCCTACGCGTGATTGTCAGCCCTTCCTGCCACGATAGGGCCATGTCAAGCACAGTAGTGGCCATTCTTACACTCGCGATCGGGCTCGCAATCGGTACCGCCCTCGGTTATTTAATCGCCGGTCGACGTACATCCTCCGATGGCGCATCAGCGGCAGAGTTTGTATCAGTGCGCGCCGAACGCGATCTATATAAAACCGAACGCGATAACGCAATGGCTGGCTCCAAACTCGCAACTGAAGTTGAAGCAATGAAAACTTCGATGGAGAAATTGCAGAAAGAAGCAGCCGATGCTGATCGTCGGCGCATCGAAGCTGAATCAGATATCCGCACGCAAGTTCGCGCGATGTCCACCCACAATGAATCACTTGTTGCGCAAACAAAAGCGATTGCCGGTGCACTTTCTAATTCACAAACTCGTGGAAAATTTGGAGAAGCTCAGCTAGAACTTATGCTGCAAGGCGCTGGCCTGCGTAAGGATATTGAGTACACCGCCCAGCGTTCCACCACTGATGCTGACTCATCAGGAATTCCAGATATCACTGTGCAAATGCCCGGTGGTACCAAGTTGTTCATTGACTCAAAGTTTCCCTTTGATCGCTTTATTGAGGCGCACGAAGTTGAAGATCCCACAGAGCGCGAGCGTTTATTTACTGAACATAAGAAAGATCTCGCCGGCCACGTTCTCACACTGGCCAAGCGCGGTTATCACGAATCTCAAGATTCTCCAGACTTCGTAATTCTCTTTGTGCCATTTGAATCACTTCTCACTGAAGCCCTGCGCGTTGATCCGCTCTTCTTAGAAGGCGCTTTTAAATTAAATGTGACTATCGCAACCCCAACATCAATGATGGCGCTGCTGCGCACTATCGGCAATGTTTATTCCCGTAACGCTGTTTCACATAACGCCGAAAATATCGCAAAATCGGCTGCGTTATTTATGAAGGATTTAACCTTGCTCCACACTCGTATCGTCAAAGTTGGCACGGCAATAAACTCACTCTCAAAGGCGTATGGAGAGTTAATACCTACCGCGCAGACCACAGTTAAAAAGGCTGCTAAAGATATTCTGGGCTATGGTGTAACAGGTGATAAAGCTAAACTTGCGATCGCTTACCCTGATGCGCCGGCAGAAGTTCGTGAGTTAAAAAATAGCGATATGACAGTTGATGAAGATTTTATTGATGCTGAAGAAGTAAAGGATGAAGAATGAGTACCTCAGTACAACCAAAGATAAAGATAAGCGGGCCTGGACTTAAGAAGGAAGGCGTCGTTGTTCTGCAATCTCTCTTTATCGCCCTCTTCACCAGTATCGAACTGCTCTTTCGCAGTGGTGCAGGCATTATCAGCGGATTGATCCTTTGTTTGGTTTTATTTGGTGGAATCCGCTTTGGACGTAAAGGCACAACTTATGTCGCAGTAGTTACTCCCCCATTGGCGTTTGCCGCAACAGTGCTTTTATATCAAATACTCTCTGTTGGTTTACGGCCATCACGTTTAGGTCTTGAATTCATTGCATCCTTGGCCAGCATTGCACCGTACCTAATGGCAAGTGCGCTTTACGGTTGGTTTATTTTTCTAAATGAGAAAGCAAAAGCGCGTAAGCCAAAGCGACGCGATTAATTATTTACTTGCAGTTTTTAAATCTTTACGAAGTTCAGGCGGCAGCGAAAAGAGCAGCGTCTCCTTCGTAGCAGTAACTTCTTGAACATCGCCATAACCACGCTCGGCAAGCCAGGCTAGTAAATCGCGCACTAAAATTTCTGGAACAGATGCACCACTTGTTACTCCAACGCTTTCGACTCCAGTTAACCAGTTCTCATCAGCTTCTTCAGCGTAATCAATTAAGTAAGCATTCTTAGCGCCATATTCCTTTGAAACTTCGACTAAGCGAACAGAGTTTGATGAGTTAGTAGAACCGACAACCAAAACTAATTCGACTTGAGGTGCAATCTGTTTAATTGCTTCTTGACGGTTCTGGGTGGCATAACAAATATCATCAGAAGGTGGATTGGCAATCTCTGGGAAGCGATCTTTTAAAATCGCAACTGATTGCATAGTTTCATCAACACTTAAAGTTGTTTGGGTTAACCAAACTAATTTCTTTCCTGGGGTCGGAATGATTGTGCGAGCCTCATCTAAACCATCGACGATGCGCACTTTGCCTGGTGCTTCACCAGCGGTGCCTTCGACTTCTTCATGTCCGATATGGCCAATTAACAAAATTTCGGTTTCATCATCAGCAAATCGCTTTACTTCATTGTGCACCTTTGTAACTAGCGGACAGGTTGCATCAATAGTTTTTAAATTTCGGGCAGCAGCTTGTTCGTGAACCGCGGGTGAAACACCGTGCGCCGAAAAGACCACAGTTGCGCCTTCGGGAACCTCATCAGTTTCATTTACAAAGATGACTCCGCGCGCTTCTAGGGTCGAGACCACATGCTTGTTGTGGACGATCTCCTTTCGCACATAAATTGGGGCGCCGTATAACTCGAGCGACTTTTCGACGGTGATGACCGCACGGTCAACGCCTGCGCAATATCCGCGCGGGGCGGCCAGGAGAACTCTCTTACTCACGTGGGTCATTCTATTAGGCTCAGTCCATGTTCGAAACTTCAAGTGAATCCCCCGCACCAGTCCGGGTGGTCTCTGAGGCGATTAAAGAATATGTAGAACGCTTAGGCCCTATTTGGATTGAGGGCGAAATATCAGAGTTAAATGAACGCAGTGGCGCAATGGCATTTATGCGCCTGCGCGATACTTCTGTTGATATGAGTCTTTCGGTGATGTGTTACAAAAATGTTTTAGCTGCCGTGCAACCACTGCCGGCAAATGCACGAGTAGTAATTCACGCCAAAGCATCTTGGTTTACCAAAAATGGATCACTCACTTTGTCTGCCAAAGAGATTCGCCAAGTTGGGGTTGGCGAATTATTGGCGAGGCTAGAAGCGTTAAAGGGCGTCTTGGCAGCAGAAGGTTTATTTAGCGCAGATCGTAAAGTTGCGCTGCCGAAGTTGCCGCGCAAAGTTGGTCTGATCTGCGGCCGAAATACAGATGCCGAGAAAGATGTTGTTGAAAATGCCCGCCGTCGTTGGCCAGCAGTTGAATTTGAAATTCGCGAAGTTGCGGTGCAAGGAGCCGCAGCAGTTGTCGAAGTATCTGCGGCGTTGCGCGAACTCGAAGATATGGCAGAAGTTGATGTCATCATCATCACTCGCGGTGGTGGATCATTCGAAGATTTGTTGCCCTTTAGCGATGAATCACTTGTGCGCCTTGCTGCAAGTTGTGAAACCCCAATCGTTAGCGCAATTGGCCACGAGAAAGATTCACCGCTCCTTGATTTAGTTGCCGATTATCGCGCCTCAACTCCGACCGATGCGGCAAAGCGTGTGGTGCCAGATATTGAACAAGAGATTTCAGATATCAATAAGATTCGCGACCGGATGTACCGCCGATTACTTTCTAGCGTTGAATTTGAATTAAATCAGATCGCCCAATTGCGCAATCGCCCAGTGATGAAAGATCCTGGCGTGATGATCAAGGTACGCAAAGATGATTTATCAGCCTTGCGCGATCGCTCGCACCGCGGTTTTAAAGCCTTGCTCGATATTGAAAAGAAAGAGATAAAAGGCGTTATTGCGCACCTGCGTTCGCTTTCTCCGCAGTCGACTATGGATCGCGGATATTCCGTGGTTCAAAGCGATGACGGAAAAATTGTGCGCGATGCCACAAAGTTAAAGGCTGGATCTGTGCTGCGCATCCGCGCTGCCAAGGGCGAAGCTAAAGCCAGCGTGCTGGCAAGCGAGTAGATTTAACCCATGGCCGCTAAATCTGAAAAGCCTTCATATGAAGAAGCGCGCGATGAACTCGCCGAAATCGTTGAATCACTCGAAGATGGCAGCGCAACACTGGAGGAATCGCTAAAGCTTTGGGAGCGCGGCGAAGAGTTAGCCAAGATCTG
>CAXNEU010000094.1:0-4291 GCA_964201705.1 Candidatus Planktophila sp. | reverse complement strand
GTCGGACGCGGATGTTTAGGGCGCCCTTGGTTATTCGCTGATTTGGTAGAAGCTTTCAATGGCGGCGATAAGAAAGTACTGCCGAGCCTTCATGAGGTGCGCGAAGTTATGTATCGCCATGGTGAGTTAATTGTTGATTACTTTGAATCAGAGGATCGCGGTTGTCGCGATCTGCGCAAACATATGGCTTGGTATTTAAAAGGATTTAGAGTGCCAAGTGAGTTGCGCCGCCAATTCGGAATGCATTCATCGCTGGCCGAACTTCGCACACTGCTTGATCAATTAACCGATCAACCGTACCCAGTGGAAGTGGCTGAAAAGCCTCGTGGGCGGGTAAGCCACGGACGTCCTCCAACCTTGCCAGATGGCTGGCTAAACGATCCTGATGAAAACGTTGCAATCGAATTAGAGGATGCGTTCTCAGGGGGATGATTTTCTTTAAGATTTTTCGTCGGGTTATCGCTGCAATTTTACTGGTGGTAATTGCCGTGCCACTTTATGCAGTTGCGCTCACGTGGAATGCCGCCAATAACCCAGTGACCCGCAATGGTGATGTGATTGTTGTACTCGGAGCAGCGCAATTAAATGGTCGCCCTGGTGAAGTTTTACAAGCACGACTTGATGAAGCAAAACGTATTTACGATTTAGGTTTAGCGCCACGCATAATCACAGTCGGAGCAGGCGCACCAGGTGATCGCACAACGGAGGCTGCATCCGGCAAGTATTGGTTAGCAACAAATGGCGTAAAGTCTAAAAACGTTACAGCACTTGAAGTGGGACGTGATACCTGGGTATCAACTGAAAACTATGTAAAGTTTATGAAGTTGCAGAAAATGAAAGATGTAATAATTGTTACTGATCCATTTCACTGCCGTCGCGCAATGACTATGGCTAATGATTTAGGCGTTGTCGCAACTTGTTCGCCTGTCCAAACCGGGCCCAGCGCCTTAGATAATTCTGGAAAGCGCTATTTAATCCGCGAAACTGGTGCTTACCTGGCATATGTGAGCCTAGGTCGCCGCGGCATTCATATCAGCGATCATTTAGGGTAGGGCTATGAGCGGGGCGAAAAATTACAGCGAAGCAGATCAAGAGCGCTTTCTTTTCGAACCTGCCAAACGCGCAGGGCGTACCGAATTCATGCGTGATCGTGCGCGCGTTATTCACTCCGCGGCGCTTCGTCGTTTAGCTGCAAAAACTCAAGTAGCAGTTCCTTGGGAGAATGACTTTCAGCGCACACGTCTTTCGCATTCATTGGAGTGCGCACAGATCGGTCGCGAACTCGGTGAGTCACTGGGTGCAGATCCCGATCTACTTGAAACCGCTTGTCTATCGCACGATTTAGGGCATCCACCTTTTGGTCATAACGGTGAAGAAGCGTTGGCTGAAGTTGCAAAAGATTTTGGCGGCTTTGAAGGAAATGCGCAGAGTTTCCGTTTATTAACCAGAATTGAAGCCAAGACGGTAGATAAAGATGGAAAGAGCGTAGGTTTAAATCTGACTCGAGCATCCCTTGATGCAGCGACGAAGTATCCATGGCCACGCGCGATCAATCCAAAGAAATTTGGCGTGTACGACGATGATGTCGAAATCTTTAATTGGGTGCGCCAAGGTGCACCGGCTGATCGCAAATGTATTGAAGCCCAAATTATGGATTGGTCAGATGATTGCGCATATTCAGTTCATGATTTAGAAGATGCCATCTTCGTCGGACAAGTTAAAGTTGCAAATTTAGAGCGCGACTTCGACACCTTGCACAGCGAAATGCAATCTGGTTATGGCTCAACTGCTACGAAAGAAGAGGCAGCTGGTGCTCTCGAGCGATTGCAAACTCTTTCGTGCTGGCCACGTTATTACGATGGATCGCACCGTTCATTAGCCAGATTGAAAGATTCAACTTCACAATTGATCGGTCGCTTTGTATTGGCGGCAGAGTTAGAAACTCGCAAGGTTCATGGCGATGGAGCGTTGATGCGGTACTCGGCTGATCTAGTAATTCCACGCGAACAGCAGGTAGAAGTCGATTTCCTAAAGGCAATTGCTGGCCATTACTTAATCAACGCTGCGGCATCGCAAGAGCGATATGCCAAACAACAAGTTTTAATTAAAGAGTTAGTTGAGATGCTCCATAAACATGCTGATACAAATTTGGATTCAATCTTCGCAAAAGATTGGGCGGTTGCAACAAACGATACTGAGCGGATGCGCATCGTTATTGATCAGATCGCCAGCCTGACCGACCCCGGCGCATATGCCTTACATGCTCGCCTAAGCGCACTCAGATAGCCTGAGATAGTCTGATATAGCATGTGCTTATGAGCGGACGTATTAAAGAAGAGGATGTTACTTACATCCGCGAACGCGCTCCTATCGATGAAGTTGTCGCCGATTATGTTCAACTCAAATCAGCAGGTGGTGGACAGAAGAAAGGTCTTTGCCCTTTCCACGATGAGAAATCACCTTCATTCCACGTAACGCCAAGTAAGGGTTTCTTCCATTGCTTTGGCTGCCAAACAAGTGGCGATGTCATCTCATTTGTAATGAAGATGGATCACTTAAGTTTTACCGAAACAATTGAACGGCTAGCAGATCGTATCGGCTACCAATTGCGTTATGAAGAAGGAAATTTCACGCCCGCACCTGCCGGTAATCGCTCTCGGCTAATTGCCGCAAATGCGCAAGCGGCAAAGTTTTACCAAGATCAATTAAATACTTCACCCACAGCAGCTCACGCCCGCGAGTTAATGACTAAGCGCGGCTTTGATAAATCTGCTTGCGAAACATTTGGAGTTGGCTATGCACCAGATGAATGGGATGGCCTTACAAAATTCTTACGTGCCGAAGGTTTCACAATTGATGAACTTGAAACCGCTGGGCTTTCTAAAATGGGACAGCGCGGACCGATAGATAAATTTCGCAACCGCCTGATCTGGCCGATCCGCGATATTTCAGGTGATGTAGTTGGTTTCGGTGCTCGCAAATTAGCGAGCGATGAAGAAGATCAAGGCCCTAAGTACCTAAATACTTCTGAGACCCCAATTTATAAGAAGAGCCAAGTTTTATACGGACTTGATATGGCCAAGAAAGAGATCGCCAAAAAGCGCCAAGTCGTGATCGTTGAAGGGTACACAGATGTAATGGCGGCACAGTTAGCAGGAATCACCACCGCAGTAGCAACTTGTGGAACCGCTTTTGGGGCCGACCACATTCGAATCATTCGTCGATTGTTGATGGATGATGATGCTTTCCGCGGTGAAGTTATCTTTACCTTTGATGGAGATGCTGCGGGACAGAAGGCGGCGCTGCGGGCATTTAGTGAAGATCAGAAATTTGTTACGCAAACTTTTGTTGCAGTTGAGCCAGATGGGCTAGATCCCTGTGATTTACGTCAACAAAAGGGTGATCTTGCGCTCCGAGATTTAATTGCAAAACGTGTTCCATTATTTGAATTCGCAATTCGTACTGAACTCGGCCTGCATAAGCTAGATAGTGCTGAGGGACGCGTTAATGCGTTAAATGCGACTGCGCCACTTGTCGCACAAATTCGTGATAAATCTTTGCGTCCGGAATACACCCGCTTACTCGCTGGTTGGCTCGGCGTTGAAGTTGAATTAGTAACCGCTGCGGTCAATCAAGGTTTAAAAGCGCGCCCACAGAGCGCTGTTAATTCACCAACGGAAGAAACTGTAAACACCGTCCAATGGCGCCCTAACCCACAAGAGCCACGACTTATTCTCGAGCGCGAAGTTTTAAAAGCGCGTCTGCAGATGCCAATTTTGATTTCAAATTGGAACAAGATTGAGAGCAACGCATTTACCAACCCTGCCTACGGCCAATTGGCTGCGATCATTACCGCTCTGCCTGAACAGAGTTCAGTTGAAATTTCCAGTATTGACGATGAAAATATGCGTTCGCTATTTACAGAGTTAAATGTTGAACCGATTCGCGCCGATGGCGAAGTAACCGGCCATTATGTTGAAAGTATTGTTGCTCGCTTGCGCGAAGTTGCAATCTCGCGATCTATTGCCGAATTGAAATCATCGTTGCAACGGTTAAATCCGGTGGAGAATGAACAGGAGTACAACGCAGCATTTGCTGCCCTGGTCGCCCTTGAAACCACCCGTCGTGGGCTACACGACCTAGCGCTTCGCGCGATTTAGACCCAAGGCGCCTCTTGCGCTAGAGTTTGCGCCTGCACGACAAGTTAATAATTAATGCCCCATAGCTCAGTTGGTAGAGCGCCGAACTGTTAATTCGGATGTCCCTGGATCGAGGCCAGGTGGGGCAGCTC
>CAXNEU010000093.1:0-4404 GCA_964201705.1 Candidatus Planktophila sp. | reverse complement strand
AAGATTACTCAGCATTAATGAGTCGTGTTCTCATGATCTTCTAAGGATGCTCGCCTATCGTGCGTAATGAAGAAAGGGATATGACAAATGACACCTCCAAATAAGCCCGAATGGATGCGACTAGCGGAAACTGATTCTGCGCCGCAAGTGAAGAAGTCAGGGCGCACACTTCCTGCACTAGTACTTGCCGCTGCGATGTCGATTGTTGGCGTTGGAGCACTTGTCTCACAAAACGGAACAGAAACACCTGTTATCACATCCGATCAAGGGACCAACCTTTCTACCGCTTCCTCTCCTGTTGAGCCATCTGCAGCGAAGCAACCATCTATCGCAACTCTGCCAACTGGTGGTGGAGACGATGATGATGACGATGATGAAGATTACGACGATGACGATGACGAAGAAGGCGACGACGACTAATTTCTAAAGGTAAACTCACTCACTATGAATCTAAAGTGGGTGGGTTTTCTTTTTGCGTTTTTATTACTTGTAACTTCATTTCCAGGCACCGCAAATGCAACAACAGATCAGACAAAATTAACGCTTATCAAGACGATCACTGGTGCGATTGCCCCTAAATCTGTTCAAGCTTCCGGTAACGGCTTAGTCAGCGCTCATAACATGATGTATCGCCACAGCGTCACTATTTATGACGCAGAAACCATGGAACTTAAAAGCACGGTTCCTGATTCGGTAGAACTCTCAAAGTTTGGATATAAGAAGTATTCTGGGCTTTACAAAGGTGCTCCGGTAGAAGGCGCTTATTCACCTGATGGTCAATACTTGTATTTCACAAATTATGCGATGTATGGCAAGGGATTTAATAAAGAAGGTACTGACACTTGCTCACCTGCATCAGGTTTTGATTCAAGTTACTTATCCCGCATAAATTTAGCAAAAAATCAGATCGATGCTGTTTATCCTGTTGGATCTGTTCCGAAGGTTGTAAAGGTAACTCCTGATAATAAATATATTCTGGTTTCAAATTGGTGTTCTTATACCGTCACCATAATCTCTGTGGAAACTCAGAAGAGCGTTAAATCAATCAAAATCGGACGCTACCCCCGCGGTATTTCAATCTCTAGCGATAGCAAATTTGCCTACGTTGCCGAAATGGGTGGCAACCGAATTCATCGCATCAATTTAGAAGATTTTTCGGTGGAGTACATACCGATTGGTTCAAATCCACGCGCGATTGAATTATCTCCCGATAACTCCACTCTTTATGCAACACTAAATATCTCAGGCAAAGTTATCGCTTGGGATTTGGCGGCTAATAAGGCTATAAAGTCGGTCTCGACTGGAAAAGCTGCCCGCAGTTTGGCAATTTCATCTGATGGCTCGGCGCTCTTCGTTGTTAATTTCCGCAGCGGGACTCTCTCTAAAGTTAGAACTTCAGATATGAAGGTGATACAAAATATCAAAGTTTGTGCCGAACCAATTGGCGTGACATACGAATCTGCAAATTCTCGAACTTGGGTAGCCTGTTACGGCGGATCAATTAAGGTATTTGCTAACCAATAACTGCGGTGGATGTATCAATAACTGGCACCAAAAGCGGTGCAGCAATCTTGCCTAAGTAAATATCCAATGTTTCTCGTGCTCGATCACTCGCTGATCTAGTTTTCTTGATTTTGTCAGCGATGATCGTGAACGCGTATTCGCGATCACCCGATTGAACATATCCTGCCAAGCTAACCGTCCCGGAAAGTGTTCCTGTCTTGGCTTTCACTAGACCGACTGCTTGCGGTGCGGATTCGATATAGCGCTTACTTAACGTACCTGTTTCTCCGCTTACTGGCAATCCACTTATTAACTGCGAAAATAGCGGATCCGAGTGAATTTTATAAAGGAGCTGCGACAAAACATTTGCGGTTAACTTATTTTCTTTTGATAAACCGCTAGCATCTTTAATGACGATCTTCGAAGGATCAATATCTAAATCACGAAGCACTTTGTTAAATGTTTTTACTACTCCATTTTGATTAAACTGATTTCCTGCTGCTTTTGCTGCTAGTCGAGCCATGCGTTCAGAGACGTCATTGTCGCTCCAGATTAAGAACCAATTCATAATTTCCCTCACCGTTGGTGAAGTTGAGTAAAATACTCTCTCTCCGGCAATTGATTTTGCTTTGGATTCGCTAACCTTTACAAAGTTCGTCTTGATTCCCTTCTTTTTGTAATATGACTTCAGTCTTAAAACTTCTGATGAATAAAGGTCGTTGTAATAAATATCTAATTTCTTGACCGAACCTTCTGTGTTCTTCTTAACTGCGCTCAGTCCTTTAGCCGCAAATCCATAAAAGTAAGTTCGCTTCATCTTGCTAGCTGCTTTAGCATCAAGTGATATCCAAGGGTCGTACTCGCCATCGACTACCAAGGAATTTGGCGTTGGCCCCAACGAAACGGATGTAGCAAAGACGGTTGCAGAATCCAAATATCTCAGCGTTGCTGCTGCAGATAAGAGTTTCATGAGCGATGCCGGCTTGCGTTGTGAGTTTGCATTTGATTCAAAGACAATTTCCCCGGTACTTACATCTATAAGTGAGACTGATGGGTTATTTAAAGAAGGAGCAGCAGCCATTTTCTTAAAGACGTTGGCCGCTGATTGTGGGTCAAATGCAGAAGCACTTGAGGTCGTAAAAATACTCGCCGCCACAATGGCAGCGCTTAACCCCAAAAACTTTTTCATCGGTATTTTGCCTTTCCTAGCGTTTAACCCTTATTAAGTTTAGAGTGCGCATATGGAAATTAATACACCTGCCACTATTGGACCAGGAGAATTCTTTCCCGTAGTCGGAGTCGGGCCACACGAGAAACCTTGGCCAACAGGCTCGCAATATGATCCAGAGTTACTAGAAAATGGCGATCGTCGAAATGTTCTAGATCAATACAGATATTGGTCAGTCGATGCAATTGTTGCTGATTTAAATACCAAACGCCACAAATTACAGATAGCAATTGAGAATTGGCAACACGATTTAAATATTGGATCCGTTGTTCGCACTGCTAACGCTTTTAATGTTTCCGCGGTTCACATCGTTGGTAAGCGCGATTGGAATAAGCGCGGAGCGATGGTTACTGATAAATACCTCAGCGTTATTCATCACCCGACTATCGCTGATTTTGCGAATTGGTGTAAAGAAAATAACTTGCCAATTATCGGTATAGATAACGTTCCATCATCTAAACAACTTGAAGGTTCTCAACTTCCGGAATCCTGCGTTCTTCTCTTCGGACAAGAAGGCGCTGGTATGTCAGATGAAGGCATTGCCGCTTGCGAAGTCTTATATGCAATTCAGCAATATGGATCTACGCGTTCTATGAACGCATCTGCCGCCGGTGCGATCGCGATGTATCACTGGGCGCTGCAGCACCTTCCCAAATTAACCTAGCGATTTAGTCACCTAAATCAGTTGGGGCGGGCACTTCTTCCATCGCTTGGCGCACTGCAATAAGGCGCCGATCAATCTCATTCGCCTCATCCATGCGCCCAAGGCCGCGCAGAACCGTGGACATCCGAGTTTCGATATCAACGATGAGTTCAAAATCTTTTGGCTCATCCTCAGAAATGATCTGTAATACGCCATCTAAAGTAGATAAACCATCTTCTAATTTACCAATTAAGATTTCTGCTTTTCCATATTCAAGGAGCGCGAAAGTTTCACGGCGGTGATCGTGTCCAGTTTCAAATACATCGATCGCTTTCCGTGCTGCTTCAAGCGCTTTCTCGCCATCGCCAACTTCTACATAGCAAGATGCAATTTTCTGATCGCAGCGAGCAACCTGAATAACCTCTTTTTCGGTCTTAAAAATTAAGCGCGCTTCTTTAAATGTTGTTATCGCTAAATCAAATTTCTTTAATTCGCGATATGCGCATCCCAGGAGATGAAGATCGTTCGCCGCCCCAACCTGGTTTCCATCAACCAAATGTTCTTGCGCACATTCATCCATGATCTCGACAACTTTTTCAAAATTCTTTGAGGCATACCACCACTCACCTAATGTGCAGGCGAGTTCAAGTGAAAGCGGTGATTTACTTTCGCGCAGAATTTCTACCGCTTTACTCATTGCAGATGCTGCTTCATCCATGCGCTTTAATTGATTTAAGTTGTAACCAATTGCAGAGTAAGCCTGAGCAAGTCCTTCGCTGGATTCTGTCGCGCCAAGTTCGGCGAAAATATCTCGTGCGGTTTCGGCGAGCGCGAGCGCTTCGTCATATTGACCGCGAGCAAAGATTCGGGCGGAGAGTTCGTAGTAAGTATTCGCGCGTTCTGCGCCATTTACTTCCGGTATTCGATCCCAGAGCATTTCCTCGGATACGAGCTCGTCTTGGCCATCATCTTCGCTCATCGATACCCCCTGATCTATTTCACTTGAGTTGAGATTAGTCCAAAGTGGATC
>CAXNEU010000092.1:0-4776 GCA_964201705.1 Candidatus Planktophila sp. | reverse complement strand
CATTTTTCAAGTTTAGCGCTTGTGCGAAGGCGATTACTAGGGGATTATAAATTCATGATTAAAAATGGAATTATCAACGGCGACCTTGCATCCCTTTTGGCGAGATTTCGCCACGTAAATACGATCGCAATTGTCGATGGACCTTTTCCTACTTATCCCAATGTAGAAACTATTGATTTGGCACTTGTGATGGGAACCCCGACAGTTGGCCAAGTACTTGATGCGATTTTGCCGCACCTAGATTTAACAGGCCTGTATTTAGCCGCCGAATTTGAAGCAAAGGTTGATCCTAAAACTGTTGCCGAATACAAGAAGCATCACGGTGGGCTAAGTACCACGGTAATTCCACATGAGGATTTCAAAATTAAAGTCGGGCAGACGCTTGGAATAATTCATACTGGTGATGCCGTTCCTTACAGCAGCGTTATTTTACGATCAGGCTGAAATCAATTTCTTCGATATTTGGATAGGAAGATTGAGCGCCTTTACGTGTCACGCTCTTAGTTGCACAATCAATACCAAATTGAACAGCGCTCTCTTCACCGGCACCTGCTGCGATCGCTGCGGCAAATGCACCAATAAAGCAATCTCCGGCACCAGTTGTGTCGGTTGCGCTAACTTTCTTAGCGCTAAATCTTTTAACTTGTCCATCAGTTGTAACAAGGGCTGCGCCTTCGCTGCCTAAAGTCACAATCGTGCGACCCTTACCGCGAAGTGAGGCAATTATTTCATCCGTATCTGGTGCGCGGTGATCTTTATCTAATTCAGCAAATTCAATCTCATTGGGAATCAACCAATCAGTTAAATCCAATAAGTCATCGGTCAGCATTTGATACGGAGCGGGATTTAAGATTGTTGTAATACCTAATTCTTGAGCGGTGCGGAAAGCAGCCAAAGTCACTTCCTGAGGAATTTCGCATTGCGCAATTAAAACGCTGATGTTCTTTAACTTCTTTACTTCATCGATGGCATCCTGTGGCGTTAATTTAAAGTTAGCGCCAGGAACAATAGAGATTCGGTTCTGTCCTTGGCCATCTACCCAGATATGCGCAACGCCGGTATGGGTATCTAGGCGTAATACTGATGAAGTATCCATCTGACAGTTTTTAAAGTTCTGTAAACTTTCATCACCAAATCCATCGTTGCCGATACCTGTAATCATTGTGACCGTCGCGCCAGTACGAGCAGCCATAACCGCTTGATTGGCGCCTTTTCCACCAAAGCCAGTTGTAAAGCTCTCGCCGAATCTGGTTTCTCCAGCAGCTGGCAAAATATCGGCATACACAGTTAAATCCATCATTGTGCTGCCGATAACAGCAATCTTTGTATCTGTAAAACTTTTCATAATTAGACCGCGATCTCGGAATGAGTCTCGTGAGATTTCATAGCGGCGGCAAATGCTTTATGCGAGTTAATTACTTCTTCAACGGATGCGCAAGCAAAGCGATCGCCCAACTTGCCTTCTCGTTCTGCGAAGTATGCCGCCCACATTTGCAAAAGCGCATCCGGGAAACCAAATTCAAATATATGCCCGGTAATCACTGGCCAATTTGTTACATGGCCCGGCTGTATTTCAGACCAAACTTGCTCGCCATTTCTCAGAGCAAAGGTGTGATAAACCGCAGGGTTCTTGGTACTAAAGCGAACTCCGCCATCCATTCCTAAAGCGCTAAAGAAAAATGTGTTGCTCTCTCCTGGTGCAATTCTCTTCATCTCCCAGAACATCGGAAATTCGCGATCAGTGCCGGGGTTCTTAGCGCGCATCGCAAGAACAGCGTTATCAAAAGTATCGCAGGCAATTTTCTCACCGTTGGCACTTTCACGATGGGTAACAATGTCATCTAAAATTGCAAAAACTTTTGTCGGCTTATACCCCAAGCGCAATGGGATATGTGCGGCATGCATTCCGAGGTCACCTAATACGCCGATATCACCACAGAACTTACGTTGGCGCTTCCAGTTGATTTTCTTTTTGCGATCAATATCCGATGAGTGCAAAAGGCCAGATCGGACTTCCACAATTTCTCCAAGATTTCCCGATTGAACTTCCCGGACCGCAGCTTGTGCTCCGGGATAGAAAGGTAGCTCGCTTGATACCCGCACGAAATTAGATTTACCTACAAGGGCTGCGGCAATCTTTTTGGCAGCAGTTAAATCTATTCCAAAAGGCTTTTCGCCTAAGAAATCTTTTCCAGAATTTATTGTTGCGATATAAATCTCTTCGTGAAGATTGTGCGGCACCGCTATATAAACCACGTCAACGCTTGAACTAGCCAATAACTCTTTGTAATCGCTATATGACTCAGATACTCCGGCGTTGGTAAAGAATTCCCTGACCGCATCTGATGTATCAGCGATAGCGGTGATAACTGGACGGACTGGATGATCTAGGAGTGCATCCCAACGCCCAACTAACGCCAGTAATTCACGGCCCATCAGGCCGCCGCCGATAATTCCGACTTTAACTAGCTTTTGCTTCGACATTTCAAGCGTTAACAATCTTTAGCGCATCGGCGGCAGAAGTTCCCTTATGCAACATAGCCATAAGCGCTTGCGTCATCTTTGCTGGCTTTGGATGAGCAATGATGTTTCGACCATAAACAATTCCGGCTGCACCTTGTTTCAATACTTCTGCGGTTCGGTTTAACAATTCTTCGTCCGAAACACGGCCGCCACCACGAACCAAAACTGGAACTGAACCAGCAGTCTGAATCACGTGATGATAATCAGCTGCGATATCAGTCGGATCTGCCTTGATTACATCTGCACCAAGTTCAATTGCTTGGCGAACCAAAGGAAGAACTTTTTCAAGTTCACCATCAGAGGTATATCCACCGGTTGAAGCATCCTTCATAACAAGTGGTTCAATCATTAGCGGCATTCCATAATGTTCGCATTGCGCTTTAAGGGTCATGATGTTTCGAATGCAGGCATCACGAAGTTGGGGGCGACCAGGCAGATCGAGCAGGTTTACGACAACAATCGCTGCATCTAGTCGGACCGCCTGAAGGATTGGTTCTTCTAGCAAAATGCTAAATAGGTGATCTGGAATTACTTTTCCATAAACGTTTGCCACATCGGTGCGCATAACCAGCGCTGGTTTATTTGGATTTGGATTGTTCTGTAACAATTTCGCTTGACCAACGGTTAACTGAATAGCATCCGGTGCTGCTGCGATCAGAGTATTAACTGCCGCCTGCATATCCTCAATACCTGCAAGGAATGTTCCCTCACCAAAGAAGCCGTGGTCTACTGCAATATCGAAGCAGCGGCCATTATTAAATAAGCGCTTTAGGCGAATTGATACGTCAGACATTTAAGGTACTCCATTTTCGCTGGTCAATTTGTTAACCCTACAAGTAGTCTAGAACCATGTCACAGAGTTCAACTACCCCCGCCAAACTTCCATCTAATCAATTTGATCACTTTTATCGCGGTGGAAATCGCATTGGTGCGCTGCGACATGGTCCGGGCGGTCCGATGCGTCCCGAAGAGTGGATTGGTTCGATTACTACTCGCTTCGGCGAAGCCGAACAAGGTCTTTCACATTTGGCCGATGGAACTCTCTTACGCGAAGCGATTAAAGCTGATCCCGATGGCTGGCTTGGCGCAGACCATGTAAAGAATTTTGGTTTATCTACTGAGATATTAGTTAAGTTACTTGATCCTGATCAAAGACTTCCGGTTCATTATCATCCAAATAAAGCATTTGCGAAAACACATTTGGGTTTGGATCATGGAAAAACTGAAGCCTGGATTATTTTAGAAGCACCTGCTGGCTCTGGTGTCGGTTTAGGATTTGCAGCTAAACAAAATAAAGAAGATCTTCTAAAATTAGTTCGTGCCCAAGATTCTGCCGCGTTGCTTGCATCTTTACGCCGCACCGAGGTAAAAGTTGGCGATGCCGTCCTTGTCCCAGCCGGTGTTGCACATGCAATCGATGCGGGCATCTTTGTTCTTGAATTGCAGGAGCCAACAGATCTATCAGCGCTTTTAGAATGGGAAGGTTTTGCCGTCGATGGAATTAAAGATGGTCATCTCGGTCTCGGTTTTGAAACCGTCACCGATGCTTTAAATCTTGACCCACTAACCGATGCAGAATTCGACTCACTAATTACCCATAACGCATTTTCCGGTGGAACTATGCGAACCGTTCTTCCTCTTAAATCAGATGGTTATTTCCGCGCTCATTTAGCGCCAGGAAACGGCGATCTACCCGCTGGCTTTGCCATTATTTTAGTTTTGGAGGGAAGCGGAGAAATCTCTTTCGCAAGCGCGCCGAATATGGCGATCACCAAGGGCGATGCAGTTGTAATTCCATTCGCTGCCGGCGCTTATTCGCTTACTGGAGCAAATGCAATCATCGCTCGACCACCACTTGCGGAGTTGGCGCGAGTCGCTGAATAAATGATGCAAGAAATATTAATTGGCGTTGACATTGGCACATCTCGCCTTAAAGCAGTTGCAACAGATTTAGATCTGAAAGTTTTATCCGAATACGCAGAACCGACTCCTTGGAAACACGTAAAGAATTGCAGCGAGATAGATATGTTGCTGCTTGCTAATAGGGTCATTTCTGTTGCATCAAAAGCCGCTGATTTAGCTGGTGGGAAAGTTATTGCTATTGGTTTTACCGGATTTAGCGAAACCGGTGTATTGATGGATGAAGCGGGTACGCCGCTGGCTCCTGGATTAGCTTGGCATGATCCCCGTGGAATAACTGAGCCGATAGTTAAAGAGCTAGGCGACTTTGAATTTCGTGCTCGCGCAGGAGCG
>CAXNEU010000091.1:0-4840 GCA_964201705.1 Candidatus Planktophila sp. | reverse complement strand
GCAGATGCCATGCAGAATTATGGTTCAGATAAACCAGATCTACGTTTCGATCTGCAACTAGTAGAGCAAACTAACTTCTTCGCGAAAACT
The DNA here is from genome assembly GCA_964201705.1 of Candidatus Planktophila sp. Classification (GTDB taxonomy): domain Bacteria; phylum Actinomycetota; class Actinomycetes; order Nanopelagicales; family Nanopelagicaceae; genus Planktophila. The sequence goes on along the minus strand of CAXNEU010000091.1, from coordinate 4,750 downwards.
GAATTTAGAGTATTCCAAGCACCTTATGTAGGTAGCGTTGTAATGCCAGGTGGAGCCTCATCGCCACGTCGTGAATTAGATGCTTGGCAAGATTGGGCTAAGGCTCGCGGCGCTAAGGGACTTGCTTACATTCTCGTAAATGTTGATGGCACCCTAGGCGGTCCAGTTTCGAAAAATATTTCGCAAGAGGAGCAAAATGGAATCGTTCAAGCAGCTGGTGCTAAGCCAGGTGACGCTATTTTCTTTGCGGCAGGAGAGCGCAGCGCCTCACTTTCATTGCTGGGTGCAGTTCGACTAGAAATCGGTAAGCGTTGCAATTTAATTAATGAAGGCGCTTGGGAATTTCTCTGGGTCGTTGATGCTCCGATGTTTGAGCCAACAGATAACGGTGGTTGGACAGCGGTTCACCATCCATTTACTGGGCCTAAGCCAGAATTTGCAAAGAGTTTCTCATCAGATCCAGCAAGCGCCTTGGCTTACGCATATGACATAGTTCTAAATGGAACCGAACTCGGTGGCGGATCAATTCGTATCCACGATCGCCAAATTCAAAAAGATGTCTTTACTGTAATCGGACTTAGCGATGATGAAGCCGCAAGTAAGTTTGGATTCTTGCTTGAAGCATTTAATTACGGACCACCTCCTCACGGCGGAATCGCACTAGGTTTGGATCGAGTTTGCGCCTTGTTAACCGGCAGCGATTCCATCCGAGAGGTAATTGCATTTCCGAAGACCGCTAGTGGTGGCGATCCCCTAACCGGAGCACCTACTCCGATAACGCCAGCACAGCGAAAAGAGAGCGGAATTGATGGGTTACCGAAAGCCGAAAGCAAGGGCTAAGGCCTCTCTCGGGTAGGCTCTACTTAAATTAGCGAAAGGTACGGGTAATGGTTACAGGTCCAGGTGGGGTTGCGACGATAATTGCTGCTTGCTCGCTTCTCGTAATCGCTATCGCTATTTCATACGCAGTTATCCGTATCGGTCGATTTATTGATGAGGCAAAAAACTCTCTAAAGACGATGACCGATGAGACTGCTCCGCTAATTCATGAGTCAACAAGGACTGTTGAATTGATAAATAGTCCGCTAGAAAGTTTCGCTCGTATTACTAAGAATGTTGAAGATGTAACGACAAAAGTTGCCGATGCCACAACTGGATTTATGGATAAGAGCGGACCAGCGGTAAAGGTGGCTGGCGCGATAATCAGCGCGGCGGGTATGAAGAAGTCTAAGGCGAAAAAGAAGAAGAAGGCCGAGTAAGCCTACAAAGTGGAATCCGCCGAGATCCGTTCGCGCTGGCTGCGCTTTTTCGAAAGTGATAACCGCGAAGGCTTAAATCACACCGTTGTTCCATCAGCATCGCTAATTGCCGATGATCCAAATCTACTTCTGGTAAATGCCGGCATGGTGCCTTTCAAACCATACTTTCTTGGTGAGATCACACCGCCTTTTAAGCGAGCGACTTCAGTTCAAAAGTGTGTTCGTACTTTAGATATTGATGAGGTTGGCAAAACCACGCGTCACGCATCTTTCTTTCAGATGTGTGGCAATTTTTCTTTCGGAGATTACTTCAAGGAAGGTGCGATCGCGTTAGCTTGGGACTTGTTGACGCGTCCAATTTCAGATGGCGGATATGGTTTCCCCGAAGATAAATTATGGGTAACCGTCTATCTCACCGATGATGAAGCCGCAGATATTTGGCATAAGAAAATCGGAATTCCGAAGGAGCGCATTCAGCGCCGCGACATGGCAGATAATTTCTGGTCAATGGGAGTACCCGGACCTTGTGGACCGTGCTCAGAAATTTACTTTGATCGCGGCCCTGCCTATGGAATCGATGGTGGACCAATTGCTGATGAAAATCGTTATTTGGAAATCTGGAATCTTGTCTTCATGCAGAATGAGCGCGGTTCCGGCGGTGGTAAAGATGGATTTCCAATTCTTGGTGAGCTACCAGCGAAAAGTATCGATACTGGCTTAGGCCTAGAACGCACTGCGGCTTTGTTGCAAGGCGTAGAAAATATTTACGAAATCGATACCACTATGCAGATTTTAAAGCGCGCGATGGATCTCACCGGAGTTAAGTACGGAAAAAATGAGAAATCAGATATCTCACTTCGCGTAATTGCAGACCACGCGCGAACTTCGGCGATGCTGATCGGTGATGGCGTAACACCCGGAAATGAAGGGCGTGGCTACGTGCTTCGTCGCATGATGCGTCGCACCATCAGAAATATGAGATTACTTGGCACAAATGATCCAATTATGTCTGAACTCACTCTTGCAGCTATTGGTGCTATGGGTCCGCAATACCCAGAACTGATCAGTGATCAAAAGCGGATTTTGGCTGTCTCGGTTTCGGAAGAAGAATCTTTCCTTCAGACTCTAAAGAGCGGTACGCAAATATTTGATGTGGCTTCCACGCAATTAAAGAAGGAGAAGAAGAACGTTCTTCCTGGTGAGGAAGTATTCAAACTCCACGATACCTACGGTTTTCCCTTTGATCTCACCTTAGAAATGGCGCGTGAAGAAGGTTTAGAAGTAGATGAAGCGGGATTCACCAAGCTTATGAAGGAGCAGCGTGATCGTGCCAAGGCTGATGCTAAAGCAAAGAAGAGCGGCCACACCGATTTAAGCGAATATAGAAAGATCGCAGATTCAAAAGGTGCCGGCGAATTTATTGGCTACACACATATTCGATCTGAAGCTAAGTTAAATGGAATCTTGGTAAATGGCTTGAGTGTTAAAAGCGCCAATGCTGGAGATGATGTTGAAATCGTTCTTGATCGCACACCTTTCTATGCCGAAGGTGGCGGTCAATTAGCCGATGGCGGAACCATCACTCTTGCCAACGGAGCAGTAATTGAGATTGATGATGTTCAGATGCCAATTAAAGATCTTTCTGTTCACCGTGGTCGAGTTCTATCTGGTGCAATAACTCTGGGTGATGGCGCTTTAGCCGAGATTGATGCTGAAAGGCGAAGTGCGATCTCGCGCTCTCATACGGCAACACATATGGTGCATAAAGCATTCCGTGAATTTTTAGGTGAAACTGCAACGCAGGCAGGCTCAGAGAATTCTCCAGGGCGTTTCCGCTTCGATTTTCCAGCAACAGGTGCGGTTCCAGATAGCGTACTAAATGATGTTGAGTCACGCGTTAATGCGCTGCTACTAGAAGATCTGGAAGTCAGCGCCGAAGTAATGTCGCAGGAGGCTGCAAAAAAAATTGGCGCAATGGCGCTATTCGGTGAAAAATATGGCGACCGAGTGCGGGTGATTAGTGTTGGTGACTGGGCCCGCGAACTTTGCGGTGGTACACACGTAACTCGTTCTGGACAACTAGGTGTCATAAAGTTGCTTAGCGAATCTTCTATTGGAGCGGGTGTGCGACGAGTAGAAGCTTTGGTTGGCATAGACGCATACAAATTCCTAGCCCGTGAACACGTTTTGTTAAATTCCCTCACCGATCTTATTAAAGGATCGCGTGCAGATGAGTTACCAGAGCGTATCTCGGATCTTTTGACAAAGATGAAAGAGATTGAGAAAGAACTTGCGGCGGTACGTTCTGCGGCGGCTATGTCAGATCTTTCTTCCCTTGCTGCTAAAGCAAAAGTCGTTAATGGAACATCATTGATCGCCGTGAAAATCGCTGATGGAGTTGTCGTAGATGACCTCCGAAAGATCGCGCTGGATCTGCGCAATCGCAGCGCTGATTCGGTAGTTGTTTTGGTGAGCGTCGCTGAAGGTAAACCGGTACTGGTGTGTGCGGTAAGTGATGCGGCTCGAGATAAAGGAATTAAGGCGGGAGCACTGGTCAAGATTGGTTCGACTATTTTGGGTGGCGGAGGTGGCGGCAAAGATGACTTCGCCCAAGGTGGTGGCACATCTGTAGCAGAGATAAGCAACGCGTTAACAGCGATTGAGAAAGCTCTTTCAGGTAATTAATGGCGCGTATCGGGCGTCGAATTGCATTCGATTACGGGGATGTGCGCATCGGCGTTGCGATCTGTGATCCTGATGGAATCTTGGCAACACCAATCGCAACCTTGCAAAGTAAGAACCCCGCCCTTAAAAGTGAGATCGCGAAATTATTAAGTGAATATGAACCTGTTAAGGCATACGTTGGTAACCCCAAGTTATTAAGCGGGGGCGACGGCGAAGCAGTTGCGAAAGTTTTAGCGTTCACCGAGTTTTTAACGGCAAACTTTGATCTACCAATATCACTTGTTGACGAGCGACTATCTACGGTCACAGCGGCGCGGCAACTTCGCGAATCAGGCGTTGATTCAAAAAACGCAAAGTCATTAATTGATGCAGCTGCGGCCGTTGCAATACTTGAGCAAGGTTTGGCAAATGAGAGTAAATAGGGCTGCTCTTTTACGAGTGATTGCCGCCTTGGCCGTTGTCTTCATTTTTACAGGCGGTCTCCATGAAATACGTAAAGGCGGTGGGGGAGCACCGGACTTTGCTTGCCAGACTAGCGAAAATGAAGAAGCAATAATTTCAATTGGTAAAGGCGCAACAGGTGCCGTAATAGCACAACTTCTGTTTGACGCTAAAGTTGTTAAATCTAGTTCATCTTTCTTCCAAGTCGCAGTCAGTGATAAGCGTTCGGAAAGAATCGCACCTGGTACTCACCGGATTCAGATTAATCTGTGCGCAAAGGATGCACTGGATCAGCTTTTAGATCCTAAGCGCATTACGAGCTTAATAAGTGTTGTTGAAGGCGCGTGGATTACTGAAATCGCAGA
>CAXNEU010000090.1:0-4890 GCA_964201705.1 Candidatus Planktophila sp. | reverse complement strand
GCTTCGGGGCCACCAAGGGATGCCATATCAACATCTTCACCAGTTACCGATTTAACAACATCTGGTCCGGTTACAAAGATCCGTCCTTCTGGTGCAAGTACAACAATGTCCGTTAGTGCTGGACCGTACGCACCGCCACCTGCGGTTGGTCCAAGCACAAGTGAGAGTTGCGGGATTCGACCACTTGCAAGAATCATCGCTTGAAAGACTTCACCAAAAGCATTTAAAGATGAAACGCCATCACTTAGCCGCGCACCGCCCGAATGCCAGATCCCGATTATCGGTAATTGTTTAGCCATCGCTTCTTTATATGCCGCAACGATTACTTGCGAACCAGCAACACCGAGTGCGCCACTTTTAATTGTGGCATCGGATGCGAAAACGACTACGCGGTTTCCTTTTATCGCACCGGTTGCGGCAAGCATTCCGCAATCTGTGCGTTCTACTAACAGAGAATCGGTGCCCGGATCAAGCAGGCGTTGGATTCTTAATTGTGGATCGCGCGGGTCAACCTCTTTGTGGACCATAAAAATGAGTTTATAGAGTTGCGAAAGCCAATACAACGTTATGGCCACCGAAACCAAAAGAATCATTGAGCGCAGCGATCTGTCCTGGGGGAAGCGTGCGAGGCGTGTCACGAACCACATCAATTGTTACAGCAGCATCCAAGTTTTCAATATTAATTGTTGGCGGAGCTAAGCGCTCTTGCAGAGCTTTAACAATAAATACAGATTCAATCGCACCTGCGCCACCAAGTAAGTGACCAGTCATTGATTTTGTAGCAGATACTGCAACGTGATCAGAATCTTTACCCAGGGCTAAGCGCAGTGCATTTGCTTCAGCAACATCGCCTGCCGGAGTTGATGTGGCGTGGGCATTTAAGTGAACAATGTCTTTGGTAGAAAGTTTGGCATCGGCTAAAGCAAATTTAATTGCGCGCTGGACTCCTGAACCATCAGGATCGGGAGCGGCGATGTGATAGCCATCTGATGAAAGTCCCTGCCCAACTAATTCGCAATAAATCTTTGCACCGCGCGCTTTAGCGTGTTCGTACTCTTCCAGAATTAATATTCCGCCGCCTTCGCCGAGCACAAAACCATCGCGATCGGCATCGTAAGGTCGAGATGCGCGCTCTGGCGCATCGTTGCGCGTTGATAAAGCCTTCATCGCTGCAAAGCCCGCCATCGGCAATTGGTGAATTGCTGCCTCCACGCCACCGCTAACAATTACATCGGCGCGATTAGATCGAATCATTTCAAGTGCGTAACCAATTGCTTCCGCGCCTGATGCGCAGGCACTTACTGGTGTGTGAACGCCGGCCTTTGCTTGAAGTTCTAACCCAACATTTGCAGCCGGACCATTTGGCATCAACATCGGAACGGTGTGCGGGCTAACACCGCGCGCACCTTTCTCTTTTAAGTTATCAAACTGGTCGAGCAGGGTTATTACGCCACCGATGCCAGATGCGATCACAACGCCAAGGCGTTCTTTATCAAGGTCAGGAGCGCCAGCATCTTTCCAAGCCTCACGAGATGCAATCAGTGCAAATTGTTCAGAACGATCTAAGCGGCGCATTTCTACGCGCTCCATCTGATCGGCCGGCTCTGTAGCAACGCGCGCAGCAAAGTGCACCGGCAAGAGTTCGCGCCAATCTTCAGTTAAAAGACGCACACCACTTTTGCCGGCAAGTAGCGCAGCCCAGGTACTGGCAACATCTCCACCAAGTGGAGTGGTTGCACCTAGCCCAGTAACGACTACGCGACGTTGTGACATGAAATTACTTATGCGGCAGCGTTAACGATGAAATTAACTGCATCTCCTACTGTTGCGAGATCAGTTACTTTCTCATCAGGGATCTTTACACCAAAACGCTCTTCGCAAGCAACGACAACTTCAACCATGCTCAATGAATCAACTTCTAGATCATCAGTGAAGTTCTTATCTAGTTCAATCGATGCTGCTGGAATACCAGCTACTTCTTCAACGATCTCTTTGATTCCTGCGAGTACATCTGCTGCTGATAGTGCCATTTTGATGGATCCTTTTCTTGTTTCATTATGAATAAGTAGTTATTCTCCCCGATAAGGCCCTTACTTCCTAGTAATTGGGAGGTTAAGCCAGAAAAATTATGGTTTTGGTGGCAATTTCACAACTTGGCCGGCATAAACGAGACCTGCGCCATATCCGATCAGCAAGGCTAACTTTCCATGTAGCTCAGGATGTTTTGCCAGTAACGCATCCATGGCTAGCGGAATTGATGCAGCCGATGTATTTCCATTTGTTCTAATGTCATCGGCGATGATTACCGAATCTGGCAACTTCATCTCTTTCGCCATAGTTTCAATTATGCGCACATTTGCTTGATGGGGAATAAAGGCATCGATCTGGTGCACACTTAACCCGGCTGAATCCAAGGCTTTCAACGCTGCCTTGCTCATTGAAAATACCGCCCAACGAAAAACCTTTTGGCCTTCTTGTGTGATGTTGGGCCATTTAACATCTGCTTTGGTTAGCTGCGTTTCGGTGTCACGCATATCTATCCAAGATGGATTCATCAAAATTGCATCGCGATTTTCTGAATCAGAACCCCATTCAACTGGGCCAATACCTGCATCACTAGTTTCGCCAATTACGACAGCGCCTGCGCCATCGGCGAAGATAAAGGCAGTTGCGCGATCTGTCGGATCTGTGAAATCTGAGATCTTTTCTACGCCGATAACAAGAACTTTCTTAGCGCTACCCGCACGAACAAAGTCGTGGGCCATTGCAACGCCATAACAAAAGCCAGCACAAGCAGCGCTAATGTCGAACGCTGCCGCAGTTGGATTTCCCATTCTTTGAATGATTGCAGTTGCTGCAGAAGGTGCTTGATGCGGATAAGTAATAGTTGCAACGATTACTGAATCAATATCTTTAATAGTTAACTTGGCACGCAGCAAAGCTTGTTCTGCCGCGCCAATTGCCATGTCCACAACCGATTCATCGGCTCCCGCAATGCGGCGAGATTCAATTCCAGTGCGTTGCACAATCCATTCATCGCTGGAATCAATAGCATCAACAATTTCTGAGTTAGGTACCAAGCGAGATGGGCGATAGACACCCACTGAGAGGATTGAGCTTTCGCTACCGGACTTAGTTTTGATAACCATTACTCTTCCTCAACGTTCGACTCATCTTGGTGACGCACAATAAATTCTTTAGCAAGTGTGACATCTTCAGCGCTCTTTAGGGCAAATGTTTCGATTATTGGTACCGCGCGCTTTAATAGCCCAACCAAAGTTCCAGCTGGTGGAATTTCAACTGCTCCAGATACGTGGCTAGCCAGAGTTGTCATACATAAATCCCAACGCACTGGGTTTGAAATCTGCGCAACGATGCGATCTAAGATCTCGCGTCCATCTTGCAGAACCGCCCCATCTTTATTAGAGATCAAAAGGCAACTGGCAGCGTGAACTGAAATCTTTGCAGCGATCTCTTGCAGGGGCGCGATGGCAGATTGCATATAAGAGGTATGAAATGCCCCAGCAACGGCGAGCACACGTACTCGCGCACCTTCTGGCGCTAACTTTGCCAACGCATCTAAATCACCGGCCGCAACGATCTGTCCACCACCGTTGTCATTTGCGGCAACTAAACCCAAGTCAGAGATCGCACGAAGCACAACTTCGCGATCGCCACCAAGTACAGCGGCCATTCCTGCAGGTTTCAGTGCGGCAGCCTTGGCCATTTCAATTCCGCGCGCGCGAACTAATTTCATTGCATCAACGTCATCGATAACACCGGCAATCGCGGCTGCGGTAATTTCGCCAACAGAGTGGCCAGCAACAATTGCGATTCTGGCGCTACCTAGTGCGCGGGCACCCAATAATCCTGCCGCCACAATCAACGGTTGGGCGTTGGCGGTATCTTTAATTTCATCGGCATCAGCAGTTGTGCCAAGTCTGACTAAATCTAATTCAATTTCGTGCGACCACTGCGATAGCAAAAGCTTGGCAGCAGGATCAGCGATCCAAGGCGTGAGCATCCCGGGTGTTTGCGCTCCTTGCCCAGGTGCGATGAATGCGAGCATAGGCGCGATTTTAGTTTAATTTAGTAATTACTACCTAGTACTGCGCCTGTGAGACCTTGTGAAAGTTGCGAATGTTTCTGCCGAAAAATGTAAATTAACTCGGCACCGCTTAGCCATATTAGGCCAGGAAAGAGATCCACGCTGCGCTTTAGAAACCAAGGGGCTCCATTGCGCAAAATCCAAAGTATTGAGTCTCTACGACTTCTATTGTTGATTGGATCAATCTGAACCTCACCAATGAAAAAGCCACGCTCGCGTAATAAAACTGCAAATTGTTGAGCAATAAATTGATGACCTAATTTGCTGGGATGCATTCGATCAACGTGCCACTTCTCGCGTTCATAGATTCCAGAAAGTGTTCGTGTTGGCAAGGTGACCGCGCCAAACTCTTGACTGAGCCTATGAGTAACTTCGTTAATTGCTTGTACTCGCCTCCGGCAAATGCGCCCAACCAGGTAAGGCATTGGGACTATTACAGTTGGATCATGTAGTTCAAGTAACATAATTGTCGATCCATTAGTGACAAGATCGACCATAGTCTGTCGCAAATTCTTCTCGAAAGTTTCTGGCGAAAAGTTGCTGCGCAGTAAATCATTTCCGCCGACAATTACCGCAGCGAGTTCGGGTGAGTGATCAAGCACCTTTGGCAATTGCACATTTAATACTTCTGCCGAACGAGCGCCTGGTCGTGATGCATTTATATAGACCAATGGCTCTTGAAATGCTTTTGCAAGATGGTAGGTCCAACCAAAGTAGTTACCTTGGTCATCTGAATCTCCAACCCCAGATGCTGCGCTATCGCCAACTACGGCAAAGGTGAT
>CAXNEU010000089.1:0-4943 GCA_964201705.1 Candidatus Planktophila sp. | reverse complement strand
ACCATTGCAGAAGTGGTTGCACTAAGCGCTCAGCGAATGTCTTTGCAATTTGCTTTGGATAGGCAGAGATAAAGTCACGCGTTCCGAGCATGGAAACGGTCTGCGCTATTGCAGTGGGTGCAAGGCGGACATCAGCATCTAAAGTTACGATGATTTCACCGCGTGCTGCTAAGTAACCTTGTTGCAACGCCCAAGGTTTGCCGAGCCAATCATTTGGCAAGGCTGGCGCATTGATAATTCTTATTGGCGCACCAGCGGATTTAGCATCGCTGAGTAATTTACCTGTGCCATCTTCTGAAGAATCATCTATAAAGATTATTTCCACGGAGTCGAGAGCGCTTTGTCTGGTGAGAGAAGTAACGAGCTCAGCGATATTTTCAGCTTCATTACGCACCGGAATTAACACGGGTATGGGGGAGGTAATCCGCTCAACGCTCTTTGGCCGGCGAATCGTGAAGAAGTTAAAAGAAGTGATGAAAAGCAGAAAGATAGAAAATATGAAAAGTGCGGTAGCCATCTATTTGTTAAGGGCGGCCGAGCCAACGCGAAAATATGTAAGGCGCTAGAACCAGGCCGAAGCTTGCTCCGAAGAGTAGGGCGACGCCTGGACGATCAAAGAAGAATAAGTTGGAGATAACACCAGCAAACCAAGTCCAAATTAGAAACACATCAACCGCTGCCAGGCTAGCGCTTACTTTACGTCGATCATGCGGCAGCGATATATGCAAAATAGCGATTAACGCCATTCCTGATAGCAACCAACCAAAGGCATTTGAAAGTGGAATCTCTGGTGAGAATGGAACATGTGAGCCAGTAACTTCCCAGGTCCAACGACCGGCGGAAACCATTTGTGGATCTAAGAAGAAGTCATATGCCATTAAGCCAAAGCCGCCATATAAAAATACCCAACTGCCTGCAACGCGACGAGCTGCACAAAGAATTGGATGAGCGATCATGGCCCACGCAAATGGAACAACCATCGGGACACCTAAAATTTGGGGACCGAGTGAGGCATCATAAGAATAAATTCCAAATGGCCAACCAGAATTAACCCCAAGTAATTCAATGAAGTATCCAAAGGTCAGCGTTATTCCGAGATAAGTGAATGCATATCGTGATCCATAGGCAAGAAGCGCGTGAAGTGCCATTGCGCCAGCACCCCAATAAACGGTTGCGATTGTTACCACGCGCAACGCTTCACCATTTAGCAGGGGATAACTAACTTGCAGCAAGATCGCGATGCCTAAAATTAAGTTCAATAAAAACTGAGCTCGGGATGAAATTCCGCGACGGCGATTACGACGTGGTGAGTAATGACGAATCGACATGGTCTAAGTCTGCCCTACTTACTCATTACTTTGTAATCCAAGAGAGTTTTAGCCGCGGATATCGCGTACTGCAAAGCGGGAAAAGAGTTCTTCGGCATACCACTGATGGCGCTCGGTAGCCGCGATGGCGCCTTGATGCGCCGCACCCTTGTAAGCAAAGTTGCGAAGATCGGCGCCAGTTTTCCAGTGCGAGAAAGTACCTTGCAAACCTATAGGCGCCTCGCCAATTCCAATCGTCGCAATCAAACCAGCAGAAGAATGCAGGCTTTCAGTTACAGGAGGCACAGCCCGCCAGAACCTGAAATTTTGAAACCATTTAATTCGGGCACGAGTTATGGCAACAATTTCACCATCAGTCTGTACGGAAGAATAAGCAAAGGGATTTGTCTTGGCCCAAAGCCCGTGAGATGAGATCGGATCCAATAAGTATCTAACCTCTGAGAGTGAATGAGCCCTCCATCTCTTGATCAACTTCGAATCATCAAGTGCTTGCAAATTTTCGCTATCGATAACAATTAACGCACCCCACTGATTGGCATCAGCATCACGGGGAGTAAAGGATTCTCCCTTGCCAGTGCCCAGCATCTTGGCGAAGTGCACGCCTCTAATTCTGCGTAAAGATCCTCGATCTAGCACCATACGAAACAGTGCAAATCCAATATTAGAAGATTTGATCTTCCAAAAATAAATTACGGTAACGCGCGAATCGCTCATCGAAGTTTGCCAGCCATCTCCAAAATATGATTTGCAACTGTTTCCACGTTGTCCCACATTGGCGCGTGTCCACATTTTTCAATTGTGATCCATTGCGAATGTGCCGGCGCCATTGCTCTTTCCTGACAAGTAGTTTCTGGCAAAGTGTTGTCAGAATCACCGAAGATTATTTTTACTGGAATGTCTTCATCTATCTGTGAATCAAAACGTTTGCTTAACATCCCATCCCAAGCGGGGAAGTATCCAGGAGATTTTGCCATCGCCTTTGTGGCATCCAGACAGAGTTCGTAAGAAAAAGTGCGCCAATGCGGAGAGACATCTTCAAAACCTAATTTGCGCGCCCATTCGTACTGCAAGAAAATTGTAGACAGGGAAGAAGAACTTTTTGCCAGTGAGCGCATCGCAGCTGTTCCGGGGGCTCGCTGCACATAGGAAGCAAGCCAAAATCCTGCGGGTGCTAGCGCAGTCACGCTAGCAATTAGCTTAGGAAAATTAGCAGCAATCTCAAGTGCGATCCATCCACCCCAAGAGTTACCCACCAGATCAAATTCACTTATTTCAAATTCATTTTCAATCTGGCGAACAACTTGTTCAGCAATCGAAGCCGGATCCATCGCTTGACCTTTTGTGAAAGCAGATTCGCCGTGGCCAGGCAGATCCACGGTAATCACATTGAAATGATTTAACAGGTGAGGCGTTAGTGGCTTCCAAGCAGTGGCCGCCGATCCCATGCCGTGAATAAGTGCAACATAAGGAGCAGCTTCCAATTTGGAAGGATGCAGCGTTAACGTAATGTTCATATTAGTTTTAAATATTACTCTGTGGCGTAGGCTTTTTCATCGCCAAAGGTCGGCCATGATGGGCTTATGAAGATCCGCAAGGTGGGTGCCGAATTTTTAGGCAGCGCAGTTCTGGTCATGACTGTTATTGGATCGGGTGAAATGGCCCAGAACCTTTCGACTGATGTCGCTGTGCAATTACTGGCTAATTCTTTGTGCACCGCAGCGATCCTGTATTTACTAATTACCTTATTGGGCGACATAAGTGGCGCACATTTCAATCCGCTAGTCACCTTGATAACTTTCTATAAGCGTGAGATATCAATTAGCCAAACCTTGCAGTTTTTATTCGCTCAATTTCTCGGCGCACTGACTGGTGCTGGCTTAGCCAATCTCCTCTTTGACCTCCCACTCTTTACCGCCTCGACGAAGATTCGAAGCGGAGACAATTTGTTATTGAGTGAGATCATCGCAACCGCAGGTTTGATATTCACAATTTTCATAGCAATTGATCAGAGCAAAGAGAAGAAGATTCCGGTTCTGGTTGCCTGCTGGATCGGTGCTGCATATTTCTTCACCTCATCAACATCATTTGCAAATCCTGCGGTCACCTTCGCCCGCGGCTGGTCAAATACCTTTGCAGGAATAGCACCAGAATCAATCGCGCCATTTATTGGGGCACAGCTAGTTGGAGCGGTAATTGGATTGGCACTAAGCCAATCACTTAGCAGCAAAGGTAAGCGCAAAAAATGAGTAAACCATCGGTACTTTTCGTTTGCGTGCACAATGCAGGTCGCTCTCAAATGGCGGCCGGCTTTATGCGCGAACTAGGACAAGGACGAGTAGAAGTTCTCTCGGCCGGCTCTGCTCCTAAAGATTCCATCAACCCAATTGCGGTTGAAGCAATGGCCGAACTCGGAATTGATATTGCAAATAACACACCAAAGATTTTGACACCAGAGGCTGTGCAAGCATCCGATGCTGTAATCACAATGGGTTGCGGTGATGCCTGCCCGTACTATCCTGGCAAGCGTTATGAAGATTGGGTCCTCGATGATCCTGCAGGTCAAGGGATTGAATTAGTGCGAGTGATTCGTGATGATATTAAGGTGCGAGTAGAAAAGTTACTCAGCGAACTACTTGGCTAATCGCCAACAACCATTGGCGTTGCACCTGTGCACCTGATCAACTCGTTAAATGAAGTTGGATATACAGCGTGCGGATGGCCAGATGCCGCCCAGACTACGTCGTAATCGTTTAACGCTTGATCAATCAGAATTTTCTCAGGAGTATTGATCCAGCCCAGCGGCGCAACCCCACCCACCGAATATCCGGAAACTTCTTTTACATAATTTGCATCGGCTCGACCGAGTTCTGGGATTCCTAAATTCTTGGCAACAAGTTCTGTGTCGACGCGATGGCGGCCGCTAGTAATAATTAAGAGCGGATTGCCAGAAGGTAATTTAAAGATTAGCGAAGATGCAATTTGGCCAACTTCAATGCCAAGTCCGTTTGCGGCATCAACTGCGGTTCGGGCGGTTTCTGAAAGAATGGTTACTTCTCCCATTACTCCAAGATTTTCGGCAGCCTGAATAAAGCGCCTTACCGCCGCCTTTTCCAATATCCCATCCATAGATGCAGGATACCCTTGGCAAATGTCTGCCGAAGCGAGCGATCTACTTCACCGTGCAAAATTAGCCCGAAATTCTTTATGGGTCTCTTTCTTGCTGCTCGGAATAGTCTCTATGGGATGGGTACCGCGAATCCCAGAAATTAAAGATGCTATTGGTTTATCAAATGGCGAATTCGGATTTGTGCTTATCGGAAGCACCTTTGGATCAATAACTGGTGCACAGCTAGCCGGACGCTTAATGCATACCTTTGGTTCCCAGAGAACTATTTTTTTCGGCGTATTGATTATGCCAACAGGTTTGGCAGGTATGGCGCTTTCCACAAATGCGGTAGCGCTATTTTTCACTTTATACACAATGGGTCTGGGCTATGCGCTAATTGATATGTGTTACAACTACCAGGGAACTGTCGTTGAAAAGATTCTGGGACGCAGATATATGTCTTCATTTCATGGAATGTGGAGTACTGGTGCATTTTTAACCACGGTTAT
>CAXNEU010000088.1:0-4952 GCA_964201705.1 Candidatus Planktophila sp. | reverse complement strand
AAGAGTACAGTGATTTCAAAGCGGTAGATGATCTGACGCTAACGATCCCTAAAGGTTCTTTCTTTGCTCTGCTTGGACCTTCCGGATGTGGCAAGACAACAACGCTGCGCATGATTGCAGGACTTGAGGAACCAACAGTGGGAAGTATCCACCTAGGTGAAACTGATATCACCACAACAAAGCCTTATCAACGTCCAATTAATACGGTTTTTCAGAACTATGCGCTGTTTCCGCACTTAACAATCTTTGAAAATATCGCCTTTGGTTTACGACGCCGTGGCATTAAAGATGTTGATGCGGCAGTGAATAAAGTTCTTAATTTAGTTGAGTTACCACATTTGGCTGAGCGCAAGCCAACTCAATTATCTGGCGGCCAACAGCAACGTATCGCACTAGCCCGCGCCATCGTTAACCGTCCAGCACTACTTTTGCTCGATGAACCACTTGGCGCACTCGATCTCAAATTACGCCGTCAGATGCAGATCGAACTTAAGTGGATTCAAAAAGAAGTTGGACTTACCTTCGTTCACGTAACCCACGACCAAGAAGAAGCGATGACAATGGCTGACACCATTGCGGTTATGAATGAAGGTCAGATTGAGCAGATGGGTTCTCCAGCTGAACTTTATGACAATCCGGAGACTGCATTCGTTGCGAATTTCCTTGGTCAATCAAATCTGATTAAGGGAACTATTTCAGGTAACGATGGAAATTCAATTGTTGCTGATTTATATGGACAGAAAATTTCACTTCCAAAACACCGTTCTCACGCAGTCGATAACTCAATTTATGCCGGAATTCGCCCTGAAAAGTTCCGTATCTCACTGCTGAATACACCGGTATCCGGCAATGTACTAAGCGGTGGACGAATTGAAGATGTTTCTTACATCGGTGTTTCAACACAGTACCAAGTTGCTATGCCTTGGGGGCAAGAGTTAATTGTTTTTGAGCAAAATGACGATGGCGTCGCGCCATTTAATAAGGGTGATGCGGTAAATATTTCTTGGGAGCCAATCTTTACCTTCGCACTTCGCGGAGATGAAGATGTCACGGCTGGCTCAGAAGTTAATCCTGAAGTTCTAGACGAAGAATAAGTCGGCACCGCAATGGGAAAGATTCGCACCCCTTACCTGCTCTTACTTCCAGGTTTTCTCTTTCTCTTCACCTTCTTTATTCTGCCTATCGTAAATTTGGCGCAGACATCGACCCAAACTCCAATCGCCGGGGGAGACACTGGCCAATACGAGCAGACTCTGCGTTTTCAGAACTACATAGACGCCTTTATCGAAAATAGAGAACAGTTCGGTCGCTCATTTGTTTACGCCCTTATAGCTACGGTACTTGCGCTGATGATTTCTTATCCTTTGGCATATGCAATCGCATTTAAAGCTGGCAAGTACAAGAATTTCTTACTCGTACTGGTAGTTGCTCCATTCTTTACTTCATTCTTGCTACGTACGGTGGCCTGGAAACAAATCCTTGGGGAAGAAGGGTTCGTGGTTCCGACATTGCGCACTCTTGGAATAATTAGCCCCAGCACAACGCTGACATCAACAGCCTTCGCTGTAGTAATGGGTATGACCTATAACTTCCTGCCATTTATGACTTTGCCGTTATATGCCTCGATTGACCGTATAGATCCCCGAACTCTTGAAGCATCCGGAGATCTATATGCGAATGCGTTCACAACCTTCCGAAAAGTAACTCTGCCGCTTTCAATGCCCGGAGTCGTCGCAGGCACTTTGTTGACATTTATTCCTGCGGCAGGTGACTATGTAAATGCCGCAATTTTGGGAAGCCCAAATACAAAGATGATCGGTAACGTAATTGAATCGCGATACTTCAAGATCGTGGATTACCCAACTGCAGCTGCGCTCTCATTTACCTTAATGGCGGCGATTCTGATTCTTGTAACTATATACATTCGCAAAGCCGGAACGGAGGAGTTGGTATGAGCAAGAAAATAGTTGATGCCACAATTCCAACCATTCCAGTGATGGCAAGATTCCAACGTTGGTTTGGGCGAAATTTAATTCGGGTCTACATGGTTTTAGCCTTTACTTATCTCTTCATTCCAGTTGCTTACACCTTCGCCTTCTCCTTTAATGATTCTGGCAAGAGCAACTTAATCTGGAAGGGATTCACGCTAGATAATTGGAAAAATCCATGCGGTGCACCAGAAGTCTGTACTGCGCTGGCAAACTCCATCAAGATTGGCTTGCTTGCGACAATATTTTCAACGATCTTAGGAACAATGATTGCCTTTGCAATTGGTCGCCATAAATTTAAGGGGCGTTCTACTTCAAATCTCTTGATCTTCTTACCGATGGCAACTCCCGAAATTGTATTAGGAGCATCGCTATTATCTCTCTTCCTAGTTTTCAAAATTAACCCAGGGTTCTGGCCAACTGTTATCGCACACGTAATGTTCTGCATCTCATTCGTTGTCGTCACCGTAAAAGCGCGTATCGCAAGTCTTGATCCTCGCTTGGAACAAGCGGCCATGGATCTCTATGCAAATGAATTTCAGACATTTAGACGTGTAACTCTTCCACTTGTTGCACCTGGTATTGCAGGTGCGGCGCTTCTTGCATTTAGCTTATCTTTCGATGATTTTATTATTACCAACTTTAATTCCGGAACTGTTTCAACATTCCCTAAATTTGTATATACCGCAGCAGCTCGTGGTATTCCTGCACAAGCAAATGTGATCGGTTCGGGTATGTTTTTCTTAGCACTTGCGATCGTTATAGCGGGTCAGTTCGTCAATCGTCGCAAAGCGCGCTAATATAACGGCCAACTACTAGTAGTAATTGCAGAGGTGATTTCCGGTTTAACCGGAAAGCGTGATGGCGAACATCGACCCATCGATTCTTAAACACTTATCGTTAATGCAACCGCAGCTTTACTGGCTGGATGAAGATCCGCTTGAGCCGCTGCCACATCCAACACTTATTGGTGATGTAACTGCCGATCTTTGTATTGTCGGAGCTGGCTACACCGGGTTATGGACCGCGCTCTTAGCAAAAGAAGCTGACCCCGAGCGCGAAGTTATCGTGGTCGAACAACGCGAAACAGGTGCTGGTGCATCTGGTCGTAATGGTGGATTCTGCAGTTACTCGCTGACCCATGGGTTTATGAATGGCTATAGCCGCTTTAAAAGTGAAATGGGAGTAATTGAACGCTTAGGGCGTGAGAACCTAGATGCGATCGAAGCGACAATTAAGAAATATGGAATTGATTGTAATTTTGAGTGGAACGGTGAATATCGAGTTGCTGTCGAAGACTGGCAGATGGAAGGTTTAGTAGAAGAAGCCGAACTTCGGAATTCATTCGGTGACAATGTAGAGCTGTTAAGCCAAGCAGAGATGCAAGAACGCGTAAAGTCGCCAATATACAAGGGAGCGCTCTGGGATCCAGATGGGACAGCTCTAGTTGATCCGGCACGATTGGTTTGGGGACTAGAACGTGCCTGTATCAAATTAGGTGTGAAGATATTTGAAAACTCACAAGTTGATCGACTTGAGCGAACTAAAAATGGAATGATTATTCACACACCTTATGGAAGCGTCTATGCAAATAAAGTTGCGCTGGCGACAAATGTATTTAAATCTCTCATTAAGCGCGCGCATAAGTACGTAATTCCCGTTTATGACTTTCAATTGGTCACTGAGCCATTGACCGCAGAACAGTTAGATTTGATCGGCTGGAAAGATCGCGAAGGTCTTTCTGATGCCGGCAATCAATTCCATTATTACCGAATGACTAAAGATAATGAAATTTTATGGGGCGGATATGATGCGATCTATAACTTCCGTGGCAAGGTGCGACAAGAGTATGAAACTGATGCGCAAACTTATGCACATTTAGCGGAAGCATTTCTTGAAACTTTTCCGCAGCTCACAGGAATTAAATTCACACATGGCTGGGGCGGTGCGATTGACACTTGCTCGCGCTTCTCGCCGTTTTGGGGCACTGCCTACAGCGGCCGCGTTGCATACGTTCTGGGTTACACCGGTCTTGGAGTTGGCTCAACCCGATTTGGTGCACAAGTAATGCTTGATCTCTTAGATGGTGTTGAGAACGAGCGCACTCAATTGCGTATGGTCCAAAAGAAGCCGATGCCATTTCCGCCAGAGCCTTTCCGCTTTATCTTTATTCGTCTGACGCAGTGGTCGATAAATCAGGCAGATAAGAACAGCGGTAAGCGCAATCTCTGGCTTAAACTCCTCGATTCACTTGGTCTAGGTTTCGATTCTTAAAGAAAAGCGCATATCCTTAACCAATGGTTAACCACGGCAATATGTACGGACCAAGTTTTACATTTCTTGGAATCCCGCAATGTGATCTCGATGATCCAAAGTCATATGCAGACGCCGATGTAATTATTGTTGGAGCGCCAATAGATTCGGGAACATCACACAGGTCAGGTGCCAAGTTTGGCCCACAAGCAATTCGTGGTGGAGATTACCTGCCACACGATGCAGAGCGCCCGCACTTAGCACTGCGTATCGATGCCTTTAAAGCGCTCAAGGTTTATGACGCTGGTGACTTATTAATGCCACCCGGAGACTTAGTGCAATCACTTAAAGTTCTTGAAGCAGCGACAGAGAAAATTTCACGTGCCGGCAAAATTGCAGTTGTGCTCGGCGGAGATCACTCCATTGCATCTGCCGATGTTGCAGGTATCGCAAATCATCGCGGACAAGGCAAGATTTCAATGATCCACTTCGATGCACACGCTGACACCGGTGAAGATCAATTTGGTGCGTTAATCGGACACGGCACACCAATGCGTCGCCTTATTGAAAGTGGTTCAGTGCGTGGAGATCGCTTCTTGCAGTTGGGTTTAAGAGGTTACTGGCCTGATAACAAAACTTTAGATTGGATGCGCGATCAAGGAATGCGCTCTTATGAAATGACTGAGATCCATCACCGTGGATTAAATACTG
>CAXNEU010000087.1:0-5002 GCA_964201705.1 Candidatus Planktophila sp. | reverse complement strand
GTTGTGATCGTCGACATTTCGCGAATGCCGGTCACTGCCATTTCAAGGGTTCGCGGAATCGGTGTAGCAGACATTGCTAATACATCCACAGTTGTGCGCATCTTTTTTAGAGATTCTTTCTGCTCAACTCCGAAGCGCTGTTCTTCATCTACAACTACTAAACCCAAATCTTTGAAGACGACATCTTGCGATAGCAAGCGGTGTGTACCAATCACAACATCAACGCTGCCAGCAGCGAGTTCGGCCAAGATATCTTTAGATTCTTTTGCGCTATTAAAACGCGATAGCCCGGCTACGCGTAATGGGAATCCGGCATAGCGCTCAGAAAAAGTTTTCTCATGCTGTTGCACCAACAGTGTGGTCGGTACAAGAACCGCAACTTGTTTACCGTCTTGCACCGCTTTAAACGCTGCACGAATTGCGATCTCAGTTTTACCGTAACCAACATCGCCGCAGATAATGCGATCCATTGGATATGGCTTTTCCATATCGCGCTTAACTTCTTCAATCGTGGAAAGTTGATCTGGAGTTTCAATATACGAAAAAGCATCTTCTAACTCTCGTTGCCAAGGGGTATCAGGTGAGAATGCAAAACCCGGCGAACTAGTGCGCGCTGCATATAAACGAATTAACTCGCCAGCAATTTGTTTTACCGCCTTGCGGGCGCGACCTTTAGCTTTCTGCCATTCACCGCTGCCGATGCGGTGCACCGTTGGTGATTCACCGCCAATGTATTTACTTACTTGCTCCAAGGTATCGGTTGGTACAAAGACTCGATCGCCAGGTTGCCCGCGCTTGGCCGCTGCATATTCAATTACTAGATATTCGCGTGTAATGCCGCCGATGGTGCGCTGCACCATTTCAACATATCTGCCGATTCCGTGTTGTTCGTGAACTACAAAATCACCAGCGCGCAATTCCAACGGATCAACCGCTTGCTTGCGCTTGGAAGGCATGCGCGCACCATCTTTTGCAGATGCCTTACTGCCAGTTAAATCTCGTTCAGTAATAAATAGGATTCGCGCACTTTGTGAAGTAAATCCGTGTGCAATTGCCGATTGCGTTATATGTACTGAACCCTTCGTCGGAATCGCTCTTAACTCCGGAACGATTACAACCGGCAGGTCTGCGTTACGGAAAATCCCTGCATAACGCTCTGCCATACCTTGGCCGGCTGCCGAAAAGATTATGGAGAAGCCGGCGTCAACTGCACTTCTTAGTGCATTAATCGCGCGGTCCATATCAGCGCGCAACGGATCAATTGCTTGAAAGTCTAAGAAGGTTGCATCTATATCCAAATCAGATCCAAATGGATTAAGTGCGCGCGATGAAAGTTTGCAGCGTGCAATTTCTTCAGTTAAGCCTTCCCAGGATAGATAAGTTGCATCGGTGACTGGCAGAGGGGCTGCAGCGCCAAGGGCTGCGTGCGACCAGGCCGCTTCAAAGAACTCTTCATTTGTCGCTAGTAAATCAATGGTGCGCATACGGATACGTTCATCATCGATGAAAATAACTTCAGTTCCTTTGGGCATACGCTGCAAAATAGTTTCGGTCTCATCAACCAATATTGGGATTAACGATTCCATACCTTCGGTTGAAATACCTTGAGCAACGCGATCGAGAATTTCTAAGGCAGCTGGGTATTTAGATTTAGCACTCTCTGCGCGCGCTCGGATATCTGAAGTCAATAACAATTCGCGGCACGGCAAGATATCTAATTTGCCAATCACCGGTGTGGTGGTGCGCTGACTAGCAACATCAAAATAACTCAGCTCTTCGATTTCATCACCAAAGAAATCAATACGAACAGGATGTTCAGAAAGCGGCAAAAATAGATCAACGATTCCACCACGAACTGCAAACTCGCCCCGCTTTTCAACCAAGTCGGTGCGGATGTAGGCAAGTTCGGTCAGATTTGTAATCAAAGTAGTTAAATCAACTTCGCTGCCGATCTCTAAACTCTGTAAAGGTTGGCTTGCTAAATCGGCAATAAAGCGATGGATCACAGCACGAATCGGTGAAACAACAATTGTATTTTCATTATTTGGCGTTGCTAAATCTGCCAGCGTAGCTAATCGCCTTGCAACAGTGTCACTTCGTGGACTTAAACGCTCGTGCGGCAAAGTCTCCCAAGCCGGAAACTCCAGAACTCGGTTATGTAATTCGCGTAATTCAGATGCTAAATCTTCAGCGCTACGACTTGAGCTGGTAACAATCAGCAGCGAAGATTTTTCGGCGACTTTGGCAAGTAAGAAGGGATATGTCGCCGCCGGTGCGACTATTTTCTTGGAATCGTGCAGGCAAGATGCGACAGCGCTTTCGCTGCCAATCATCTGCACCAACGCACGCATTTATCTGCCTCTCAATCCTCTTGTTGGAAAAGCCGATTGGCCCCGTTCCCAAAAAGGGAGGGGGCTTGATGCTCCAAGTCTAACCCGCATATTTGCGTCTCAAACTCGTCATTATTCCTGAGAGGATATGCCAGTGATGATGAGCCCGACTAACTCCAATAACTTCGCAAGCGATGATGCGCTTTTGCGCAGCGACGTGCGCAAACTCGGCGATCTCTTGGGGCAATCACTTGTACGTCAAGAGGGTCAAGGGCTTTTAGATTTAGTTGAATCTGTGCGAAAAGCTGTGCGCGAAGGTAGCGGCATAGAATTATTGGAAAAACTTTCGGTGGATGATTCAGTGCAACTTGTACGAGCATTTAGTACCTACTTTCACCTAGCAAATGTGGCAGAGCAAGTGCACCGCGCCCGAGTAATTGCGCAATCACGTGCATCAGGTGGCTCTTGGTTAAGTCGTGCAATCGACAAGATTGAGCAAGCGTATAAAGTGCAAACACCTGGACACGAATTTACTCACCAAGAATTAGAAGAGTGGATTAGCGAATTAATGGTGCGCCCAGTTTTTACTGCGCACCCAACAGAAGCAGCACGTCGTTCCATATTAAATAAACTCGGTGAAGTTGCAAAGCTTTTAGATCAAGATTTAGATCCCCGCCAAACCGAAAGACTTGCAGAAACCGTTGATCTTTTGTGGCAGACCGATGAATTACGTTTAGATCGTCCCGAGCCGCTGGATGAAGCAATGAATGCGCTTTACTATCTTGATGATCTAGCGCGCAACACCGTTCCGGAAGTTTTAAATGACTTTGCCCGCGAATTAAAGCGCCTTGATATCGAACTTCCGGTGCAAGCACGACCACTCACATTTGGCACTTGGATCGGTGGCGATCGTGATGGAAATCCAAATATCACCGCACAAGTAACTGAAGATGCCGTTGTTCTTCAAGTTGGCCACGCGATTAGAACCACCATCGCGGCAATGGATCAACTGCGCCAGATGCTCTCTGTTTCAACTCGTATTGTCGGGGCAACTCCTGAGTTATCTGCCTCGGTTGAAAATGATTTAAAGAACATCCCAGAATTTGAAGAGCGCTTCTTACGTTTAAATCAACAAGAGCCATACCGACTAAAGGCCACCGCCATTGTGCATCGCTTAGCTTTTACTCGTAATCGCCACGCTGTTGGTGCTCCTCACGTGCCGGGGCGCGATTATGCAAACTCTGCCGAATTAATTGCTGACCTAACTTTGATGCGCGATTCACTCTTTGCCCATCGCGGAGAATTGATCGCAACCGGCTTACTCGAGCGCACCATCCGCAGCATCGCAGCCTTTGGTTTAACCCACGCAACGTTGGATATTCGCGAACATTCTGATGCACATCACAATTTACTTAAGCAAGTACTGCCATCTGGTTATCTAGAACTTTCGCACACAGATAAATTCCCTATCTTGATTAAGGAACTTGGCTCATCTGCGCAGCTTAAAACTGCTGACTTAGATGCAGCCGGCAAGAAAACGCTCGATACCTTTAAAGCAATTGATGATCTAATTCAACGTTTCGGTCCAGAAGTAATCGAAACTTATATCGTTTCAATGACTAAAGGCGCAGATGACTTAATAGCCGCCGTAGTCATTGGAAAAGCTGCTGGTTTAGTTGATCTAGATAAGAAAGTTGCCAAGATAGGTTTTGCTCCGCTGTTAGAAACAGTTGCTGAACTTCGCGCCGCCGGTGAAATTCTTGAAAAATTGCTTTCTGATCCAACTTACCGTGCACTCGTGAAACTACGTGGTGATGTGCAAGAAGTAATGCTTGGATATTCTGATTCAAATAAAGATGCCGGCATTGCGACCAGCCAATGGGAGATTCACCGCGCCCAGCGCACGTTGCGCGATATTGCTATCAAATATGGCGTAACCCTTCGCTTATTCCACGGTCGCGGTGGTTCTGTTGGTCGCGGTGGTGGTCCAACATATGATGCCCTCGTTGCACTTCCTTGGGGTTCAGTTGATGGTCAGATAAAAATGACCGAACAAGGGGAAGTAATTAGCGATAAGTACGCGCTTCCCGCACTTGCTCGTGAGAATGTTGAGTTGACTCTCGCTGCATCTTTAGAAGCAACAATTCTTAATCGTGGACCTCGACAGAGCCCAGCGGATCTTGCGCAATGGAATGAATGTATGAACTTGATTAGCGATTCATCTTTTGCGCGCTATCGCACGCTAATTGATCATCCAGATCTGCCTGCTTATTTTTACGCTTCAACTCCGGTTGAACAGCTAGGAAATCTCTTCCTCGGTTCGCGTCCTTCACGACGCCCAGATGCTGCAGGCGGTCTTGATTCATTGCGTGCAATTCCTTGGGTATTTGGTTGGACGCAATCACGACAAATTGTTCCTGGTTGGTATGGCGTTGGATCTGGCCTCAAGGCTGCGCGTGAAGCAGGTAAGACAGATGACTTAAAGAAGATGCTCGTAGATTGGCATTTCTTCCACACCTTTATTAGCAACGTGGAAATGACCTTAGCGAAGACTGATTTGGTAATGGCTAAGCGTTACGTTGAAACACTTGTACCAAAAGAGTTGCATCACTTCTTGGACACAATCACTGAAGAATTTGAATTGACCGTCAAAGAGATCTTGGCGCTAACGG
>CAXNEU010000086.1:0-5023 GCA_964201705.1 Candidatus Planktophila sp. | reverse complement strand
CGCGGAGGTAAGGCGCCGATCGCTGATTTGCAGCGCGAAATGCGGCTGATTGATCTGCTGGTTGCGGGGCGTACTTCACAAATTTTCACCGCAGCACATGATTTAAGTCAAGGTGGGCTGAGTGCGACACTGACCGAAATGGTTCTGCGCCATAACATTGGCGCAATTATCGATATTGAAAACGTTGGAACCAATCTGATTTCAGAATCACCTGGACGAGTTGTTGTAGCTGTAGCACCCGATAAGGCAGCGGCGCTAAAGGCTGTAGCAAACAAGCAGCAGATCACAATTACAAAAATTGGTACAACAGGTGGAACAAGTCTGATTATCAATGGCGCGGATATTTCTTTAACAGAGCTCCGCAAGGCTCACACTGAAACCTTTAGTAAGTTGTTTGGTTAAATATGCGCGACCCTAAAGTACTCGAAGCTGTTAAGCAGACGCTGGCAGCGTTAGTTGAACGCGCACCTGGCCGAGCGATCGAAGTACGTATTCCGCCGTACGCTGCTGTGCAGTGTGGCGACGGACCAACCCACACACGTGGTACACCTGCAAATGTAATTGAGATGACCGCTGAAACCTGGTTGGCCCTTGCAAGCGGTGAACGCACTTGGGCAGATGCGATGTCAGCAGGGTTAATTAACGCCTCTGGTGCGCGCGCCGATTTAACAGAACTATTGCCGATTAGGATTAAACCATGACGCGCCGGCCCGATGGTCTCTTAAACCACAACGTCTTAGATGACGATAAAGCGCCACAAGATGCCTGCGGCGTATTCGGTGTTTGGGCGCCGAAAGAAGAAGTTGCCAAGTTAACTTTCTATGGTTTGTATGCACTGCAACATCGCGGTCAAGAGTCAGCGGGAATCGCGGCAAGTGATGGCGAGCGAATCTTGATTTACAAAGATATGGGGTTGGTTTCGCAAGTATTTACTGAAACTGATTTAGCATCTTTAACTGGTGATTTAGCAATCGGACATTGTCGTTACAGCACAACTGGATCGAGCACTTGGGTAAATGCCCAACCAACGCTAAGACCCACTAAATACGGCACTTTGGCGCTTGCTCACAATGGAAATTTAACTAACACTGGCGATCTTGCCGAGATGGTGCAGAAGCTAGAAGGTGAATCTGCAAAGAACGGTCGAGGTGCAACAACAGATACCGAAATCATGACCGCGCTTATTGGATTACAAGATGAGAAAAATGTTGAGGCTAGCGCAATTGCAGTATTGCCAAAGCTTGAAGGTGCATTTTCGCTAGTATTTATGGATGAAAAAACTTTATATGCCGCGCGCGATCGGCACGGAGTTCGACCGCTAGTAATTGGAAAGTTAGAACGCGGATGGGTTGTTGCTTCTGAAACTGCAGCCCTGGATATCGTCGGTGCGGCATTTGTACGTGAAGTTGAACCTGGCGAATTCCTAGCGATAAATGAAGACGGAATTCGTTCGCAAATGTGGGCGAAGGCAGATCCAAAGGGATGCCTCTTTGAATATGTATATCTAGCTCGCCCAGATACAACTATTGCTGGACAGGGCGTTCACGCAACTCGTGTTCGTATTGGAAAACGTTTGGCGATTGAAGCTCCAGTCGAAGCCGATTTAGTAATCCCAGTCCCTGAATCCGGAACTCCTGCAGCGATTGGTTATGCACAACAATCTGGAATTCCTTACGGTCTTGGGCTAGTTAAAAACTCTTATGTAGGCCGTACTTTTATCCAACCTTCCCAAACTATTCGCCAACTGGGAATTCGTCTGAAGTTAAACCCACTTCGCGAAATCATTGAAGGAAAACGAATAATTGTGGTTGATGATTCGATTGTCCGCGGAAATACCCAACGCGCAATCGTGCGGATGTTGCGTGAGGCTGGCGCAAAAGAGATTCATGTGCGTATATCTAGCCCACCCGTGGAATGGCCGTGTTATTACGGAATCGATTTCGCATCTCGTGCTGAATTAATTGCCAGTGGTTTAGAAGTTGAAGAAATTCGCCGTTCTATTGGCGCTGATTCACTTAACTATGTTTCGCTGGAAGGCTTGATCGAAGCGACCACAATCGCAGAAGATAAACTCTGCGCCGCTTGTTTTACTGGCAAATATCCCATTTCAGTGCCTACAGATATGTCAGAAGGCAAGATGCGCTTGGAGATTACTGAAACGGTGAAAAGTCATGAGCACATATAAAGATGCCGGCGTTGATATAGACGCTGGTGATCGCGCCGTTGAATTAATGAAGGCATCGATCGCCAAAGCATCCCGCCCAGAAGTAATGGGAGGCATTGGTGGATTTGCAGGTTTATTTGATGCCAGTGCTTTAAAGAAATTACATAAGCCACTTTTGGCAACCTCAACCGATGGCGTGGGAACTAAAACTGAAATTGCCCGGCAGATGGGAATTTACGACACCATCGGTGAAGACTTAGTTGCAATGGTCGTTGATGATTTGATTGTTTGCGGCGCCGAACCGCTATTTATGACGGATTACATTGCTGTTGGAAAAGTTGTTCCAGAGCGCATCGCCGATATCGTAAAAGGAATTGCTCGTGGATGTGAAAAAGCAAATACCGCTTTGATTGGTGGCGAGACTGCCGAACATCCTGGCCTGCTAAAGGAAGATGAATTTGATATTGCAGGGGCTGCAACTGGTGTTGTCGATGCTGATAAACAGCTGGGATCTCATCGCGTGAAGGGTGGAGATGTAATAATCGCAATGCCGGCGAGTGGCTTTCACGCAAATGGTTATTCATTGGTGCGCCATATTCTGGCAACGCAAAAGTTAGATCTGCAGAAAACCTACGATGGTTTTACCAAATCACTTGGGGAAATACTTTTAACACCAACTGAGATTTACACTTTAGATTGCCTTGCTTTAATTAGGGCGCAATCAGAAAATGTGCGCACTTTTTCGCACATTACTGGCGGCGGATTAGCAGATAACACCGCCCGCGTGATTCCGGATGGACTTATTGCAAAGTACGATCGAACAACTTGGGCGCTTCCACCGGAAATGAAATTTATGGCAGATTGCGCCGGAGTGCCGCAAGCGGATATGGAGCGCACCTGGAATTGCGGCATCGGGATGGTTGCCATCGTGGATCCTGCGATTGCCGACCTGGCCATCAGATCGCTGGCGGCGCGGGGGATGAAGGCTTGGGTAGCAGGCTCAATTCACGCTCAAAATGGGCCGGGTGCGGCTGCTTTGGAAGGTAACTACCTGACGCGATAACCTACGGGCGTTGATGAAAATAACTTTGGTAAGGAGGTCGCCCAATGGGTCGCGGCCGTGCAAAAGCTAAACAGACAAAAGTAGCAAGAGATCTCAAGTACAACTCACAAGAGATGGATCTTGATCGTCTTGCCAAAGAACTCCATGGTGAGGACTCATCAAATAAGTCTCGCGATGATGACGATCCATTTGCTGAGGGTAATTACATTCCCCGTGCTTAATCCCTGCGCTTAATTTTCACTTGCGATTAAAGTGAGACCAACTCCTTACGTAGCATCACTTCGTATCTACGAACCACTTTCTGCTTTTGAACCCGCGGATCGTTTGCGTTGGCAGGAGTTAAAGCCTGATGAAAATTCTAAGCGCTCTGAACAAGAGTTAGCGCTGCGTCGCTTAGTTTTTCCTGAACCACCGGCAGGTCGCCCAGATGGCGCACATATTTTAGATATCGATGGCCTACGTTATGTTTCGCCTTGGTCAACGGCAACTCGCTGTTGGGCGGCGCTTGATGATTTC
The DNA here is from genome assembly GCA_964201705.1 of Candidatus Planktophila sp. Lineage (GTDB taxonomy): Bacteria > Actinomycetota > Actinomycetes > Nanopelagicales > Nanopelagicaceae > Planktophila. The sequence continues at coordinate 1,280 of CAXNEU010000086.1, read as the reverse complement.
AAAGAGAGCCTGCCTTCATCGGTTACTCCGTTCTTCATTCCACAATCTTTAGAAGATGTAATCACAGCAGGCGTTGATTTAATGGAAGATCGCGTACCACATATTCTTACCGAGAATTGGATGATCCCGCCACGTTGGTTCTCACTCTTCATGGCGCAAGAGCGCGTCCGCGGCGAAGATGAAGATGGTTTATTCTGCACTATGCGAGCCACCATTGCAGATGCCAAAGCGCGCACTGAAGTTGCACATCAAACTGTGCGAAACGCGTTTGGCGAAGGTTCGGTCGAAGCAGAGATCGAACATTTATTGGAATGGCTAGATATGTTTCACAATAAGTCACTCGTTGAACTCGATTACGGCGGATTAGCAAATTACTTGGATTACGGGTTGCGTTTAGCTGGCGAAGAAGGGTTAGAAGCAGATACTTCAATTGAAGATGTTCTGTTATCTCTATCTGGCCTTGCAGCCGGCGATGGTCAGATGGCTGGCCAAGGGTATGAACGCTTGGTCTCACGCTGGCGGATCGTGCAGAGCTTCGAATCTGCGATTTAAAGTTCGCATACGCTGAACGCTCTCTTGCTTTTTACGCTTACTTTGGCGGATACTTCCGACAGTCGTAACAAATCGGACATCTCAAGAATCTATAGAGGAGCGTTATGAATCGCATACCTGATGCAGAAATCTTGCTCACTCCTCGTGAAGTCGCCGATCTATTTGGCGTTGATCCCAAGACAGTTACTCGCTGGGCAAAGGCAGGAAAATTAACTTCGATTCGAACACTAGGTGGACATCGCCGATTCCGTAAATCTGAAGTAGATGACTTGCGAAATAATTACTTTAAGAGCGAGACCAAGTAAGTAATTTATGGAATTTTCAGTTCTGCAATTCATCGCACTTGGCGCGCTTACATTTATATTTGTCGGAGCAATTACACCGCTAATGCGCAAACTTGCTTTACGGATCGGCGCAGTTGATGCACCAAATCTTGCCCGCAAAGTGCAGAAAGAACCAGTTCCTTACTTAGGTGGAGTCGCGATCGCAATTGGCGTTGTCGGTGCTTCGTACGCTTCGCTATTGGCTGTTGATTTCTCAATGGAGACTTTTCGATTAGCAAGTTTCGTTTTAGTACCAGCGATAGCAATATCAGCGATGGGGCTGATTGATGACTTGCGTGGCTTAGCACCGTGGCCGCGTTTGATCGCGCAAACCGCAACTGGAATTATTGTGGCAGTCATCCTTACCTCAACAGACACCATGGGCGTCGCCTTTAACAACACTTT
>CAXNEU010000085.1:0-5029 GCA_964201705.1 Candidatus Planktophila sp. | reverse complement strand
CAAATATTGTGGCAGCGCCAATATTGGTTCCTTCACCGATTGTTGCATCGCCAACGTAGGAAAGATGTGGGACTTTCGATCCATCTCCAACTTTTACATTCTTCATCTCCACAAATGCTCCGGCTTTTGTATCTGTGCCAAGCACGGTGCCTTTACGCAAATATGAGTAAGGGCCAACGTTGGCGCCTTTGCCGATAGTTGCCTCAAAACAACTTGATTCAATGATTTTCGCGCCGCTTAATACTGTGCAAGATTCGAGCACGGCGCGGGGACCAATGATGGCGCCCGTAGCGATCGAAGTATTTCCGATAATTACTGAGCCAGGAAAGATTGTGACATCGTTTTCAATCTTTACTGTGGCATCAATCCAAGTTGTCGTCGGATCCAAGATGGTTACGCCAGCGCGCATAAAGCCTTCATTTATTCGATCACGCAAGAGCGCTGCGCTTTCAGCTAACTGCACCCGATCATTTACCCCGAGAATTTCAATGAAATCTTCAATTAAAGCGGCTGCGATTGAGCCACCTTCGTTGCGCAAGATCTCAATAACATCAGTTAAATAGAGTTCGCCTTGTGAATTATTATTACTTAACTTTCCGATTGCACTTGATAGTCTCTGAGCATCAAAGGCGTAAACGCCTGAATTTATCTCGTAGATAGCCTTTTCGAAATCATCAGCATCGCGTTCTTCGACTATGCGAAGTAATGACCCGTCATCGCCGCGCACAATGCGGCCATAACCAGTTGGATCAGGATGCTCTGCGGTAAGAACTGTGGCGGTGAATCCACCAGCGTGATGAATATCAAGGAGTTGCTGTAAAGATTCACCAGATAAAAGTGGTGTATCTCCTGCCAAGATTAAAATTGTTCCGCCAATTTTTTGACCAGCGAGCGCTAACTGCGTTGCATGGCCGGTACCACCACGATGCTCTTGAAAGATCGTTGTAACTTTTGGGGCAATCTCAGCAAGATGTGCTTCAACTGCTTCGCGCCCAGCGCCCACAACAACGCGCACTTGCTTTGGTTTTAGCGATTGAACTGCGTTAAGGACATGTCCGACTAAAGAGCGCCCAGCAATTTCGTGCAAAACTTTTGGTGTTGCAGATTTCATTCGAGTGCCTTCACCTGCGGCGAGAACAACAACCGTCTCGAGGTTTGCACTCATATGGGTAAGTCTAACTGGTCATAGTTGATCGGAATGGTGGCTCCGCCACCAGGTATCGATCCTGGACCCTGGGCTTCAAAGGCCCATGTGCTAGCCACTACACAATGGCGGAACGCATATTCTCCCTCATAAATGCGAGTGCTCGCGACCATCAACACTTCTGAGAACACTTCCGAGCCAGTTATCGCCGCTAGCCTTTACCTCTATGAGCGCTAATCGCGATGAAGTGGACCGCCTAATTGCGGCCTGGAAGCGCGAACGCCCTGATCTAGATTTAAGCCCATTCGCTGTTTTAAGTCGTATCTCGCGTATTTCGCGCAATCTAGATATTGCACGGCGTGATGCATTCGCTGATTTAGAAACTTGGGGCTTTGATGTTTTAGCTGCGCTTCGTCGTGCAGGAGATCCTTACCAACTCTCCCCCGGAGTATTAATGCAGGAAACACTTGTCACCAGCGGAACAATGACAAATCGTTTAGATCGCTTAGAAGAATTGAAGTTGATAACTCGCCAACCAGATCCAGATGATGGCCGTGGTTCACTGGTGACGCTCACTGCATCCGGAATGCGCGCAGTAGATAAAGCACTCGATGGTTTGCTTGAACACGAGCGGGAATTATTAAAAGGGCTCACCCGCGAACAACGGCTAGCACTTGCTGATTTACTAAGCGTGCTGGCCGCACACTTAGAAGAAAGCTAAATAACTTTCGCTCCGTGCACTGGCCCAAAAGCCCGCGCAACGCTTCCGACAACGCCACTTGATGTTAAGGCAACAGCCAAATCTAAACCTTGTTCTTCATCGCCGACTAAGAATGCAACGGTTGGGCCTGAACCAGAAACTATTGCGCCAAGTGCTCCGTACTCTTCACCAACATCTAAAACCAAAGTAAGTGCAGGACGCAATGAGCATGCTGCTGATTGCAGATCATTCTGCAGTGCTAAGCCAACCGCTTTTGGATCTGCAGCAAGCAGTGATTGCATCAGCGCATCGCTAGTTTGCGGCGCTGCAATATCTAAGCCGGCGCGTAAACGATCACATTCTTGATAAACCGCCGGAGTAGAAAGTCCAACTGTGGAAAGCGCTAAAACCCAGTGGTATGTACCGCGCGAAAGCGCAGCTGTTAACTGATCACCACGACCCTGGCCGATTGCTGTGCCACCAGTGATCATAAAAGGCACATCGCTGCCAAGTTGTGCACCAAATTCCAACATCTCCTCGCGTGACATTTCTAGGTTGTATAAATCATTTAGCCCCACAATTACCGCTGCAGCATCCGCACTTCCCCCAGCCATTCCACCTGCAACTGGGATCGATTTAACAACATCTATATGGATATCAACAGCAAAGTCATAGTCATCGGCAATTAATTGGGCTGCCTTCACCGCTAAATTTGTAGAATCTGCCGGAACTCCGTGAGTGTGATCGCCTGTAATTGCAATGGTTATTCCTGAACCAGGAGTTGTTCTAGTAATAGTGACATCATCGTAAATTGAAATCGCTTGAAAAACGGTTACGAGATTGTGGAATCCATCTGCTTCGCGCGGTCCGACTGCCAATTGCAGATTTACTTTGGCAGGAACGCGCACCGTCACGGATGCGCTGGATGTTGGTGACACGTTATGACTCTAAACCTTGTTGCGCGATTTTGCAGAAACCATGGATATCTAGCGATTCACCACGCAGCGTTGGATCAATTCCGGCGGCGATTAAATGCGTCTCGGCAGCGCCAGATCCCCCGTAACGCGATGACAGTGCGGCGCGTAACATTTTGCGGCGCTGTGCAAATGCCAGATCGATTATGGCAAAGACTTCTTTACGCAACTCTTCGCTGCCTGGTGTTGCTCGTCTTTTAAATGCCACCAACTTAGAATCAACATTTGGTGCCGGCCAAAAAATTGAGCGCGATACAGAGCCAGCGCCAGTAACTTCGGCCCACCAAGCCGCCTTTACGGATGGAATTCCATATTCTTTGGTACTTGGCTTCGCCGCTAATCGATCAGCAACTTCGGCCTGCACCATTACAACGCCACTTCGCAACGTCGGAAGAATTTCCAACAAGTGAAGAAATACAGGAACCGAAACGTTATAGGGCAAGTTAGCAACTAATACAGTTGGGTTAACCGGTAAATTCTTTAATTGCAGCGCATCTTGATTTATAACAGTTAAAAGTTGTGCGCGTTCACTATGCGCCGCAGCAGTTAAAGGCAGTTGATTGGCTAAGCGAGAATCAATTTCAACCGCAACGACACTGGCGGCTTCTTCCATCAGCGCTAAGGTGAGCGAGCCCAGCCCTGGACCAATTTCTAAAGCAATATCACTTGATGTAATTCCAGCGGTCCGCACAATCTTTCGACAGACATTGGCGTCAATTACAAAATTTTGGCCGAGTGATTTAGAAGGTTTTAAATCTAATTTCTCAGCTAGCGCGCGAATTTCTGCAGCGCCCAGTAAAGTCATAAAGTTGATCCTGGCGCAAAAGAGCCAAAAATCCGCTCAGCGTTATCAGAGAGTGCTTGCGCTAAAGTTCCGACGCTTTCATTGCGTTCTTCAGCCATTGCTCGCACAATGTTTGCAATCTGCGCTGGTGTATTGAGCGCTCCTCGGTTGGGCATTGGGGCTAGAAATGGTGAATCAGTTTCAACAAGTAATTGTTGATGCGGCACTAATTTCACTGCTTCACGCAAGTCGGGTGCGTTCTTAAAAGTTAACGTCCCTGCGAAAGAGAGTATGTATCCACGATCAATACAGATCTTCGCCATCGCTATATCCCCAGAGAAGCAGTGAAATACCGTCTTCTCTGGTGCGCCAACTTCAAGCAAGATAGATAGAACATCATCGTGCGAATCACGATCGTGGATAACAAGAGCCTTCTTTGTTTTCTTAGCAAGTTCGATATGCCACTTAAAGGAATCCTGTTGGCGCTTTCTAAGTTCAGGTGGTGTTCGGAAATAATCTAGACCGGTTTCACCAATTGCTCGCACTCGCGGATGAGCGGCAAGTTCTTCAATTATCTTTAGATCGGCATCCATATCAGCAACAATTGGCGCTTCATTTGGGTGCAGCGCAACCGCAGCTAATACTCGGTCATTGAAATGTTCTGCTGCTGCTACGCACCATTTAGATTGCTCTGCTGAATATCCAACTTGCACAACGCGATCAACGCCAGCTGCTTTGGCATCATCTAATACTTTTCTTACCGCATCAGAATCTGGCGCGCTATCTGTGACAATTTCTAAGTGCGCGTGGGAATCAACAGTTGGTACCGGTAACGGTTTTGGCGCTGGTGCCAGCGGGCGATCAATATCGCGATTGTGGCGATCTGCCATAGAAAATTACTCTTTAATCTCGAGTCGTGGAAAGAGAACTGGCGTCTTGGTGACGATAGTTCCTTCAGGCAACTGTCCCCACTTGGCAACGCCAGAGATAGTTTGTGCGCCGAGTGAGCCAATTGACTTATTAGCGCCCAAGCTTTCCCAGAGAATTTCGGTTGTGGCTGGCATTACTGGATGCAACAAAACAGCAAGTGCGCGTAAAGATTCTGCTGTGTTGTATAAAACTTCATTTAGCTCAGCCCTATTTGCTTCGTCTTTCGCCAATATCCACGGCTCTTTTTCGGTTACATAGCCATTTACTTTTTTGCAGAAATCCATAACCGCGGTGATTCCGCCTTGGAAATCTAACTTCACAATCGCAGCATCTGCTTTAGCCACTGTTGTGGCAAGTGCCTGCGATAAACCAGCATCTGTGGAAACTGCCGGAACTTTGGCATCGCAATATTTTTCAATCATTGCCGCTAAACGTGAAGCTAAGTTGCCAAAATCATTGGCTAGTTCAGATGTGTAACGCGCTGACATATCTTCCCA
>CAXNEU010000084.1:0-5114 GCA_964201705.1 Candidatus Planktophila sp. | reverse complement strand
ATTTTAGAAGAGTATTTAGCGCAGTAATCGTTGTCTTGAGTTCTTTCTGCTCGGTCTCAAGTTCTAGCTTGCTCATCTTTGTTAAACGACGAAGTGGCATATCCAAGATATAGGTGGCCTGTTCATCATTTAATTTAAAGTCTTTAATTAACTTCTCTTTCGCAGCGGCTGCATCATCGCTGCCACGAATAATTTTAATTACCTTATCAATATCAATGATCGCCTTGAGAAGGCCATCAACCATAGATAGGCGACCTTCAGCCTTGGCCTTGCGGTATTGCGAGCGACGACGCACAACTTCAATGCGGTGATCGATAAATACTTGCAGGAGTTCTTTCAAACCAAGGGTCTGCGGACGGCCCTTAACAAGTGCAACTGCGTTTATCGCGAAGGCATCTTCCATGGGAGTTAACTTAAAGAGTTGTTCCAGAACCGCCTCTGGTTCAAAGCCATTTTTAAGCTCGATAACCACGTTGGTGCCCGTCTTGCCATCGGTTAGATCAATGATGTCGGAAAGGCCTTGAATCTTCTTCGCTTTAGCAAGATCTGCAATACGTTCAACCACTTTTTCAGGGCCGATATTAAATGGCAGTTCTTTGATCGTGATACCCATTTTGCGAGAAGTAACTTTGCTAACTTCAACGCTGGCGCGCACTTTAAAAGATCCCTTGCCGGTTGCATAGGCATCGCGCACGCCTTCGGCTCCGACTAGTTCGCCACCCGTTGGAAAATCTGGCCCAGGAATGTGCTTCATCAATTGATTTAGAGTCGCTTTTGGATTGTCAATTAAGAACTTAGGTGCGGCGATCACTTCGCCTAAGTTATGCGGCGCCATATTTGTCGCCATACCAACTGCAATTCCTGATCCACCATTTACCAACAAGTTTGGATATGCGGCAGGCAAGACAAGCGGCTCAAGTAATTGGCCATCGTAATTGGGACCAAAATCAACGGTGTCTTCATCAGCTTCAGCAACCATCGCCATCGCCGCTTGCGCCAAGCGCGCTTCGGTGTAACGCATTGCGGCAGGTCCAGAATCAAGGGAACCGAAATTTCCGTGGCCATCAATTAGTGGAACTTGCATTGAAAAAGATTGCGCCATACGAACCAAGGCATCGTAAATTGCGCCGTCACCGTGTGGGTGCAATTTACCCATTACTTCACCGACAACACGTGCGCTCTTTACATGGCCGCGTTCTGGACGCAGACCCATATCTGACATCTGGTGCAAGATGCGACGATGCACTGGCTTTAAACCATCGCGCGCATCAGGAAGAGCGCGTGAATAAATTACGGAATAGGCGTACTCTAAAAATGATTCTGACATTTCAGATGAGACATCGATATCAACAATCTTGCCGGGATATTCGCCAGGTTTAGGACCAATCGGTTTTTTCGCCTTGGTTGCAGTCGTTGTCTTCTTCGTTGCCATGCGGGCATTCTGCCAAGTGAACTAGCTAAATTGCGGTACCTACACGCGGTCTGCCGCCGACGATTGCAACACATTGGGCCGCTAACTCGGTTCCGGCGGTCATAGCCGCAGTGAGATCGTGTTTAGAGGCAAAAGCTGCGATAAATCCTGCAGCAAAACTATCGCCAGCCCCAGTTGTATCGACCACTGTGGCAGAAATAGCAGGAACACTAATTGAGTCATAACCACGCGCTTTGGCGATCGCACCAAGTGAGCCGCGTTTGATTACAACAACTTCGCTATATTCCAATAAATAATCTAGCGCACGTTCGATATCGATTAGCCCCGTGAGGAATATAGATTCTTCTTCGTTGAGAAAGAGCACATTCATCAGCGAGAACCATTGATGGATTTCCGTATCGGACACATCTTTCATCGCGCCAACAGATGCTGGATCGAAGTAAATCGGAATCGAATCCGCGCGAATTCTTTCGATCATCGTTAAGACGCCAGGGCGAGAAAGTGGATTAAGGAGGGCGTAACCCGAGATGTAAACGGCCTGGAAATTATCAAGAGGCGGTAGATCAGATAACTTCAAATTTGAGTTAGCACCTTTATCGGGAAACATTGTGCGCTCACCAGATGAATCGACGAGTACAACAACTACGCCAGATGGTTGCCCTGGAATAACCAGGTTTTCATGGGCAACACCTAAAGCGTCAAACTCAGCGATTAACGCAGCACCTGCTGGGTCATCACCCACGTGGCTGACGATGGTGCTTTTGGAGGTTGTGCGAGTTAGCCAAGCGGCAACATTGCCAGCTGCGCCACCACCATTGGTGCTAATGCGGCTTGCAGTATCACTGCCGAAATTTATCTTTTGAGGAGAAACATCTATACGTGCAATTACATCGAGCATTACATCACCGATGCAGAGCACGTTAATGGACATTTAGTGCTGCTTTACTACCGCAATATCAGCGGCCAGCGCTGAGTTAGATTTAATTATCTCGATATTGACCGAAAGTGATTCACCTTCACTTGCGGTGTGGAAATGCTCCAGCAAGAAAGGCGTCACTTCTTTACCGATAATGCCGGCCTTGCGGGCACCAGCTAAACCACTCTTTAAAATTGCGTCATGACGCTTGCGATTCATCTCGTGTTTAACGGGATTGGCCACGATTAAAGCGCTCTTATTTGTGCGCAGTAATTCGCGGGAGTGAATTATCTTGGCGATTTCAGCGGCGCTATTTACCTGATGCTCAATCGTGAAACCCGAATCAGTTAAGTAGAAACCCGGAAAGGCGATTGTTCTATAACCAACCACGCCAATTGCCAAAGTCTCAAGGCGCTCTAGTGTTGCAGCCACATCTAAAATTGATTTAACTCCGGCGCAAACTACGGTGATATCTAATTGTGAGAGCGCAGTTAGGTCCGCTGATTCATCGAAAGTTTCATTTGCATCGCGATGAACTCCACCCAATCCACCAGTTGCAAAGACGCGAATACCTGCAAGTGCTGCTAAGTGAGCAGTTGCTGCAACTGTTGTAGCTGCAGATTTACCGGTCGCAGCGATAATTGCAAGGTCCCTACTTGACGCTTTCACAATGTCATCACGATTGGCGATCGCTTTTAATTGATCATCGGTTAAACCAATGTGCACAACTCCATCTAACAAGGCGATAGTTGCCGGCACTGCTCCGTGATCACGGACAACATCTTCGACTTCACGTGCAACTTCTAAATTCTGTGGCCGCGGCAATCCGTGGCTGATAATTGTTGATTCAAGAGCAACTATCGGACGTCCTTCAGCCAGCGCTGCTGCAACCTCCGGTGATGGAGTAAAGGGCATACGGTTGCTCATAACCCCAACCTTACCCGTGAGAAGATACCCCTGTGCATCTGTCGCAAATCGCTCCTTCGCTCTTCGCCAGCCTAGGGTTAGCAGATACAAGTGACCAGATTCAATGTGGTCCGAGCCCAGTCGGGCGTGAACTACTTTTCTTAGTTGATGGCCTTGGCGCAGATGCCGTTGCTAAATATGCAAGTTATATACCAACGCTCTCATCTTTAATTCGCCACGGTGCAGTCAAGACATCTTTTCCCTCAACAACAGCAACCAGCTTGGCAACTTTAACAACAGGTGTAAACCCTGGAGAACACGGAATGCTGGGTTACACCGTGCAGGTTCCGCGCAGCGGTGGGCGAATATTAAATTCGCTTAAATGGGATGAACGAGTAGATCCATTTATCTGGCAACCTGTTTCAACACTCTTTGAACGCGCGGTTGCCCATAATATAAACGTTACCCACGTTGCCGCAAAGCGTTATGAAGATACTGGTTTTACTCGCGCAGTTTTCCGCGGCGCTAAATACCGCGGCGCTAATTCGCACGCCGATTTAATTGCTGAAACCATCGCTGCGCTCAAGGAAACTCCAGCATTTGTTTACTTATACGTAAATGATCTAGATGTCGCTGGCCACAGCGATGGCGTTGGTTCAGATCAATGGTTGGCAGCGCTTTCAGGCATTGACCAACTGGTTGCGATGCTGCTCCAAAAACTTCCGCGCCAAACTCGCTTATGGCTAACTGGCGATCACGGCATGATCAATGTGGGAGAAAAGATTGTTATTGGGCAGGGAAATAATTTGGCCGAAAATATTGCCACTATCGCGGGTGAACCACGCGCACGACATCTCTATTTAAGCGATGGCGCAAGTGCTTCTGCAATTGCTGATGTGGCATCTCGATGGGAAGAGTTTCTGGGGGAGAAGGCGAGTATCTATACCCGTGATACGGCCATTGCCGCAGATTTATTTGGCAATTTAGTCTCCGCCGATGCCGCAGATCGCATGGGAGATGTCATCGCCATTGCAAATGGTGACTTAATTTTGATCGAAGCCGAACGTGAAAAACAAGAAGGGGCGATGATTGGTCATCACGGCGGAGCAAGCGATATAGAAAGTTATGTTCCGCTGTTAACCGCGGTAATTTCCTAAATTAACTGTTGTTTTCTGGATCTTCTTTCGGCTTTTGGCCAAACATAATTTCATCCCATGACGGAACCTTGGCCCGCGCGGTTATGCCATCTTGCTTATCACCAGGTGCTGGTGTTTCGCGGATAGAAACTAGGCGAGGTGTTTCGCGTGAAATTTCTGCTTCAAATTCTTCATCAGTGGGGTCATTATCTGGAAGATCATCTAATGAAGATGCGATGCTGCGAATAGGTGCGCTGTCGATGCGAATTGGCTCACGTGGTTCGATTCTTTCTGCAGCGCGCGAAGGATGTGTTGGCTCTGAGTAAACCAGTCCGGGTTCAATGCGACGAATTGGTGCATCTTCACCCATCATCCAAGCGGCGTTGTCATCCAGAGGTGCGATTGTGCGACGATGCGTGTCGTAACTAAATTGCCCTGAACCTAAGCCATCGCGATTTGGATAATGAAGTTCGATAGTCCAAGTGCCGTCAGTTAAGCGCCAGGTGTTCCAATCTAGCGAATCAACATCAACACCACGTGGCGCTAGTTTTGATGTGACAATATCTAAGAATGTAGGTGCTTCCCGCCCGTTATCTTTTCCATCGCGACGAGGCGTTAGCGAATGAACTTGATCAATAATAAATAAGCGCTCTTGCAAAATTGGTCCAGAGAAACGTTCAACTTTATCTACTGAAATATCTCCGTCGCGAGCAATTGCATCCAT
>CAXNEU010000083.1:0-5126 GCA_964201705.1 Candidatus Planktophila sp. | reverse complement strand
GGGAGTAAAGTTAAAATCGTAATCATTGAAACTACGATTCCGATTGCTCCAATTGGACCAAGGCCGGCAGTGTTGGTTAGCTGGCTAAAGAGCAGAACTAAAAGTGAAATCGCCACAGTTGATCCGGAGGCAAGAATTGGCTCCCACACGCCCTTGTACGCGGCGCGCATTGCCACAAATCTATTGTCGGTGAAATGCAATTCTTCGCGGTAACGCGCAATTAGTAAGAGCGCGTAATCTGTCGCAGCACCAATAACTAAAACTGAGAGAATTCCTTGCGACTGACCATCGACATCAATTATGTCGTTCTTGGCAAGTAAATAAACGATTCCGCCTGCAGTCGACAGGGCGAAGAGCGAGGAAAGCAACGGGATAATCCATAAAATTGGAGATCGGTAAACAACGATCAAGATAACCGCAACAACAGCAAGTGTTGTTAGTAATAAAGTCGAATCGATATCACCAAAGGCTCCGAATAAGTCACCTAATAATCCACCTGGGCCAGTGACATAGGGCGTAAAGCCATTTGCTTCCGCGATCGGTTTAATATCCTCGCGCAGCGCTTCAATCGCTGCCGGAAGAACTGGTTCGTCATTAGGAAGCAGCTTAGAAATTGCGTTTCCATCTAGTGGAATATTAGCCAAGAGCGCTTTCCCGTCTTGAGCTGGGAAGACAGATATCCCTTGACCTGGCGCTAAGTAATCACCGATTTTGGCAGAGGTGCCAGCCAACGTTAGATCTCCAATTTTGGCAACGTGATCTTGCACTGCTTCAAATGTTGCTGGAGTAAAACTTCCTTCAAAAAGTATTAGCGCTGGAAAATTAAACGAATCTTGTGATGAAAACTTTTTGATTTCATCCGCAGCCAAGGTCGCCTCAGCGCCCTTTGGTAGAAACGAAGAATTATTATTCTCCTGAACCGAAGTTAATTTTCCAAATAGCGGACCAAAGATGCCGGTAATGATGAACCAAGAGATGACCACCAACATTGCGATGGCATACGGTTTACGATTCTTTTGGGCGCGTTGCTTAGACACGATAGAATGGCCTTTCGGGCTTGAGTGCGAGCAGAATTCGCTAGGAGTACAGCCTACCTTTAGGCTGTACCTGTGCCACTTAACTCGCCAGCCAGCACCGCTCAGAGCGCACCAGAATTTGTTGTAAATCACATCGGGCTGCTGGAATATCAGGACGCATTGGCTTTACAGCGAAAAATCCACGGCGAAGTTGCTTCAGGCAATCGCGCAAATACTTTGCTCCTGCTGGAACACCCATCGGTTTATACGGCAGGAAAACGCACGCAGAGTTTTGAGATGCCAAATGATGGGACACCTGTTGTGCAGGTTGATCGCGGCGGGCGAATTACTTGGCACGGACCAGGTCAATTAGTGGGTTATCCAATTGTTAAATTGTTAAAGCCAACGGAGCTAGTTGGATTTGTTAGAACGCTAGAGACCGCACTCATTAAAGTTTGTGCAGAAGTTGGCGTAAATGCGGTGCGAGTCGATGGCAGATCAGGTGTGTGGATTTGTGACGGTAAGGGTGATCGCAAGATCGCAGCGATTGGAATAAGAGTGGCAAGTGGCGTAACCATGCACGGCTTTGCCTTAAATGTATCTCCTGATCTTTCAAAATTTAGCCAAATCGTTCCCTGCGGGATTGATGATGCGGCTGTGACTTCTTTGGCGATTGAACTTAATCGAACCGTGGATATCGCCGAAATTACCCCGATAGTTGAGAAGCATCTCGTTGAAGCACTGGGTAAGGTAAGCCTATGACTCTCGCACCTGATGGCCGCAAGCTACTTCGGATCGAAGCGCGCAATACCGAAACTCCGATTGAACGTAAACCAGAGTGGATTAAGACGCGCGCAAATATGGGGCCGGAATACACCAGGCTGCGTTCGCTAGTTAAGAGCGAAGGTCTGCACACGGTCTGTCAAGAAGCAGCGTGCCCAAATATTTTTGAATGTTGGGAAGATAAAGAAGCAACTTTCTTAATTGGTGGAGATCGATGTACTCGACGTTGCGATTTTTGCAACATTGATACAGGCAAACCATTACCGATTGATCGCGAAGAGCCACGCAAAGTTGCAGAATCTGTGAAATCTATGGGGCTCAAATACGCAACTATTACCGGTGTAACTCGTGATGACTTGCCTGATGAAGGCGCCTGGTTATATGCCGAAACAATTCGCCAGGTCCACGAATTAAATCCTGGTTGTGGCGTCGAAATGTTGGCGCCAGATTTTCATGCAAAGGCTGAACTCTTAAATCAGATTTTTGAAGCCGCACCAGAAGTTTTTGCACACAATCTCGAAACAGTCCCTCGCATATTTAAACGAATTCGCCCGGCATTTACTTATGAGAAGTCTCTTCAGGTAATCGGTATGGCTCGCGATTTTGGCATGGTTACTAAATCTAACTTAATCCTTGGTTTGGGTGAAACCCGTGAAGAAATATCGCAAGCACTTATCGACCTTCACGATGCCGGTTGTGACTTGATCACTATTACGCAATACCTTCGCCCAACTAATAAACATCATCCAGTTGAACGTTGGGTGAAACCAGAAGAATTTGTAGAGCTAGCCGCTGAGGCAACTGCCGTTGGATTCTTAGGAGTGATGAGCGGACCGCTTGTTCGCTCGAGTTACCGCGCCGGGCGCTTATATAAGCAAGCAGTTGAAGCGCGAACCAATCTGGGATCACTGCGTGGCTGAAATTGTTTATCCGCCAGTAATTTTGGCGCTCAAAACATTTTGGAAATATCTGGGGCTGCAATTTCATTTTGAAGGTGATGCGCATATTCCACGTAAAGGTGGAGCGATTCTGGCGATGAATCACATCGGTTATTTTGACTTTGCACTAATCGGCACCGCTGCGCTTCCAGCTAATCGTTTGGTGCGATTTATGGCGAAGAAAGAGATCTTCGATAATAAATTAGCTGGCCCACTTATGCGTGGCATGCACCACATCAACGTTGATCGCAGCAGCGGCACCGCCTCTTTCGTCGCAGCGCTTCGCGCACTGCGTTCTGGTGAAGTAGTTGGAATATTCCCTGAAGGAACTATTTCTAAAAGTTTCGAAATTAAAGAGTTGAAATCCGGTGCTGTACGTCTTGCTATGGGCGCCAATGTTCCTGTGATTCCAGCAATTATTTGGGGGTCCCAACGCATTTGGACGAAAGGCGTAAAACGCGACTTAGGCCGCCGTAAGTTCCCGATTTTTGTCACATTTGGCGCGCCAATGTACTTTGATAAATCTGCTGATGTTGAGGCGGGTGAGAAAGCGCTCCGTGAAACACTTTTAAATCTTCTGCATGAAGTGCAAGAAAAATACCCCGATAACCACCTTGGTCAGCGTTGGGCACCGGCTCGTCTTGGTGGTACAGCGCCCGCTCCCCTAAACTGAAGCCATGTTTAAAAAGAAGAAGGCAAAAGAGCCCAAGATCAAGAAGGTCCGTTTCCAAACTTTCCGTGATGCGTACAGAGTAACCAAGAGCGTTAAGCCTTGGATTGGCGCAGGCATCTTTGGCGTATTTGCCATCACTTGGGCAATTGGAATTGCGATTGGTATTTTCATTGGCCATCCGATTTATCTCGGCTTCGTTTCTCTTCCCGTTGCAGTGCTAGCCGCGATGTTCTTTTTCACTCGAATTGCATCCTCCGCCGCATACGTTTCAATTGAAGGACAGATGGGTGCTGGTGCTAGCGTTCTTATGGCGATCCGTAAAGGTTGGATAACAACTCCTGCCGTTGCAGTAACCAAAAACCAAGATATGGTCCATCGCAGTATCGGTCGTGCAGGAATTGTGTTAACTGGTGAAGGAACTCAAGCAGTTCGTGCAATGTTGCAGGACGAACACAGAAAAGCAGAACGCTTTGCTCCCGGTGTTCCAGTTATTGAAATATACGTTGGCGATGGTGCTGGCCAGGTTCCGCTTCGTAAGTTGCAGAAGCGTCTTGCTAAACTTCCTAAGAAATTATCTGCTCATCAAATGCGCGAAGTTCGTGCTCGCTTTAAAGCAGTTGGTGGTATGTCTATGCCAATTCCAAAGGGACCAATGCCAAAGGGAATTCGCGTTCCAAAACGCTAATTACTTCTTACCTTTTCGCGTATCAACCAATCTAGTTCCACTAAGTCGCTCGTGAATTCCGCGACCATTTTCGTCGTAAGTAATGGCGGTCACTACTAGGCAGAGCAGAATCGTCCTGACTAGCGCCTGAACCGGAGTCGGATTTCCACCACCGCTAAATTGGACGACTCTCAAACCAACAACGCGATGGCCTGCAGTCGCCCCACCGAAGGCGGTTAAAACCAAGACTTCAATGAAGAAGATGATTAGGTGTGGAACTCGGGCTTGAGGGGCTCTTTCGGCGAATGAGGCGCTGCCTCCAAAGAAGCCAAGGGCGATCGCGTAACACATCAGCCAATCGATGGTCAGACCCAGGAAGCGGCGACTCAAACTGATCTCGTGTTTCATAAGGGTGAGCCTACAGACCAGGCGTTAGCGGTGCATGTTTTACATGGCTGTAACACACCAGTTATGCCAAATGGCCTTTGGAGTCTTAGGGTTTACCCAGATCGGTCGCCCTCAAAGATGAAGGCCATTCGAATATACGAGGAGCAAACTTTATGTTTAAGAATTCCGCAGAAATTTTCGCTTATATTAAAAAAGAAGATGTCAAACTTGTTGATGTTCGCTTTACCGATCTTCCGGGTATACAACATCACTTCAACGTTCCAATTGAATCTTTTGACGAAGCAGTATTCACAGATGGCCTAATGTTTGATGGCTCTTCTATCCGTGGCTTCCAGTCAATTCACGAATCAGATATGAAGTTGCTACCAATTCCTTCGTCTGCATTTATTGATCCATTCCGCCTTGAGAAGACCTTAATCATTCTCTTCTCCGTGCATAACCCATCGGATAACACTCCTTACTCACGTGATCCTCGTGGCGTAGTAGCCAAGGCTGTTGATTACTTGAAGTCAACCGGAATCGCTGATCAAGCATTCTTCGCACCAGAAGCTGAATTTTATGTTTTTGATGCAGTACGTTTTAAGACTGGAATGAATGAGTCGTATCACCACATTGATTCTTACGAAGGTGCTTGGAACACAGGC
>CAXNEU010000082.1:0-5161 GCA_964201705.1 Candidatus Planktophila sp. | reverse complement strand
TCGCGATACGGGAAAGAGTACTGCCTCGGTAACCGAGAGTAAAAAATTACTCTAGACTCACGTCTTGCGCCACGGGGCGTAGCGTAGTGGCTAGCGCGCCTGCTTTGGGAGCAGGAGACCGGGAGTTCGAATCTCCCCGCCCCGACCAGAAGTTCAATGAATTGTTTATTGCACTTCAAATTAATTTCTAAACAAGGAGCACTTTGTGAAGAGCACGGTTGAAACACTTTCCCCAACTCGAGTCCGTCTTGATATCGAAGTCCCTTATGCAGATTTAACAGGCTATGTCGCCGATGCTTACACAGCTGTCTCAAAGAAGGTAAATATTCCGGGCTTTCGCAAAGGCAAAGTTCCAGCTGCAATGATCGATCAGCGCGTTGGCCGTGGTTCAGTAATTGATGAAGCGATCAATAATGCACTCCCTGAATTTTATGGAATGGCAGCTCGCGAGCACTCAGTTCTTGTCGTGGGTCGCCCAGAAGTTGAAATCAAGGAATATGTTGATAACGAGAAGTTGGTATTTGCCGTTGAAGTCGATGTTCGCCCAGAAGTTACCCTTCCTGACTTTTCAAAGATAACGATTGAAGTCGATGACGTTGCAGTCACAGATAAAGATATTGATGAGCAAGTCGACGAGCTACGCGCTCGCTTCGGGACGCTGTCCACTGTTGAGCGTGAGACTAAAGATGGTGACTTCGTAACCGTTGATTTGACCGCAAAGATAGATGGCGCCGAAGTAGACGGTGGCAAGGCAAACGATATTTCCTATGAAGTCGGATCAAATCGAATGATCGACGGATTAGATGCTGCACTGGTCGGCATGAAGGCCGGGGGTGTAAAGAACTTTGAAACACAGCTCGTTGGTCAAAAAGATGACGAAAAGGGCGATGTTGAAATCAAGTTAAAGGCAGTGAAAGAACGTGAACTTCCACCAGTTGATGATGCCTTTGCGAAGTTAGCATCTGAGTTCGACACAATTGCAGAATTAAAAGCAGATTTCACAGAACGTCTAAAGCGAGTAAAGGCTCTCGAGCAAGGCGCACAAGCACGCGACCTACTCTTGAAGAAGATGATAGATGATTTAGATATTCCAGTTCCAGATAAGTTGGTTGCAGATGAAGTAAATCAACATCTTGAAGGCGAAGGCCGACTTGAAGATGATGCACATCGTGCTGAAGTTGATGGCGAAGTTCGTGTATCAATCAAATCTGATTTCCTGCTAGATGCAATCGTGAAGGCTGAAGAAGTTCAAGTAAACGAAATTGAATTAACCGAATATTTGATCCGTACTTCACAACGCTACGGAATGCCTCCTGAACAGTTCGCAAAACAGCTCCAGGATGCTGGCCAAATTACACAACTAGTTGCAGAGGTATCTCGCACTAAAGCACTAGCCGGCGTACTCGGCCGCGTGAACGTTGTCGATAAATCTGGAAATAAGATCGATCTTGAAGCGCTTCGCCCACAAACTTCACCTGCAGCTGAACCTGCTCAGTCTCTTCCAGAGGCATAATTTTCCGAGTAGGTTGGTCTTTCCAACTTTGATTTGAGGTTGCACATGCACCTGATTGAGATTCGCTCCACTTTTGCCTTGGCTCTGACGTTCTTACTCTCATTCAATGGAGCACTTGCCGCTAACGGCTCAGATTCAAATACAGTTCTGGCTCAACCAAATATGGCCACTCCAGCTGCGCTTCCCCCAAAAATGGTTAACCCACTTAAGGCGAAGACAATCACCGTAAAGCTTAAGAGCGCAGTTGTATTCACAGTTAAAGATCCAGAAATCTGGAAAGGCAAAGTTGTGAATCCGAAGATTGCGAAGTTTGTTGCTGGGGGACCGATCTCTGCTTATGAAACATATCCTTCACTGACCCCGCTTAAAAAAGGCAAAACTACTATCTCTCTCACCGATGGAAAAAAGACTTACTTCCTAAAACTGACCGTCTCTTAAAGATATTGCTCTGCCCTGAGCGAACAAAGGCAGATTTGCGCCCCTTTTTCCATATTTGGGAAGCATTTGGCCTTAAGGATTGTTAAGGTCACTACATATAAAGAAGTACTCAATCAGGAGGATCACGTGGATTATCAACACCCACAGTCGGCCGGGCAGAACGCACGCGTTGCTGCAAACGGCGGTAACTGGCTAGATGACAATGTCTATAACCGTTTGTTGCGCGAACGCATCATTTTTCTTGCTGGCGAATTTCGTGACGAGATGGCTAATGCAATCTGTGCACAGATGCTGCTGCTATCTGCTGAAGATCCTGAAAAAGATATTTATCTGTACATAAATTCACCTGGTGGATCTGTCACTGCAGGTATGGCGATCTACGACACTATGCATTACATCAAGAACGATGTTGCAACAGTGGCAATGGGAATGGCTGCATCAATGGGTCAATTTATTCTTACCGCTGGTGCACCTGGAAAACGTTATGCGACTCCTAATGCGCGAATCTTGATGCACCAACCACTTGGCGGCATCGGTGGTACCGCAACAGATATTCGAATTCAGGCAGAACAGATGGCAATTACGAAGCAGACTATGTCTGAGTTAAATGCCAAGCACACTGGCCAGCCACTAGAAAAAATCATCGCTGATTCGGATCGCGACAATTGGTTTAACGCCAAAGATGCACTTGCATATGGCTTTATCGATCACATCGCCACAAACGATGGACAAATTGCGGGAGGTAAGAAGTAATGAAGCACATTCAAGAGATTACAAACCGCTACGTTCTTCCAACGATCGAAGAGAAGACGGCCTACGGTTACAAGCGCCTAGACCCTTATACAAAGTTATTTGAAGAGCGCATTATTTTCTTGGGCCAGCCAATTGATGACACCGTTGCCAACGATGTGATGGCACAGCTGCTGACCCTTGAATCAATGGATCCAGATCGCGATATTTCGATCTACATCAACTCACCTGGTGGATCATTCACCGCGCTAACTGCAATTTATGACACTATGCAATTTGTTCGCCCTGACATCACAACAATTTGTCTTGGCCAAGCAGCATCTGCTGCGGCGATCATTCTTGCTGGTGGCACAAAAGGTAAGCGTTACGGACTCGAGCACTCACGAATCCTTATCCACCAACCTTCATCAGAAGGTGGGGGACAAGCATCTGATATCGAAATCCAAGCTCGCGAAATTATGCGTATGCGCGGTTTACTCGAGACGATGCTGGCAAAGCACTCAAATAAGACGATCGAAGAAATCGAAAAAGATATCGAGCGTGACAAGATTCTTACCGCTGCTGAAGCAGTGGAATACGGAATTATAGATAAGGTTATGTCTTCTCGTAAGGCGAAGCCTTCCGCATAATTTTACTAAAGGGGCGTCGGTTTAGAAATGTTGCAGAAATATTTCAAACCCGGCGCTCTTTTTTCATATAAGGATTACCGCAATTTCTTTATCTCTGGGCTAATTTTCGTAATCGGTTCCTCAGCTTTTCCAATCGCACTTGCAATCAGTATTCTCGATAACGGTGGCACAGCCACAGACCTAGGTCTGATCTTGGCATCGCGCGTATTTGCAGGAACGATTTTCACACTAGCTGGTGGTGTTTGGTCTGATCGTCTTCCGCGCAAATGGGTAATGATCAGTGCAGATGCATTCCGCGGTTTAGTCGCTTTGGTCTTGGTCTTTTTTTCAGCAGCACATTTGCCACTCTGGGCGATTGGTTTGTTGGTATTTCTAATGGGCTTGGGAGATGCGTTCGGAGCGCCGGCAGGAGCTGCGATAGTTCCAAGTTTATTACCTGATCATCTTCTTCCAGCCGGAAATGTTGCGCGTGGAATTGTTGCCAAGATTGGAACAATTGTTGGGCCAGGAGTTGGCGGAATTTCTGTTGCATTGATCGGCGCTGATTACACCTTCGCTGTAACTGCTTTCGCATTTTTCTTGGGAACCTCTCTCTTATTTGGGATCAGTGAGGAACCACTTCAGGGAGTGGCTGGAAAAAAGCCATCGTTCTTTACTGAAATGCGTGAGGGCCTTAAATTAGTTTGGGAAATTAAGTGGCTTGCAGCATCTATCTTTATGGCTTCTTTTCAATTGATGGTGATTGTTGCTGCTGAGACGGTTTTACTTCCAGTCATCACTAGGCGCGAATTTGATACCAATAATGTTTTTGCCATCTCTGCGGCAGCCTTTAGCCTCGGTGGAATGATCAGTGCGATTGCAGCGGTCAAATTTCAAACTAAGAGACCTGGACTCGTTGCTATCTCAATGTGGTCACTCTTCGCCTTTGCACCACTTGTCTTAGCATTTCCAATTTCTCCAAGCTTTGTAATTTTTGGATACTTCATTGCTGGTCTATCCATTGGTGGCTGGGAGGCATATTGGGTAACTGCAGTACAACGCGAAGTGCCACAAGAGATGCAAGGTCGAGTTTTTAGTATTGACATGGTTGGTACAAGCGGATTGATGCCACTCGGTATGGCACTTGTAGGTCCGGTCATTGCGCTCACCGGTGAGCGAGACTTCCTTCTCTTTGCAATCGCATTCCACATTCTTGTCTGTTATCTCGTCCTGCTTGTTCCTGGTGTTAAAGAGTTAAGAGATCCTCGCAAATCAGAGGGCGATTCCACTATAAGCGAACAGGTTTAGGCTTAAACCGGGACACATAAAATCGAGTTAAAAACTATTCTTTACCTATGACTCGTATCGGAGAAACTAGCGACCTGCTCAAATGTTCCTTCTGCGGCAAAACCCAGAAGCAGGTAAAAAAACTGATCGCAGGTCCTGGCGTATACATTTGCGATGAATGTATCGAACTCTGTAATGAGATTATCGTTGAAGAGCTTGCCGAGGCGACGACACTTGGTCTTACTGAACTTCCTAAGCCACAAGCAATTTTTGAATTTCTAGATCAATATGTAATTGGTCAAGATCGCGCTAAGAAGTCTTTAGCAGTTGCAGTTTATAACCATTACAAGCGAGTTCAATCTGGTCAAGCAAAAGGTGAAGACGGCGTAGAACTTGCCAAGTCAAATATTTTATTACTTGGCCCAACTGGTTGTGGCAAAACACTGATGGCCCAAACTTTGGCACGCATGCTTAACGTTCCATTTGCTATTGCAGATGCAACAGCGCTAACTGAGGCTGGTTATGTCGGCGAAGATGTTGAAAATATCCTTCTTAAGCTTTTGCA
>CAXNEU010000081.1:0-5223 GCA_964201705.1 Candidatus Planktophila sp. | reverse complement strand
AGCGATATCGCGTTAAATGCGTCGGTCGCCGAGAAGGGCAATTAAATGGGGGAGAATAAGCCAGTGAGCGTCCTTGCAGATCGTTATGCATCAAAGGCAATGCGCGCCATCTTCGCACCAGAAGAGAAAATCATTGCAGAACGCCGGTTGTGGCTGGCAGTTGCGCGCGCGCAAAACAAATTAGGCCACGCAATTGCTGATTCAGTAATCGCAGATTATGAAAAAGTTTTAAACAAAGTAGATCTAGCATCAATTGATGCGCGCGAAAAGATTTCTCGCCACGATGTTAAGGCGCGTATCGAAGAGTTCAACGCACTTGCCGGCCACGAAGTCATTCACGCCGGAATGACCAGCCGTGATGTGACTGAAAATATTGAAGCGCTGCAGATTAAAAATGGTTTAGAAATTGTCCACGGAAAAGTCGTTGCGCTCTTGGCGCAACTTGGTGAGAAAGCAGCGCAATATTCTGATCAACCTATTGCCGGTCGATCACATAATGTGCCGGCGCAGATCACAACTTTAGGAAAGAGATTTGCATCCGCGGCCGAAGAGCTGCTCTTTGCATACGAACGCCTTACTTCTTTGCAAGATCGTTACCCAATGCGTGGCATAAAAGGACCAGTCGGAACCGCGCAAGATTCGATTGATCTGCTGGGTTCATCAAAATCTCATCAAGTGCTAGAGCTAGAAATTGCCAACGATCTTGGCTTTAACCGCGTCCTAGATTCAACTGGACAGATTTATCCACGTTCATTTGATTACGATGTCGTAACCACTCTGGTGCAATTAGCAGCAAGCCCATCATCACTTGCCACATCAATTCGCTTAATGGCTGGTGCAGAACTAGTCACCGAGGGCTTCAAGGATGGACAAGTTGGTTCATCTGCAATGCCACACAAGATGAATACCCGCTCGTGCGAGCGAATTAATGGGTTAAGTGTTCTTCTGCGCGGTTATGCCTCAATGGTTTCTGAACTTGCTGGAGATCAATGGAATGAAGGAGATGTTTCTTGCAGCGTTGTTCGCCGAGTTGCCTTGCCTGATGCTTTCTATGCAATCGATGGCTTACTAGAAACTACTTTGACGGTATTAAATGAATTCGGCGCATTTCCGTCAGTAATCCAGGCTGAGTTAGATCGCTATCTTCCTTTCCTTGCGACAACAAAGATTTTGATGGCATCGGTTAAAGCTGGCGTCGGTCGCGAAGTTGCTCACGAAGTTATCAAAGAGCACGCAGTTAAAGCAGCGCTTGCGATGCGTGAAGGTAAAGCAAATACCCTCCTTGATGCACTCGCAGCAGATGCACGTTTGCCGCTAGATCGTGCCGCACTTGATGCGCTAATAAGTAAGCCAATTGAATTTACTGGCGATGCTCGCCAACAAATTGCTCGAGTTGTAGATCGCATTGACGCGATTACATCCGCGCACCCTGCCGCAGCGCAGTACAAACCACACTCCATCAGGTGAGCGGCTTCGGTTTGGCTGGCGCACCGCCAGCACCATCCATAAATGGTTGGCAGCATCTGCGCACCGGAAAAGTTCGTGACCTTTACACAAATTCTGATAATGAAATTTTGTTAGTTGCATCCGATCGCATATCAGCATTCGACTGGGTGCTTCCATCTGAAATTCCAAATAAAGGCGCGATACTTACTCAACTCTCACTTTTCTGGTTTGAGTTATTAGAAGATATTGTCCCTAACCACATCATTAGCGATGATGTACCTGCCGAAGTAAGCGACCGTGCAGTAATTGTTAAACCTCTGGATATGTTTGCCATTGAGTGCGTGGCTCGTGGTTATTTAACCGGCAGCGGACTTTCTGAATATAAGAGCAACCAGGCTGTTTGTGGCAATTTACTTCCGGCAGGCTTGGTTGATGGATCACAATTATCTGAAACGATTTTTACTCCAGCGACGAAAGCTGAAATTGGCGATCACGATATAAATATTGATTTTGCTGCCGCAGCCAAAGTTGTTGGAAACGCGGATGCAGAGCAATTGCGCGAGATGACGATCAAGCTTTACGACACTGCAGCAGAGTTTGCCAATAGCCGCGGAATTATCCTGGCCGATACTAAATTTGAATTCGGACGCGACGCTAAAGGTGTTATTACCCTCGGCGATGAGGCGCTCACGCCTGATTCTTCACGTTTCTGGGAGGCCGCATCTTGGGCTCCAGGTAGCGCGCCCGCCTCATTTGATAAACAATTTGTAAGAGACTTTCTTACCGCCAGCGGTTGGGATAAGAAGAGCCCACCACCAGAATTGCCTGCAGAGATAATTGAAAAGACTACAGCGCGATATCAAGAAGCATATTTCCGTATTACAGGTATGAAGTTTTAAAAACTAAAGGAGCAGCAAATGGCAAAGATCGTGGTCGATGTGATGTTAAAGCCAGAAATTCTTGACCCACAAGGAGTCGCTGTTTCTGCTGCACTTCCGCGACTTGGCTTCACCTTTGCTAAGAGCGTTCGCCAAGGAAAGCGTTTTGAAATTGAAGTCGATGGCGAACCAACTCCCGCACAACTTGCTGAAGTAGAAAAAGCAGCTGAAAAACTCCTCGCTAATCCGGTAATTGAAACCTTTACAGTGCGAGTTGAGAAGTAAATGAAAGTTGGCGTAGTTACTTTTCCGGGCACGCTAGATGACCGTGATGTTGCGCGCGCAGCAACCCACGCCGGAACAACTGCGGTATCACTGTGGCATAACGATGCCGACTTAAAAGGAGTAGACGCCGTCATTTTGCCCGGTGGATTTTCTTACGGTGATTATCTGCGTTGTGGTGCAATTTCACGCTTTGCCCCAGTGATGGAGAAAATCATTGATGCTGCAAATGGTGGCATGCCACTACTTGGTATTTGCAATGGTTTCCAAGTACTTTGCGAAGCGCATTTACTTCCCGGTGCACTGACCCGTAATCACGAACTTCACTTTCTCTGCCGCGATCAAAAATTGGAGATAACCAATAATCAAACCGCTTGGACTTCTTCTTACAAGGTTGGCCAAGAGATTGTTATTCCGCTAAAAAATGGCGAAGGTTCTTTTCAATGTGATGATGCAACACTGGCGGCTTTAGAAGGTGAAGGCCGCATCGTCGCAAGATACGTTGGCGAAAATCCCAATGGATCTCGCAATAAAATCGCCGGAATCACCAATGAGCGCGGCAATGTAGTTGGATTGATGCCACACCCTGAGCACGCTATTGATCCATTAACTGGGCCAACCGCCGATGGTTTAGCTTTCTTTACCTCTGTTTTAAATGCGATGGTGAAGTAATGGCGCTGGACACCGTCGCAATTGCCCAAGCTAACCCTGATACAAGTCAGCCATTTGCAGAGCTGGGGTTAAAAGGCGATGAGTATGCGCGCATTAAAGAGATTCTTGGTCGTCGCCCAACATCATCAGAGCTGGCGATGTATTCGGTGATGTGGTCAGAACATTGTTCATATAAATCTTCCAAAGTTCATTTAAAACAATTTGGCGAAAAGGCTGTGAAAACTGATGCGCTCTTAGTCGGTATCGGCGAAAACGCGGGCGTTGTTGATGTTGGACAAGGTTATGCAGTAACTTTCAAAATTGAATCGCATAACCACCCATCCTTTATCGAACCGTATCAAGGAGCTGCAACCGGAATTGGTGGAATCGTTCGCGATATTTTAACTATGGGTGCGCGGCCAATCGCAGTTATGGATCCACTTCGATTTGGTCCAGCCGATGCGGCAGATACCCGTCGCGTTCTGCCCGGAATTATCGCGGGCGTCGGCGGATATGGAAATTGTTTAGGTCTACCAAATATTGGTGGTGAAGTTGTCTTTGATGAGACTTACATTGGAAATCCGCTAGTCAATGCTTTATGTGTTGGCGTGATGAAACATAGCGATATCAAACTTGCAAAAGCTGCTGGTGCAGGCAACCTAGTTGTTCTATATGGTGCAAAGACTGGTGGCGATGGAATCGGTGGCGTTTCAGTTCTAGCCTCTGAAACATTTGATGCCACCGGTCCTGCCAAACGACCCGCGGTTCAAGTGGGGGATCCCTTTGTTGAAAAAGTACTAATTGAATGTTCGCTGGAAATATTTGCTGAAGATTTAGTTGTGGGTATCCAAGACCTTGGCGGAGCAGGCTTATCTTGTGCCACCAGCGAATTGGCATCCGGCGGCAGCGGTGGAATGAAGGTTGAACTCGACCGAGTTCCATTACGCGATGCGACTTTATCTCCCGAAGAAATCTTGATGTCAGAATCACAAGAGCGTATGTGCGCGATTGTGGGACCGAAGCACATTGATCGTTTCTTAGAGATCTGCAAAAAGTGGGATGTGACAGTCACGGTTATTGGTGAGGTAACAGATGGCGAACGTTTAGAAATAACTTGGCATGGCGAGTTAATTGTCGATGTTCCACCTCGCACAGTGGCACACGAAGGTCCTGTATATAACCGTCCGCTTGCTAAGCCGGAATACATAGATCGCGTTAACGCCGAAGTGATAAACGTTCCGCGTCCTGAAACGGCCGCGCAGATAAAGGAAACGGTTCTTAAATTAGCTGCAACCCCAAACTTGGCAGATAAATCTTGGGTTACATCTCAATACGATCGGTACGTCCAAGGAAATACCATTCAATCGCAACCAGATGATTCTGGAATGGTGCGCATTGATGAGAAAACAAATCTGGGCGTTGCAATCGCAACCGATGCCAACGCCAACTGGTCATATTTAAATCCATATGAAGGCGCAAAGTTGGCACTTGCCGAAGCTGCCCGCAATATTGCAACCGCTGGTGCAAAACCTCTTGCTGTCACCAATTGCCTTAACTTTGGATCTCCCGAAGATCCCGGCGTGATGTGGCAATTTGCTGAATCAGTGCGCGGACTTGCTGATGGATGTTTCGAGATGGGCTTGCCGGTTACTGGGGGCAATGTCTCTTTCTATAATCAAACTGGCGCGGTTGCGATCTTGCCGACGCCTGTAATCGGAGTGCTTGGTGTTATCGATGATGTGCGCACACGAACACCAATGAGTTTTGATCGCGCTGGCCTTGAACTCTATTTACTTGGTGACACCGCAGATGATCTTGCGGGAAGCGAATGGGCGTACATGCATGGCCAACGCGGAGGTAAGGCGCCGATCGCTGATTTGCAGCGCGAAATGCGGCTGATTGATCTGCTGGTTGCGGGGCGTACTTCACAAATTTTCACCGCAGCACATGATTTAAGTCAAGGTGG
>CAXNEU010000080.1:0-5338 GCA_964201705.1 Candidatus Planktophila sp. | reverse complement strand
GGTGATGAAGAAATTACAAATCCCTTTGGAGTCTTTTCGTTGAAATCTTCCTTTAACTCTCCAACTTTGACCGGATACTTTGCAAGCAAGTTAACGGCAGCTTCTGGAGTTAAGCCGACCAAGGAGGGAATCTCATATCGTTCTGGACCTTTAGAAATCACAGCCTTAACTGACCCACCCGCATCAACTTTGCCGCCACCTGAAGGGTCTGATTCAATAATTTGTCCACTAGAAATCTCTTCGTCAAACTTTTTCTCAGAGATTATTAGGGTGAGTCCCAGTGGGCCGAGCGCTTTATTAGCTTCCTTTTCAGTAGCGCCGACAATGGATGGCACCACAACTTTAGAACCGGGGCCAACCAGGGCATACCAGCCAACAATTCCGAGAGTGATGGCTAATCCAGCTGCGATATAGCGATTGCGACGAACTCGTTTGCTGATCTTTCTCTTTTTGCGAATTTGAGCGGTTGTCTCTTTTCCATCTGACTTCTTATTTTCACCGGTGTTATCTATTTTCTTCAAAGCCACAGTTTTCTCCTTGTCGATTCGCGCCCGTTCACGTCGAGATGGTTTCTTCGATGCCGGGCGCATCGGAGCAATTGGTATGTCTAACTCCAAACTCAATTGTTTCTGTGTTGGGTCAAGTGCTTCCGAAATTGCAGTGAGCACCTGATGGAATTCCGCGCCATCACGGGGCCGAGCATCTGGATCTGAATTAGTCGCGCGATAAATCAATTGGTCTAATTCTGGTGGTATGCCACTGCGTTTGGTACTCATTAGCGGAACTCGCTCGTTGACATGCATATAAGCAATTTGAATAGGTTCATCGCCAGCGTAAGGTTTTTCACCAGTGAAAATTTCAAAAGCGGTAATTCCTGCCGAATAGACATCACTTCGTGCATCGGCTATTCCGCGCTGCACCTGCTCAGGGGAGAGGTAGGAAACGCTACCCAAAACAATGCTTGATTCGGCAGTCATAGTGGTTCCAAGTAGTGGGCCTTTCGCCAAACCGAAATCAGCGATCTTGATTCTTCCTTCTTTGGAGATCAGAATATTGTCGGGCTTAATATCGCGATGCACGATTCCTAATTTATGCGCCGCTGCTAAAGCGCTTAATACCGGTAGCAAAAATTTAATTCCAGCGGCAACGGTAAGTGCGCCTTGTTCATTTAAATATTCCCGAAGCGTGTGCCCTTCAACTAGCTCCATAACTAAAAAGACTGCCGGACTTCCGTGTTGATTCCACCCTTGATCTTGCACCGAGACAATATTTGGATGAGATAAGGCGGCAGATGCTTTGGCTTCGCGAATAAAGCGTTCTACAAATTGTTCATCTTGTGCCAAATGCGGATGCATAATTTTGACTGCAACCTTACGATCAAGACGAGTATCTAGGGCTTCATAAATTGTGGCCATGCCACCTGCTGCCATCTGGCGGATGAGTTGATAGCGCCCATCAATTAGCTCGCCAGTTAGGTCAGACATATGTACAATTTTATGTAGTTAGTATGAAATCTGCCTTTTCACGCGTTGAGTGTTGAGAGAAATATTCTTCTTGTGTGCCAAGCCACTTGCGCATCTCATCTGCAACTTGCGCACCATCTCGATCAATAACTCGTTTCACGCCAATTTCGGGGTCAATATCTATCCAGATTAGGGCGGCTAAATCATCTTGAATAGCCATATCGCCACTGCCGACTCCTTCCAGAATCAATAAGTCAGCGGGATCCAATTCTTCGCCGTCTTCAAAAGAAGAAGTGGTCCAGTTGTATTTATCAATTTTCGCTGACTTCTTTTGCTTATGCTGATCAGTTATATGAGTCAGAACCTTTGTTAGATCTTTACCCAGTGCGTTATTCCATCCGTCATATAAATCGTCCATATGTATAACGTTCACTGACATCCTTGGTGAAATTGCTAAGAATATTTCGTGCGCCAAAGTTGTCTTACCGGCGCCGGCCGGACCGTCAATAGCGATTATTGGGCGTTCTTTTGTACTACATAGATCTAGTAGCGCTGCGATGAGCTCCATACCATTTACCCCATCCCACCGCCGCCAGAACTGTAAAAGCAACATAGAGCAATGATGTAAATAAGAGTCCTTGTGTGGCGTACAGGGCAACGTATCCAGCATCAACAATTAACCAGATTACCCAGCTTTCAAACTTCTCATAGACCATCAAAATTTGTGCAGTAAGGGAGCCAAAGAATAGAACTGCATCAGCATATGTCGATGCTGCTCCCCAAGATTTTAGAAGGGGAGCCAGCGCCAAGGTTGCCAGAATTATTGCCGCAAACGTTGCAATGCGATATTTATTTCTAAGCGGACCGGGATTTGCTCCAGTTGGTGCCCAGCCGAACCAGCCAAAGAGTGAAGCGATTATAAAAACTATCTGCAACGCTGCACTAGCAAATAGCTCCCATTGTATGAAAAGGATTCCATAGAGAACTGAACTCACTGCCCACCAAGGCCAAGTTATTCGTTTGCCGGTTATTCCCAAAGAGACAGCGATAAATGAAGTGATGACGGCTATGAATTCTAGATATGAGAGTTCATAGCCCCAAATAGTTATTAAGACATCAGATAAGAAATTGAAGATTGACACGATTCATTCCTTTCCGCATCCGCATTACCGGATGGGTCAAGCGGTCGATCTGACTCTCAGATCCTCTCAGCCGTATTAGCGGCTCCCGCGATTGTTACTTTAGCCGATGCGAGCGATAACTGCATCGATATAAGCGCGTGCAGCAACTCGTGCGCGGCGAAACGTGGATGTTTTAGCGCGCTTGTTGAAGATGTTATAGCCAATCTTTTCAACCTCATCAACTATTCCGCAGTAGAGCTCACTTGCAGCGCGAATACACGGCTGGCTGGTCTTATCAAGGAGCGCTATGCCTGGTTCTGCCGCCTTTTGTAATTGTCTAACTCGCGCTATCTGGAACTTAAGTGCGCTGATAATTTCAGGAGTTAACTTGCGGGCATAAAGCATTTCAGGGGACACGCCGTGCGCGGCTAACTCATCAAGTGGCAAGTAAATTCGGCCACGATCTAAATCCTCGGCTACATCGCGGATAAAATTTGCTAATTGAAATGCCACGCCAAGATCCTTTGCAGCATCTAAGGAATTAACAGTATCGCCACCTAGAATAGGAACCATTTCTAAACCAATTACTGCTGCAGATCCGTAAACATACTCGTAAAGATCATCGTAAGTTTTATATTGCGTAACTGTTAAGTCCATCTCCATCGAATGTAGAAAATCTACAAAGTGTTGATGTGGAATCGCAAAGCGCTGGACCGTATCGATTAGCGCTTTGCCTACAGCATCGCTAGTAGAGCCTGATTTCAGCCCCGCTAAAACTTCCGAGCTCCACTTTCGCAGAACTTCCGCTTTTTCGGCTGGAGTTAGCGTGGATGCCAAATCATCGACAATTTCATCGGCATAGCGCGCAAACCCATACAAGGCATGAACGAATGGTCGCTTAGCCGCTGGCAGAAGTAGCGTTGCTAGATAGTAAGTTTTACCGTGCAGAGAATTTAAACGTTTGCACTCTTCATAAGAAGCCCGCAATTGCGGATCATGAATACCGGCAGCGTTTAATTCATTCACTTACTTAACCGGACCCACGATTCGTTCTGCTGCCAGGCGCCCTGAAATTAAAACCATCGGAACGCCAACACCAGGTTGGGTTCCTGAACCGGCAAAGACTACATTTTCAAATCCAGCGGCGATGTTGCGGGGACGGAAAGGTCCAGTTTGGAAGAAGGTGTGCGCACTAGCAAACGGTGCACCGCGCTCCATTCCTTGCGCCTGCCAATCAAGTGGTGTGGTCATTACTTCTGTTTCGATTGAATCGCCAAATCCGGTGTAACCACGATCTTCAAGAGTTTTAATCATGTGATCGCGATATGGACGTGCTTGCGACTTCCAATCAATATCGGCATCTAAATTTGGAGTCGGATAGAGAATGTAGTAACTCTCTTTGCCTACTGGCGCTAGCGCGGGATCATCTTTAGTTGGAATAGTTACAAGAACTGAAGGATCCGTCATCAAAGTCTTCTTCTTGATTAATTCATCGAAGACGCCATCCCAAGATTTTCCAAAGTGGATATTGTGGTGGGCAACGTGATCGTATTTCTTGGAAGAGCCAACCAAAAGAGTGGCACAAGATGGTGAGTACTTAAGACGCTTGATCGAAAGTGGTGTTTTACCTAGTAGGTCGCGCCAGACAACAGGAAGGTCTGGGTTCATCACGACTACATCGCATTCGATGCGTTCGCCGGTGTTTGTTATTACCGCCTTGGCACGTCCGTTTGCAACATCCAATTTGGTCACTGTTGTGTTGTATTTAAAAGTCACACCATGCTTTTGCGCTGCTGCGGCAAGTGCGCGTGGTACTGCATGCATTCCACCCTTAGGAAAGAAAACTCCATTTACTGAATCCATATAAGCAATTACTGCATAAATTGCTAAGGCTTGCTGTGGGCTCACTCCGGCATACATCGCCTGGAATGAGTAAACCTTTTGCAGGCGAGGATCCTTTAAGAATTGATTTACTTTAGGGGAGAGTCTTCTAAATCCGCCGAGTGCGATTAAACGCGCCAAGTTAGGGGTGAGCAAATTAAACGGTGAATCAATATTTCTATCAATGAAATCGTTCATCTCGTACTTGTATAACTTAGTTACAAATTCGACGTACCTGCGATAACCCAGCGCTTCTTCAGCGCTCACTGTGCGACGAATTTCCTCTTCCATCTCAGCGGTGTTGGCGTGCACATCGATCTGTGAACCATCGTGATAAAAAGCGCGATAGAGAGGTTTCAGTGGTGAAAGTTCTAGCCAATCTTTCATATCTTCACCAACACAGCTAAATGCATCTTGGATTAATGAAGGCATAGTTAGAACTGAAGGGCCAGTATCAAATGAGAAGCCATCTTTTTCTAGCAAGCCATTTCGTCCACCCGGAACGCTCTCGCGTTCAATCACAGTAACTTTGCGTCCGGCACCTGCTAAACGAAGTGCGGCACTTAAACCAGCTAACCCTGCACCGACCACGACAACGTGATCGGTTGGTCCTTTTACTCTGGCGGTCATTTAATGGCTCCTACGTATTGCACTAGATGCGAGTTCAATAAGTAACTCACGGGCTGAAGGTGCAATTTCAGCAGAGTTTGCCGCAGTTAGCGCGTTGGAAAGTAGCCCATCGATGAGATCTTCGACATCTTTTAGCGCACCCGTTGCGGTAATTAAAGCGCGAACTTCTTCGATCTGATCAGAAGTTAGATCCTCGCGGCCAAGGGCGGAAGAGATCTTGGCTTTGCTCGCCTGATCGGCGCG
>CAXNEU010000079.1:0-5424 GCA_964201705.1 Candidatus Planktophila sp. | reverse complement strand
AGCGCTAGAATAAAGGTGTTGTTTTTCGGGGTCGATGTAATTTCGAACCGGCAGTTAAAGTCTGCGACCCGGTCAAGGCCATTGACCGGTGGATTGGGTGAAATTCCCGAACCGACGGTTAAAGTCCGGATGAGAGAAAACCAACATGTGGTCGACGCATGCTTTGTTTCTGGTTTATCCAAACAAAGTTTTGCTGCGTCGGCTCGTTCCGCTTTTCCACCCCGAGATGCAACACCGTTCTCGAATAAGGGTGTTGACGATGAAGCAAGTATTAAGGGCAGATGCTGCGATGGCGCGCGCCATCGATCGTGCTCGCCTTGGTCTTGGCATGACGTTCCCGAATCCAATTGTGGGCGCCGTAATTACGAGCGAGAGTGGGGAAGTACTAAGTGAAGGCTTCCATCAAGGGGGAGATCACGCAGAAGTTATCGCGCTAAATGCAGTTAAAGATATGCCAGTCGGGTCAATAATTTATATATCTCTAGAACCCTGCAACCATCACGGTAAAACCCCACCGTGTGTAGATGCGATCATCAAATCTGGAATCAAAAAAGTTGTTTACGCAGTTAGCGATCCAAATCCCATTGCAACTGGTGGTGCAGAGCGCTTGCGCGCGGCAGGAATAGAAGTTGTATCAGGAATCGGTGAAGATCAAGCTCGTCTAGAAAATCGTGCCTGGCTAACGAAGATGGAATTAGGAAGACCCCGAATTACTTGGAAGATCGCTTCAACAATGGATGGCAAAGTGGCGGCCAGTGATGGCACTTCTAAATGGATTACTGGAGATCTTGCTCGGACAAATGTGGCACGTATGCGCTCGCAGGTGGATGGCATTGTTACTTCGACAGCCACTGTGATTGCTGACGACCCATTGCTGACGAGCAAAGGATTTGGCAAGAATCCGGTTCGCATCGTGATGGGTGCAACCGAGCTGAGTGCAAAGATGCAAATTTCCAACGATGCAGCCGAAACAGTTTTGATCAATTCACGAAACTTTGATGATTTGTTATCGCTGGCTGAAGAACGTGGTTTCAACGAGCTATTAATTGAATCTGGGCCAACTTTCGGAACCGCACTTTTACGCGCGAATCTCATCGATGAAATAGTGCTATTCCAAGCACCAACGTTGCTGGGTTCAGGAACGCCGTCGATTGGCGATTTAGGAATTACAAATATCTCAGGCCGATTAGATTTCGAAATATCTGATGTAGAAGTAATTGGTTCCGATTTAAAGATAACTCTTTTCAAGAGCGCAAACAGCACAGAAAGTGAGCGCTAATGTTTACCGGACTTATTCAGGCCATTGGACAAGTTACTGCGATTAAGCATCAAGAAAGTAGCGCGCGACTAGTTATTTCCAACTCCGTAATCGCTAAACAAATTGCCCAAGGTGATTCGGTCAGCGTAAATGGAGTTTGCCTAACGGTCACCTCCTTCGATGAATCGCAATTCTCTGTTGATGTAATGGTGCAAACTCTTAAGTTAACAACCACTGGATCTCTTTCAATTGGATCTGAAGTAAACCTAGAACTTGCAACGCGCACCGCAGATCGTCTGGGTGGACATATTGTGCAAGGGCACGTAGATGGCATAGCGAAAATCGCTGCCATCAGCGCTGATTCACAGTGGACTCGGATGGATCTTTCAATCCCCAAGGATTTAATGAAATACGTAGTCGCCCAAGGTTCTATCTGTCTCGAGGGCGTTTCACTGACCGTCGGAGAGATAAATGATCCGGCAGATCAAATTTCTGTCTGGCTTATTCCAGAAACTCTGGCAAAGACTAATCTTTCAAAGAAGTCATTAGGTGAGAATCTAAACGTCGAAGTAGATGTTCTAGCCAAGTATGTTGAAAGACTTATTGCACGAGGACAGGAAGGCAAATGAGCAATCTAGATAAAGTCCTCAAGGAGTTTAAAGAAGGCAGATTTATTGTCGTTACAGATGATGAAAACCGTGAGAATGAAGCCGATCTGATTCTTTTGGCGGAGAAATCAACTCCAGAGAATATTGGTTTTATGGTGCGGTACACCTCGGGAGTTATCTGTGGGGTAATTACTGCGGAAACTGCCAAACGTTTAAAGCTTCCACTGATGGTCAAGCGCAACGAAGACAATCACACCACTGCATTCACTGTGACTGTAGACGCTATTGCAGGGCGCTCCACTGGAATTCCGGCTGAAGAACGCGCTAACACGTTAAGAGCGTTAGCCGATATAAATTCTAAACCAACAGATTTTGCGCGTCCCGGCCATGTTTTCCCATTGATCTCGGTCGCAGGCGGATTGCACGAGCGTCGTGGACATACCGAAGCAAGTATCGCGTTATGCGAACTTTCCGGATCAAATTCTGCAGCTGTTCTATCTGAATTGGTAAACGATGATGGCTCAATGATGCGAGGAACACAGATCACTGATTTCGCAAATAAACATGGCTTACAAGTAATTTCTATTGAAGAACTTGCGCGCGTAGCACCTAAGCGCTCTTTCAGTGAAGATTCGGGTTTTGATTGGGCTGACTTGCCACTTAATGATGCAAATTGGAAGATTTCTGCATTTATCTCCCCAACTGGGGCAGAGCAGGCAATACTTAAATTTGGCGCTGCAGGCACCGGCCAACCATTGGTGAGAATTCACTCTGAGTGTTTAACGGGGGATGTCTTTGGTTCAAAGCGCTGTGATTGCGGAGCACAATTGCAAGAAGCGATGCGCCTTATTGAGGGCAGTGGCTATGGATACATTATCTACTTGCGCGATCACGAAGGCCGTGGCATTGGTTTAGCCGAAAAGATTCGCGCCTATGTGTTGCAAGATTCTGGAGAGGATACCGTTCAGGCAAATATCTCGATTGGTCAACCAGTTGATAATCGAACATATGAAGATGCCGCAAGTATCCTGCAGTTATTGCAGGTCAAGTCATTGACGCTTCTAACAAATAATCCCGAGAAGATTGCGGCAATTCAAGGATCTGGTATCTCAGTAAAGTCTGCACCACTTGAAGTAATTGCCAATAAACACAATCAGAAGTACCTAGAAACCAAGCGAGACAAATTAAATCACGCGTTAGGAGCGCTCTAATGGCTGGAAATGCACCCCAAATAAATATTCCGCAACTTCCGCACCTAAAAGCAATTGTTATTTCAGCTGCGTGGCATCCCGAAATTTGCGATGCACTTGTCGCTGGCGCAGTTCGTGGGTTCAGGGCTGCAGGAATCGGCAACCCAGCAACTCGCACTGTTGCGGGTTCATTTGAACTTCCACTTGCAGCGCAATTGGCTTTTGATGAAGGTTTTGATGTTGCAGTGATAGTCGGCTTGGTGCTTCGTGGCGAAACTCCACACTTTGATTATGTTTGCCAAGGCGTGACTCAAGGCGTTATGGATGTATCACTCAGTCGCTCTAAGCCAATTGGTTTTGGAGTATTGATGTGCGACAACCTTGAACAAGCAACTGCGCGTGCTGGATTGCCAGGCAGTACAGAAGATAAAGGTTATGACAGCGCACTTGCCGCACTCAGCGTGATCACTAAAGGTTAAGCAATGCCGGAATTACCAGAAGTTGAAACGGTTAGGCGCGGCCTAGAAAAGCTGATCAAGGGTTACACAATCACCTCAGCGCACGACCTTCATCCGCGAGCACTTAAGTCGGAATCAATTGCGCCGTTGAAATCAATTAATGGCGCAAAGTTTCTTGATATCAAGCGCCGCGGTAAATTTCTCTGGTTTGTCCTGGATCGCCCACAAGTATTAGTCGCACATTTGGGTATGAGCGGACAGTTTTTAATCCACCAAAAGGATCGACCACAAGCCAAACATGTACGTGCGAAATTTGAGCTCTCAAAGAGTTTACGTAAACGTGAACTCATATTTAATGATCAGCGCACCTTTGGCTGGGTTTCGGTGGAAGAAGTGAGCAACGGGATTCCGACATCCGCCCAGCACATTGCAACTGATCCCTTTGATCCGAAATTTGATAGATCAGAAACAATAAATAAATTTGCTAAGCGAAATATTAGGATAAAGACGGCGCTCCTAAATCAAGAGATCATGAGCGGAGTCGGAAATATCTATGCCGATGAAACGCTTTGGCGCGCAAAGGTGCACCCAGAAATTTCGACTGCGGATCTCTCCAAGAAAAAGATCGCTTTGATAATTGATTTCGCAACCGAAGTAATGCAAGAGGCGATCGAAAAGGGCGGTACATCTTTTGATGATCTTTATATAGATATCAATGGCGAAAGTGGGTTCTTCGAACAATCACTTGCCGCATATGGCCGCACTGATGAGCCATGCCCACGATGTGGTTCGCCCATTCGCCGCATAACCTTTGGCGCGCGTTCTTCTCACTTTTGCCCAAGGTGTCAACGCAAAACTAATTGAGCGCGTCTAAAAAAAGGCTGTAATTTGCATTGCGCCGCTCTTGCTCGGTTAAAGCTGGATTTAATCCTTTTCCTAATCATCGTTATGACTTAGACTACAAAACAGGCCTACCCAAAAGCTAAAACCTGGATGCGAGTATTGAAATGACAAATAAGGGACCGAGAGATCCATTCACTCGTCGCGCTTCCGGGCATTATGGCCGACTTGCACTTTGGGAAGGTCACGAGATTGTCGAGATGACATCACCGCAAATTCATCTCAAAGTAAGCCTAACTCGTGGCGCAGAAATATTGGAGCTACGTTCTAAAAAATTAGATCTAGATCTACTTTGGCACGCGCAAGAAGACATCGTCCGATATCGGGAGGGAGTGCAATCTACTCAAGCCCCTAGCGGCAATTTTCTCGATCATTTCAGCGGGGGATGGCAAGAGGTATTGCCTTCTGCTAATTTTCCAGTTGATTACAAAGGCGCTTCTTTGGGTGCACACGGTGAAGTAGCCCTTTTATCTTGGGATTATCGAATTTTAGATGATTCTGAAGAAAAAATTTCTGTTGAGTTCTCAGTAAATCTTCGTCGCATGCCTTTACGCCTGATCCGGATAATGACTTTGACTAATGGAGAACTTCGCTTTGATGAATCTGTCGAAAATCTAAGCGGAGTAGAAATTAAATTTCAGTGGGGTCAACATCTAGTTATTGGCGGACCTTTTATTGATCCCGGCATGGAAATCATCGTAAATCCAGGTGAGCCAATTGAAGTTCCAAATTTTCCAGGCCCAACTTATCGCTTTACGCCCGATCGCAAATCTAAATGGCCAAATGCGCTCGATAGCACTGGCCAAGTTGTTGATGTCAGCACCTTCGGTGCAGATGATGGGACGGATGGCCACATCATCCTTGGCCCGATGAGCAAGAGCTCCGTAACTTTTAGAAATAAGACCCTGCAAACAGATATCACTCTGGAATGGGATAAGAAAACTTTTCCTTACTGCTGGATTTGGATGGTTCTTGGGGGAATCAAAGCCTGGCCACTTTGGGGCAGGGAT
>CAXNEU010000078.1:0-5476 GCA_964201705.1 Candidatus Planktophila sp. | reverse complement strand
TCACCATACTCTTTGGTGATTCGTGTGAGAATTAAATCCCCACGTGCAGAACTTGCGTCAAAAGACACTTAGTTTCCGGCGGCCTTCTGGAAAGCCTCGGTCCAAGCGGTTTCTTCTGTTGGAGTAAGTGAACGGAAAACGCTGAGATTCTTCATAGTCGCCTCAGTTGGGAAGATGTACTCACTCTTGGCGAGTTCTGGATCAATCTTCTCCATCTCAGCTTGCGCGCCCTTTACTGGCGTTACGTAGTTAACGTAAGCAGCAACTTCTGCCGCGATTGCTGGGTCGTAGTACCAGTTAATGAGTTTTTCGGCACTGGCTTTTGCTTCAGGAGTGACAGTTGATGGGATCATCATATTGTCGCCAGAAATTGTTCCGCCTGATTCAGGAATTGCGAAGTCAAACTTTCCTTCGTTTTCGCTCGCGAGAATAAACATATCTCCAGACCAACCAATGACTGCGGTGGCATCGCCTGAAGTTAGATCTTCAGCGTATTCATTGCCCTTAACGCCGCGAATCCAGCCATCAGAAATCTTGCCAGCCATGAAATCAACAGCATTCATATATTGATCTTCGGTGACAGTTGCTGGATCAGCACCTTGTGCCAACAAAATAATTCCGATTGTGTCGCGTAGTTCAGAGAGAACAACGATCTTTCCCTTATTCGCTGGAGAAAAGAGATCATCCAGTGTGCGAACGCCTTTAGGGTTCTTTTCGGTATTCCAACCGAATCCGCCCATGATTCCCTGCCAAGTAAGAGTTTGTTCACGATTTGGATCGTAAGGAGGTGATGCAAGCGTGTCGAGAATATTTGTCTTATTTGGAATATTTGCTGCATCAAACTTTTGGGCGTAACCCAAGCGAATCCAGCGCGCCGCCATCCAGTCAGTTGGGCAGACAAGGTCATAACCAATATCTTCGTTTAACTTTAGCTGAGCTTGCACTTTGCCGAAGAATTCATCGTTATCGTTGTAATCTTCAAAATATTTAGTTTCAATACCAGTTGATTCGGTGAACTTATCAAGTGTTGGATAAGTCTTTGCATCTTCATCAAAATCTAAGTAGAGCGGCCAGTTTCCCCAGCGGACTAAATCTCCGCCTGCTCCAGAATCACCACTTGATCCACAAGCGGCGAGCGCACCAGCAGCGCCAACGCCACCGATACCTGCGAGAACTGCGCGACGCGAAACGCGTGCGTTAATTATTGAACGTGCTTCTGGTGACAGTGATGCTTTCTTAGCCATTTTGATGGGCTCCTTTTTTTCCGGAACAAGGGACGGTTGTGCAGGGCTCATTATGTAACTGATTTGCCCTGCAAGCCAAACGATTTCGCTGTGATTTAGCGAAAATTTTTATTAATTTTTACCCGTTGAGGTTGGTCATGACGTGCTTGATGCGGGTGTAATCCTCGAACCCGTAGCTAGATAGGTCCTTGCCATATCCCGAGCGCTTAAAGCCGCCATGTGGCATCTCGGCGACGATTGGAATGTGGGTATTGATCCAGACGCAACCGAAGTCAAAGGCCTTCGCCATCCGCATTGCGGTGCCGTGGTCTTTGGTCCAGACCGATGAGGCCAGGCCATATTCCACG
Organism: Candidatus Planktophila sp.; assembly: GCA_964201705.1. Lineage (GTDB taxonomy): Bacteria > Actinomycetota > Actinomycetes > Nanopelagicales > Nanopelagicaceae > Planktophila. The sequence continues at coordinate 3,885 of CAXNEU010000078.1, read as the reverse complement.
CCATTGGAAAGTGCGATCGCCTCGGCTTCATCTTTAAATTTCTGAATGGTGATGACCGGTCCGAAGATTTCAGATTGGATATGTTCATCTTGCTGGCGCAGATCCGCGATAACGGTAGGTGCGATGAAGTAACCAGCGCGATCTAGGGCTGACCCACCTGCAACAACTCGAGCATGAGATGGAACGCGGGCAAGAAATCCTTTAACGCGATCAAATTGTGCCGCATTATTTACTGGACCAACTAAGACATCTTCATTAGGCATGCCAACTGCGATTTCATTTGTTGCTTGATTGGCGAGAAGTTTTACCATTTCTTCGTAGACGCCTTCTTGCACCAAGACGCGAGTGGCGGCGGTGCAATCCTGGCCCGAGTTAAAGAATCCTGCGATTGCGATTCCTGCTGCAGCAGCTTCTAAATCGGCATCATTAAATACAACAACTGGTGCTTTGCCGCCCAGTTCTAGGTGAACGCGCTTTAATTGCTTGGCCGCACTTGCCGCAACTTCCATTCCGGCACGAACTGATCCTGTGATTGAAACCATCGCAGGAGTTGCATGTTCCACAACCGCCTTGCCGGTTTCGCGTTCTCCGCAAAGCACATTGATTACGCCATCAGGTAGGAATTCACCCATTATCTCTGCCATAAATACAGTTGAGGCAGGCGTTGTATCGCTAGGTTTTAATACTACGGAATTTCCAGCAGCGATTGCTGGCGCCCATTTCCAGACCGCCATCATCATTGGATAATTCCACGGAGTTACTTGTCCGCAGACCCCAACTGGTTCGCGGCGGATAAATGAAGTCATGCCCTTCATATATTCACCAGCTGACTTACCTTCTAAGTTACGGGCTGCACCTGCAAAGAAACGGATCTGATCAATCATCGGAGGGACTTCCTCTGATGCGGTTAGCCCCATTGGCTTGCCGCAGTTTTCAGACTCAATTGCAACAATTTCATCGGCGCGAGATTCGATGGCATCTGCGATCTTCAACAAGGCGCGTTGGCGCTCAGATGGAGTTGAGTCACGCCAGCCGGTAAATGCATTTGCTGCTGCGGTCATAGCCTTATCGACGTCGGCGGCGTTGGAATTCGGCGCGGTTGCAAAAGCCTGGCCAGTAGCGGGATTTATAAGAGTTGTAGTCGCACCTGAAGTCGAATCAACTAGTTTGCCATTTACAAAATTTTGCAACTTCTTCATTTTAGCTCTGACCTTTCACTGCACGAACCAATTGATCACCGTGATCTTTTGGATGATTTGTATAACCAGTTAACCATCTCGCAATTGTGTACTGACCTATTTCCGAATGCACTCCGGCTTTTTCGAGATCTGATTCAGTAAGTCGTTTAATAATATCCAGTGACCCCGCACGGACCGCAGCGAAGATTGCAATTGAATTTTCCACTGGTGCGCTCTCGTATCCGAGTTGTGGAGCAACTGCCCAAAGATTCTCATCATAACCTTGAATGATTGATCCCTCAGGTTCAGCAACTAAACGACGCAAGCGTGCATATGATTGCGCTTCTGAATCTGCTAAGTGATGAATTATTTGACGCGCAGACCATCCTTCTGGATTTTTAACATTTAACTGATCTTTACCAACTCCACGTGCCAGGTTTAAAAAGTATTGCGTGGCAGATTCATAGGCTGCTGCCGATTCTTGAATGCTCATACGGTTGAGTCTATTTACTCTTTTCGGCTGCTGCCAACTGTCCGCATGCACCGTCAATTTCGCGGCCGCGGGTATCGCGCACGGTAACCGGGACGCCGTAGCCCTCAAGGATTCGGACAAAGGCTTCTTCATCCTCGCGGCGCGAGGCGGTCCACTTTGAGCCTGGTGTTGGGTTAAGTGGAATCAGATTCACGTGCGCATTGCGGCTCTTAAGTAAGCGGCCAAGTAAATCTGCACGCCAAGATTGATCGTTTATGTCACGGATTAGCGCATATTCAATTGAATAACGGCGGCCAGTTTTTTTCTCATAGGCATCGGCGGCGGCTAAAACTTCACGAACTTTAAATCGTGAATTTATTGGTACCAGCGAATCGCGTAATTCATCATCTGGAGTATGCAATGAGACAGCCAAAGTGCAGTTAATTCCTTCATCCATCAACTTCTCAATGCCATTTACCAATCCGACGGTAGAAACGGTTACGGATCTAGCGCTGATTCCGAGTCCATCAGGATTTGGATCGGTGATGTTATGCAGAGTGCGGATAACTGCGTTGTAATTTGCCAGCGGCTCCCCCATTCCCATAAAGACGATGTTAGAAAGTCGTGCTTCTCCTCCAGGCAGCTCACCATTTGTGCAAGCACGGGCTGCTGCAACGATTTGTTCGGTGATTTCACCGGCTGTTAAATTGCGAGTTAAACCCGCTTGACCAGTTGCGCAAAATGGACAGTTCATTCCGCAACCTGCTTGCGATGAAATACAGACAGTGACGCGATCGGTGTAGCGCATTAAAACCGATTCAACTAAAACGCCATCGTGCAATTTCCACAAATCTTTCCGCGTCATTCCGTTATCAGTTGTTCGAGTGGTGACTAGTTGAATCAATTTAGGGGTTAAAGCATCCGCCATAGTCTGACGTTGAGCCGCGGGGATATCTGTCCACTCTTCTGGGTTACTAGATAAGTGCGAGAAGTAATGTGTTGCAACTTGTGCGGCGCGAAATGGTTGAAGCCCCAACTCTTTTGCCCAGATTTTGCGATCTGCTGGTGAGAGATCAGCTAAATGCTTAGGCGCTTTCTTTTTTTGAACTGGCTCATCAAAAACTAATTTAAGTTCGGGGTTTACATCCGGGCGCGTGCTCATAAGAGCCCTGAATCTTGCGCGCGACGCACAATTTCAAGGGCTAACCACAGTGCAGGGGCAGCAAATAAAACCGAATCAAGGCGATCCATAATTCCACCGTGGCCGGGGAGAAGATTGCCCATATCTTTAATTGCCATATCGCGCTTTAACGCCGATTCAATCAAATCTCCCGCAGTTGCGGTAAATACAGTGAGCAAACCAGCAAGTGCGCCGAGCCACCAATGCGATTCCATAATGTAATAAAAGGCGAGTGCACCGCCTACTAGTGTAAATACCAAAGAACCAATCAAGCCCTCAATAGTTTTCTTGGGGCTAATCTTTGGAGCTAGTGGATGTTTTCCGATCAAGATTCCGGTCAGGTACGCGAATGTATCGTTGCACCCGACTAAAATTACAAAGGTCATAACGCGCTCTAACCCATTTTCGGGACGTGCCAATAGAATCAGAAAACCAGCAAGGAATGGCAGATAAATAAGCGCCAAGGCTGATGCTGATGCAGTCTTAACAAAATTATCTACTCCGCGCGGAAGAAGTAAAACTAATAAACAAGGAAGGGCGATGGCTGTAGCAACTGCCAAACCAGAGATTCCACCAAACCAGGTTGATGCAGATAACCCAATTGCAGCCGTGGTTAGCGACCAGAGTGGGATGTCGATTGCAACCGCCGCGAAAGCTTTATGCAGTTCACGAATTCCAAGAACTACTGCAACCGTTACAACACCAGCGAAAATTATTCTTTCGTAAGCGAGTGCGAACCAGATTAAAGCAACTAATGAAAGTGAAACGGCGATAGAAGGCAGTAATTTCCGGCCCGCCCGTTTATTTATCGCTTCGTTAATTGAATGCAAGTCTGACATTGTAAGTTTGGCGAGCTCCTAGACTTCTAGAAGTTCGGCCTCCTTATGCTTTAAAAGTTCATCAATTTTTGTCACGTGTTCTGAAGTTACCTTCTCCAGCTCTTTTTCACCGCGAGCCAAGTCATCTTTACCAATATCGCCATCTTTTTCTAGCTTTTCCATCAATTCTTTTGCCGAGCGACGGATATTTCGGATTGAAACTTTAGAATCTTCAGC
>CAXNEU010000077.1:0-5518 GCA_964201705.1 Candidatus Planktophila sp. | reverse complement strand
AATAACTCCCGAGAAGGCAGTTCGCAACGTAATCAAGAGCCTTGGAAAAGGTGTTCTCAAAGTTATGTCAAAAATGGGAATTTCAACAATCGCTTCATATACCGGAGCGCAAGTTTTTGAAGCTATCGGCTTATCCCAAGAAGTTGTTGACGAATATTTCGTAGGAACAACCTCTCGCTTAGGTGGAATTAGTCTGGACTTAATCGCTGAGGAAACTATCGCCCGACACCACATCGCTTATCCACCGGGTGGAGAAATTCCGGGAAGCAAGCGCCTTCCAATTGGTGGGGAATACCAGTGGCGTCGCGATGGCGAACCACATCTATTTAATCCTGAGACAGTTTTTGCTTTGCAGCATTCCACTCGTTCAAAGCGCTATGACATCTTTAAGCGCTACACCAGCAAAGTTGACCAACAAAGTAAATCTTTAATGACCTTACGTGGGCTCTTTGCATTTAAAGATGTAGAACGTCCTGCGATATCAATCGATGAGGTAGAGCCAATCTCTGAGATCATGATACGTTTTTCAACAGGTGCGATGTCATACGGTTCAATTTCGCAAGAAGCCCATGAAACTTTAGCGATCGCCATGAACCGGTTGGGCGCTAAGTCCAATACAGGTGAGGGTGGAGAAGATCCAGAGCGATATATAGCGATGGAAAATGGCGATTCCAAGCGAAGTGCAATTAAGCAGGTCGCGAGCGGTCGATTTGGTGTGACAAGTAATTACTTGGTTAATGCTGATGATATTCAAATCAAGATTGCACAAGGTGCTAAACCTGGCGAAGGTGGCCAATTACCTGGCAACAAGGTCTATCCCTGGATTGCAAAAGTTCGTTACTCAACTCCAGGTGTTGGTCTAATTTCACCGCCGCCGCACCATGATATTTACTCCATTGAAGATTTAGCGCAACTAATTCACGACTTAAAGAATGCCAATAAGAATGCGCGTATTCATGTGAAGTTAGTTGCCGAAGTCGGCGTCGGAACCGTCGCGGCGGGTGTGTCAAAAGCACATGCCGACGTTGTCCTTATATCCGGCCACGATGGCGGAACTGGCGCTTCACCACTTACTTCCCTCAAGCATGCGGGTGCTCCTTGGGAACTCGGTCTTGCCGAAACACAGCAGACGCTATTGCTAAATGGCCTGCGTGATCGAATCGTTGTTCAGGCAGATGGTCAATTAAAGACTGGCCGCGATGTTGTAATTGCCGCACTACTTGGCGCCGAAGAATACGGCTTTGCAACTGCGCCACTAGTTGTCTCTGGATGCGTAATGATGCGTGTGTGTCATTTAGATACTTGCCCAGTCGGTGTTGCCACGCAAAATCCAGAGTTGCGTAAGAAATTTACCGGTAAGCCTGAGTTTGTAGAAACTTTCTTTGAATACATCGCTGAGGAAGTTCGAGAGATTTTGGCGCAACTTGGTGTTCGCACATTGCAAGAAGCCATTGGTCGCGTTGAATTCTTGGATACCCGTGATGCGATAAATCACTGGAAGGCAAGCGGATTGGATTTGGCGCCTCTGTTGGTTCGCCCAGATGTTGACTCGCCTTTATATCGCACAACTTTTCAAGATCATGGACTTGCTGCAGCCCTTGATAATCAATTGATCTCACTTTCCGCTGCCGCTCTAGAAAAGGGAGAGCCAGTTCGCATTGATCTTCCGGTTCGCAACGTGAACCGAACAGTTGGAACAATGTTGGGAGCAGAAGTCACACGTCGTTACGGAGCAGATGGCTTACCGGCCGGAACTATTGATGTAACTCTGCACGGTTCAGCGGGTCAATCACTTGGAGCTTTCCTACCAAGTGGAATAACCGTTCGACTCTACGGTGATAGCAATGACTATGTTGGCAAGGGAATATCTGGTGGGCGAGTGGTCCTGCGCCCTGATGACCGCGCGGTTTTTGCATCAAATGAAAACGTAATTGCTGGACATGTAATCGGTTATGGAGCAACATCCGGTGAAATATTTATTCGCGGGCTAGTGGGTGAGCGATTCTGCGTTCGAAACTCAGGAGCCACCGCTGTTGTTGAGGGAATCGGCGATCATGGTTGTGAATACATGACAGGTGGCGCAGTTGTTGTTCTTGGCCGCACAGGGCGCAATTTTGCAGCAGGTATGTCTGGTGGACGCGCATTTGTTCTGGATTTGATTCCAGCACTTGTAAACAGCGAGATGGTTGATATTTTGGCTGTTCCAGAAGATCAGAAAGATGCGCTCAAGAGTTATGTTTCCTCATTCCATGTTGAAACTGGTTCGGAAGTTGCCTCACAATTATTAAAGGATTGGGATGCATCCCTAAACCGATTCTCACTTGTGATGCCGCGTGACTATGCGCGAGTGTTAAAGGCAATTGAGCGAGCAACTAAAGATGGCTTACCAGTTGATCAATATGTGATGGAGGTTGCGGCAAATGGCTGATCCAAGAGGATTTATGACAACTCCACGTGAGTTGCCAAAGCGTCGACCAATCGATGTTCGTATTCAAGATTGGCAAGAAGTCTATGAACCACAAAGCCTGGAACATCTGCAGAAACAAGCAGGACGTTGCATGGATTGTGGAATTCCTTTCTGTCACCAAGGTTGTCCGCTCGGAAATCTAATTCCGGAATGGAACGATTTAATGTGGCGCGGCGATAAGGAAGAAGCGATGGATCGTCTTCACGCCACAAATAACTTCCCAGAATTTACCGGTCGCCTCTGTCCGGCACCTTGCGAGACTGCCTGCGTAGTAGCAATTAATGCCGATGCTGTAACAATTAAGCAAGTAGAACTACGCACCATTGAAGAAGCCTTTGGCGCTGGCAATGTAAAGCCAATGCCACCAGATCGCTTAACTGGCAAAACAGTTGCAGTGATTGGTTCAGGTCCTGCAGGTTTAGCGGCCGCACAACAGCTAACTCGCGCTGGACATACCGTTGTGGTCTACGAGCGCGCGGATAAAATCGGTGGGCTTCTTCGCTATGGAATCCCAGAGTTTAAAATGGAGAAGAGCGTTCTTGATCGCCGGCTAAACCAAATGGAGAAAGAAGGCACTCGTTTCCGCCCGGGAGTAAATGTGGGAGTCGAGTTAACTGGCGCTGATCTTCGTAAAAAATACAATGCGATAGTCCTGGCAATCGGTGCTACCCAATGGCGCGACTTGCCTATTAAGGGCCGCGAAAATAAGGGCGTTTATCAAGCCATGGAATTCCTGCCTTGGGGAAATAAGCAAGCTCTCGGTGAAGTCACAAACCCAGATATAAATGTTGCGGGCAAGCACGTGGTGATTCTTGGTGGGGGAGATACTGGTGCCGATTGTTTAGGTACTTCTATCCGACAAGGCGCTGCAAGTGTTACCCAACTTGAGATTATGCCACGTCCCACAGAAGAGCGGCCAAGCGGACAACCTTGGCCAACTTATCCAATGATCTATCGCGTCTCATCTGCACACGAAGAACTTGATAATCGTATATTCGCAGTTAGCACTGAAGAGTTTATCGGTGATGGAAATGGCAATCTTAAGGCGCTGAAAATAGTTGAGACTGAGTTCACTAATGGAAAATTTGAACCTGTTGCAGGAACTGAAAAAGAGTTACCTGCAGATTTTGTTTTCTTAGCGATGGGGTTCACTGGTCCTGAAAAATCTGTACTTCTTGAACAACTTGAAGTTGAGCTAGATGAGCGCGGAAATATTAAGCGTGATGGAAATTATCAAAGTGCCAGCGAAGGTGTCTTTGTGGCAGGAGATGCTGGCCGTGGACAATCTCTAATTGTTTGGGCAATTGCCGAGGGTCGCAGCGCTGCAGCGGGAGTTGATATACATCTGGAAGGTCAAACACAACTTCCTGCGCCAATTGAGCCAACAGATCGCTCATTGGTGGTTTAAAGCGAATTATTTCATTTAAATTCATTTAAAAAGTTCGACGAACTATGCGGTATTAATAACGATTAGATAAGGTAGCCACATGCGTCGCGCGAAGATAGTTTGCACAATGGGTCCAGCAGTTGATTCTCCGGAAAAAGTTCGAGAGCTAATTGCAGCCGGGATGAATATGGCGCGGCTAAATCTTTCTCACGGTGGACATCCGGAACATCAAGGGCGAATGGATCGCGTTCGCGAGGCGGCTAAGGAAGCCGGCGTTCCGATCGCGATCTTGGTTGATTTGCAAGGTCCAAAGATCCGTCTCGCAAGATTTAAAGCAGGTCCACATGATTTAGCTCGTGGAGATATTTTCACAATTACAACAGATGAAGTTGAAGGCACAAAAGATCGCGTTGGGACTACCTACAAAGGTTTACCGGGGGATTGTAAGCCGGGCGATCGCATCCTGATCGATGATGGAAAAGTTACTGTTGAAGTTGTTGAAGTAAAAGGCAACGACGTTGTTACTAAGGTGATCGAACCTGGCGCGGTAAGCAATAACAAGGGAATCAATTTACCTGGCGTTGCCGTATCAGTTCCCGCGCTCTCTGAAAAAGATATGGATGATCTGCGCTGGGGCTTAAAGGCCGGCGCTGATTTCATCGCCCTGTCCTTTGTACGCAGCGCTGATGACATTGTTGATGTGCATCGCATCATGGATGAAGTTGGGATTCGTATTCCAGTTATTGCAAAAATTGAAAAGCCGCAAGCTGTTGAAAATTTGCAGGGAATCGTAAATGCCTTCGATGGCATCATGGTCGCGCGCGGTGATCTAGGTGTAGAACTGCCAATTGAAGAAGTCCCATTGGTACAAAAGCATTGCATCGAGTTAGCGCGCGAGGCCGCCAAGCCGGTAATCGTGGCTACGCAAATGCTAGATTCCATGATTACAAATTCGCGTCCAACTCGCGCCGAGGCAACAGATTGCGCAAACGCGGTTCTAGATGGTGCCGATGCGCTGATGCTCTCTGGTGAAACTTCCGTTGGTGAATTTGCAATTGAGGCCGTACAAACCATGGCGCGCATCATTTCCCACACCGAACAAGGCGGAATGGACATGATTCGCCCGATGAGATCAACGCCAAAGACAAAAGGTGGCGCGATCACAAAGGCAGCAACTGAAGTTGGCGCAATTGTTGGAGCAAAGTACCTTGTAACTTTTACGCAATCTGGTGACTCAGCACGACGCACTGCACGTCTGCGCTCACCGATTCCAATCTTGGCATTTACTCCAGAAATCGGAACCTATAACCGAATGGCCCTTGATTGGGGAGTGGAGCCTGAGTTAACGCCGATGGTTAAACACACCGATGAAATGGTTATGCAAGCCGATACATTGTTATTAAGTACTAAGAGGTGCACTGAAGGCGAACTCGTTGTGATCGTCGCCGGATCTCCTCCTGGAATTCCGGGATCAACTAATGCGATGCGCGTTCACCGCGTAGGCGATGCCGTGGGTGGCGCAGCTCCTGCTTACCGTTAAGATTTGCTCTGAAAGTTAATAAGTAACAACGCCTCGGTACTCCAACGGTAGAGAGGGCAGTCTCAAACACTGCATAGTGTCGGTTCGAATCCGACTCGAGGCACATGAGTACCAATAGCGCCAA
>CAXNEU010000076.1:0-5573 GCA_964201705.1 Candidatus Planktophila sp. | reverse complement strand
CAGTTCCAGTCCACACCGAAGGTGAACACGATCGTGATGGAATTCTTGAGCATGTGCATAACACAATCGATGTTGAAGTTGAAGCAACTGCAATTCCTTCATTCTTCACACTTGATCTCACAGGTCTTGCAGCAGGTCATTCACTCTATGCAGAAAACATAACTCTTCCTAAGGCAATTGTTCGCCACCCGCTAAAGCAGATCCTCGAGCACATTGACCTCGTGGCTGTTCGTCGTGGTGAAAAGGTAACTGTTGCAGTTCCAGTCCACACCGAAGGTGAACACGATCGCGACGGAATTCTCGAGCATGTGCACAACACAATCGATGTTGAAGTTGAGGCAACTGCAATTCCTTCATTCTTCACACTTGATCTCACAGGTCTTGCAGCTGGTCAATCACTCTATGCAGAAAACATAACTCTTCCTGCTGGCGTTGTATTGATCTCTGACCCACGCACAATCGTCGTTCACCTGTCTGAGCGTTCAACTGTGGTTGAAGAAGTTGCAGTAGTCGCACCTGTTGCAGATGCAGCAGCGGCACCAGCACCTGAAGCAGAGAAGAAGGACTAACAAGCCTTACTCTTTCTCCTGTGAGTTCATCTCCTTGGATAATTGTTGGTCTCGGTAACCCGGGCGAACAATATGACGCCACTCGCCACAATGTTGGCCAAATGGTCATTGATGAACTTGCAAAACGCCACAATGTAAAACTCAGTACCCATAAGTCACGCACCGACATCGCCGCCTTTAAGTTAGGCGTCGGTGTCGATGCTTTTTCTGTGATCCTTGCTAAGTCAAAGAGCTACATGAACGAATCTGGTGGACCGATTAAGGCCCTCGCCAATTTCTATTCAGTTGAGCCAAGCCAAATTATCGTTTTACATGACGAACTTGATATCCCATTTGCTGCAATCCGCGCCAAGGTTGCTGGTGGCGATAATGGCCACAATGGTTTGAAATCACTTACCTCAGCCTTTGATACGCCCGAATATTTCCGCGTGCGTTTGGGAATTGGGCGCCCAATGGGACAACAAGATCCAGCAGACTTTGTTTTAAAGCAATTTAGTAAAGAAGAGAAGAAAGAGCTTGCTGAATTCTTAGATCGTGGCGCAGATGTGGTCGAATCTTTGATTGAAAAAGGGCTTGATTTAACCCAATCTAAATTTAATAGCTAAGTATCAACGGGCTTTTTTCTAACTGTTTTCCCCGTGTTCATCAGACAGTTACTAACTCTTTATGGGTTACTTCAAAGTAGCGATTGATAATTAAGGTGCTTCCCCAGCCATTTCAACACCTAGAAGGGAAGCAGTCATGTCAACATATTTTGATTTTCCAACTTGTTTTGTCTGTAGATCTATAGAGTTGGAAATTGTTAGTAACGATGATTTTGGTCCAATGACGCTGTGCGGGGAATGCGGTTATTCCTGGATAGCAACCTTTAAAGATATCTCGCCCAATATAATCAAAAATATAGCGTCATAATCTGATGCTATTCGTGGTGAACATCATTACCACGGCCACGTTTACAGCGATTTCAAACTAGGGAACCTCTCATTTCAAAGGCTTCCGCAACTCGGCCAACGGCAACCACCATCGCTGCAGTTCGCAGATCTACCGAATATTTCTTGGAAACTTTATGAACATTGCCAAATGCCTTATCCATGCGTAGATCAAGTTCGCGACGGAACTTTTCCAGTGGCCAGCTAAATTCCTGAATATTCTGGGTCCATTCAAAATACGAACCCATTACGCCGCCGGAGTTGGCCAAGATATCTGGAACTATAACTACCCCACCTGCGCGAAGTTCGCGGTCTGCTGCAATTGTTAAAGGTTGATTGGCGCCTTCAACTATGAAATCTGCATTGATCTTTCCGCAATTGGACTCGTTGATTACCCCACCGAGCGCAGCAGGAATCAAGACTTCACAATTTATTTCTAATACCTCATCTGAAGTAATTCTGTCGTAGCCTTCTACAGTTTCAAGAGTCTTGTGACCGAATATCTCTTTAATATCGATGCCGCCCTTGTCTTTAATTCCACCTGTTACATCTGAGATTGCAATGACTTTCATGCCTAGTTCTTGGCATACCAGCGCCGCATATCTGCCAACATTTCCAAAGCCTTGTATAGCTACCGTTGCACCTTTAACTTTTGCATCATGCTTCTCTAGCGTTGCTGCAGTAATTTGTGCAACCCCACGACCGGTTGCTTCCTCTCGGCCATGTGCGCCGAAGAGTTCTACTGGCTTGCCAGTAACACATGCTGGTTGAAATCCCTCCAAGCGATGAAATTCATCCATCAACCAGGCCATTGTGCGCGAATCCGTACCCATATCTGGTGCTGGAATATCGCGATGATGTCCCAAGACGTGCACGAGTGATCTGGTCCAACGGCGAATAATTTCTTCCTTTTCAATCGGAGTTAGTTTAGAAGCATCAACAGCAACGCCACCTTTTGCACCACCGAATGGCACATCAATGAGAGCGGTCTTCCAAGTCATTAAGGATGCCAGTGCGCGAACTTCATCAAGATCAACATTTTGGTGGAATCTAATTCCACCTTTACGGGGACCGCGTGCGCTGTTGTGTTGAACACGATAACCAGTTAGTACTTCAACATCACCGTCGCGTCTAAGGGGAATTGAGATAACAACTTCACGCTCGCAGCTGCTAAGGGCTTTTATTACGCCAGGTTTGATTTTTAGTAACTCACCAGCCTGTGCAACTTTTTCATTTACTTCATCAAATGCTGAAGAACCAGAATGTGTCATGTTGTAAACAGTAGGAAATGAAAGAACTTTAGATAAGGACAATTACCTATATTCTGGGTGAAATCCAGGTAAACGTAAGCGTTTGGTCAGCCGGTATTGCGCAGGCCTGCTGCAACACCGTTAATTGTGAGCAACAGGGCACGAATTAGCATGGCATCAGATGATTCGCCAGCAGTGCGCACGCGATGCAGCAAGTTAACCTGCAGTAAGTGCAGCGGTGATAAATAAGCATCGCGAACCTGAAGCGTGCGAGCCAAGATTGGCTGATCACCAAGCAGAGTTGTTTTACCAGTTAACGTCAATATCTCTTTTACGGTTAACTCAAATTCTTCGGTGATTGTGTCTAAGAAGTGATGCAACTTTTTGGGAACAAGGGTTTCCACATAGCGCTTAGCTGTAACTAGATCTGTTTTAGCAAGAGTCATTTCAACATTGCTGATGAATGTGTGGAAGAAATGCCAATCAACCAGCATCTTCTTTAATTCATCTGTCTTTCCAGCTTCTCGCGCCGCCTTTAGTCCGGAACCAACGCCAAACCAACCAGGAACAATCTGACGTGATTGTGTCCAACCAAATACCCAAGGAATCGCGCGCAAAGAATCTAAGCCACCTGCAGCATCTGGGCGGCGTGATGGACGTGAACCGAGAAAGAGATTTCCCAGTTGTTCTACTGGTGTTGAAGCATAGAAATATGCGGGCAGATCAGGGTGATCAATCAATGCGCGATAGCGCGCGAATGATGAATCGCTAATTAAATTCATGCATTCATTCCACTGCGCAAGATCAGCAGGGCTTTGGCGCGGCCCACGATTGAGAATTGTTGCCTCAAGGGATGCGGCCAGAGTTAGTTCTACGTTTTCACGAGCAAGTGCGGGCAGTGAGTACTTATCGCTAATTACTTCACCTTGTTCAGTCATTTTTATCTGACCATCGACAGAACCCCAAGGCAGTGCAACTAGCGCATCATAAGTTGGACCGCCACCGCGACCAACAGAACCACCGCGACCATGGAATAAACGAAGTGTCACGCCATATTTCATTGCAACATCGCGCAGCGCGCGTTGGGCCCGGTGAATTTCCCATTGGCTAGTTGCAATACCAGCATCTTTATTTGAATCTGAGTAACCAAGCATCACTTCTTGAATATCGCCACGAAGAGTGACTAGTGCGCGATATGTGGGATCACTAAGTAGTTTTTCTAAGATTTCACCAGCAGCGCGCAATTCGGCAACAGTTTCAAGAAGTGGCGCAAATCCAATCTTGGCAACTTTCTTATCGAGGTCGACCAAACCAGCGGCTTTGCCGATGACGGCGGCCGCAATTAGGTCATCTGCTCCCTTGGTCATTGAAACGATATAGGTCTCGATAACTTCAGAACCAAAGCGCCCAATCAGGTCAGCAATGGCCTTAAATGTGTCAAAGGTTTTTTGTGCTGCAGCATCTAGTGAGTCCGTCTTGATTGCTGTTGTGGCCGCTAGCGCTTTAATAAGAATTGGGAACTTATCTGAATGTGAAAGCTCTAGATAGCCTGAGGGCATGACCTGCTGTAATAGTTTGTGATGGGCATCTGAGTGTTCGCGAATATCCAAAGTGGCGTGTGTTAAACCAAATGCTGCGATGCTGCGGATTATGCGCTCTAGTAAGCCAGTTGCAATTAGCTCACCGCGATGCGCGAAGAGTGAATCACGCATCAGCGAGAGGTCGGCGATTAACTCTGCAGAATTTGCATAGTCACGCCCTGGCACATGCAGACCACCAGATGCATGTCGATTGCGAGTAAAGACTAAGCGATGTGAAATTGCAGTTGCCTTGAGGCGATAAGGCTCTTGTTGATTTAGACGCAGAAAGCGCTGCTCAAATTCTGGGATATTTTTCAGATCTGCGGCCACAGATGTAAGTAGTTCTGGGGTGGCACCGACAATTCTTGTCGAAACAGAAAGTACCTGACGCAATTGATCCATCGCAGAGATGGTGGTGCGAATTGCGTGAGCAACTTGCAGGACCACGGCATCTTCAGTTACTTGTGCGGTGATATTTGGGTTGCCATCACGATCTCCACCTATCCAAGTACCGAAAGTCAGCGGGCGTGCGCTAACAGGAAGGTCAATATCTAAACGCTTTAATTCGCGGGCAAAATCATTTAGAACTTCTGGAACCGTATTCTTGGCAAGATCATCTAAATAATAAAGAGCGTTCATCGCCTCATCTAGTGGTTCTGGGCGATCTAGGCGAAGCTCATCGGTCTGCCAAAGAAGATCAACTGTTTCAGCAAGACGTTCGTTCTGACGCGGGTTTGAATCTTCATCTAATAATTTTGCTACTTCACCAAGTTTGTTAAGAATGGAGCGACGTGCTGCTTCAGTTGGGTGGGCGGTAAAGACTGGGCGAACCGATAATTCGCCGATCCATTCCTCTAATTGCTCGTGAGTAAATTTATGTCCAGGAGTTTGCGCTTTGTATGCTTCTTCAATTTTATCGATTGCGCGACTGAGCCAAGATCCACCTGCTGCGCGAGTTTGCGCCAGCACTCTTGCACGGTGAACTTGTTCGGCCACATTTGCTAAATGGAAGTAAGTACTAAATGCGCGTACTAGTTGCACGGAATCTTCCACAGAAAGATTTTCAAGAAGTTCGGTGCCGCCACCTTCGCGCACTGCTTTGCGAACCGACTCAACTAAATCAAGAAGCTCTTGTCCTTCTTGGCGAACCAGTGATTGACCTAAAAGGTCGCCAAGTTTGCGAACATCGCTACGCAATAGCGCATCGTCATTGGCAAGCGGTTGGGTTGGTCGCACTGACCTATC
>CAXNEU010000075.1:0-5590 GCA_964201705.1 Candidatus Planktophila sp. | reverse complement strand
TTCTAAATGGCGAAGTGTTGCGCGTCGTAACAATTGCAACTGTTTATTGGGGTGCTGGGGCAATGGCACTTCACGCACTTCTTGCTTATGGATCACGTTATACATTCACATATCTAGGTATAGCTCTGAGCTTCGGATATTTCATTGAATTACTTGGCTTAAAAACTGGTTGGCCTTTTGGAATATATTCTTACGACGCTTCACTCGGTCCACAAATTTTAGGTGTTCCGTTGGTTGTTCCTTTCGCTTGGGCCATGATCGCTCATCCAATTCTTTGTGCAGCTCGTCGCGTTGCAGGTAGTTGGGTATTTTTATATGGGGGCTTCGGCTTAATGGCCTATGACTTCTTCTTGGATCCTCAAATGGTTTCTGCTGGCCGTTGGACCTGGGAAGTTACCGGCTCACATGTTCCTTTCTCACCAGAAATTCCACTATCAAATGCCTTTGGTTGGTTGCTATCGGGAATGGCGTTAATTGCCATTTTGCATATTTCGCTGCCGCACGATCGGCGTAAAGTAAGCGCTAGCCTGGCAGCGGTAGATGTATTTCTAATTTGGACCTGGTTTGCTGGTGTTATCTCCAACTTATTCTTCTTCGATCGTCCCGGCGTCGCCCTGCTCTTCGGAGCAAGCTTCGGACTAGTTCTAGCGCCTTACATCTTTTCGCGGTGGCTCGGCCGCCCTTAACAATTAGATGGCTACCGCACTTTTCATATTTTCTATCTTTCTGCTTTTAATCACTTCGATTAACTTCTTCACGATTCGTGGGCCAAAGAGAGTTGAGCAGATTACCTCCCCCATAACCGTGTTAATTCCGGTGCGTAATGAAGCTGAAAATGTCGCTGAGCTCATTAACTCTCTCACCAAACAAAGTGCTCTCGACTCCGTGGAAATAATCTTTATAGATGATTCTTCAGAAGATGGCACAGGCAAATTACTCAGCGATGCTAAATCCGCTGGTGCACCAATAAGAATTATCAATGCGCCAGCCTTGCCAAATGACTGGCTCGGCAAACCTTGGGCGTTGCAACAAGGCTACTTAGCAGCACGCGGTGAAATCATTGTGACTTTAGATGCTGATGTCCGCCTTGCACCCACTGCAATAGCGCAGACCATTTCCATGCTCGGAACGCGTGATTTTATTTCTGCGTATCCAAAGCAAATTGCAAAGACTTTCGCTGAGCGCTTAGTGCAACCACTTCTGCAATGGTCCTGGATGACAACGGTTCCATTACGTATCGCCGAAAGATCTAGCCGTACTTCCCTAGCCGTTGCTAACGGTCAATTTTTTCTTGTAAGAAAAGAAGCACTTGATCAGATAGATGGTTTTAAATTGATTGCAGGGCAAGTGCTGGATGACATGAAACTTGCCCGCGCGCTGATTTCATCAGGCGCTCATGGTGGCGTGGCTGATGGATCAACGTTAGCCCAAACTAGAATGTACAAGAACTTTAATGAGATTAAGGCTGGTTACGGCAAATCACTTTGGAGCGCATTTTCAAATCCAATAGGTGCAACACTTGCTGTTACATTTATTTTTCTAACTGGAATAGCCCCGGTTCTGATTTTGCTGAGTGGCAATCCAATCGGGCTCTTTACTTACGAATTGATGGTTTTAACCCGATTACTTAGCGCAAAACGATCTGGTGGGCGTTTACTCGATTCGTTGCTGCATCCCATCTCGTCGGCAATATTGATCTTTTTGATTATCTATAGTTGGCGGATGCGCGGAAGAGTTCAGTGGAAAGGGCGCACCTTGTGAGCGCACCCAAAGAACGTGTAGCCGTAATTGGGGCAGGCATGGGTGGAATGTGCACCGCAGCTCGTTTAGCAAAAGCAGGTTATGAAGTAACCGTTTTTGAAGCATCTGATCGTCACGGTGGAAAGTGTCGTACCGAATGGATCGGAAATTACGCCTTCGACACAGGTCCATCACTTTTAACGCTTCCAGCGGTCTATCGCGATTTCTTTCAACGGACCGGTGATGTGATGGGACGCGTAGTTGAACTGCAAGCCGTCAGTCCATCTTTTGATTATAGATTCGCTGATGGTAGTGCCGTACGTTTCGCCAATTTATCTCGTAAAGAAACGTTGGCGGCTATCGAAGAATCTTTCGGAAGTGCTTCAGCCCAGGAATGGGATCAGATAATGCGCCAAGCCGAAGCAATGTGGGATGTCTCGCGCGAACCATTTATTGAATCAGAGTTGCGTTCAGTGCTTTCGCTTTTGAAGCGCCCCACCCTGCTGCGCGATCTGCGAATAATTGCCCCTTGGAAATCTCTGCGTAACTTAAAATTGAAAGATCAGAGGCTGCGCAAGATTCTTGATCGCTATGCAACTTATAGCGGTTCTGACCCACGGGTGGCGCCCGCAGTACTTGCATCCATCGCATTTGTGGAAGAAGCGTTCGGTGCTTGGCATATTAAAGGTGGCGTTGGAAAATTAGCCGATGCTGTCTATCAAAGATGCTTAGACCGAGGCGTGAAGTTTGAATTCAATATCGGCGTCAAAGAAATAAATCACGATGGAACTTCCGCAACCGGTATCACCTTGGCAGATAATCGAAAAATTCCATTTTCTATAGTTGTTGCAAATGCTGATGCCACAGCCGTGTACAACAAGTTGATAACTGGAAAAGTTAAGAGCTTGCGTAAAGAGCGCGCTAACTTAGCCAAAGCCGATCCTTCACTTGCCGGCTTCTCATTGCTGCTGGGTCTTCGTCCCAGCGAAAATGCCACCGGGCTTTCACATCACAATATCTTCTTTCCAGATGATTACGATGCTGAGTTTGTAGATATCTTTGATCGCAAACAACCAGTGCAAGATCCGACTATTTATCTTTGTGCGCCTCAGGATGAATCTATGGTTAAGGATCCTGGCCATGAGGCTTGGTTTGTATTGGTAAATGCCCCGCGCCACGATCTAAAAGATAGCTTCAATTGGAACAACGCAGATTTCAACCATAGTTATGCGATGCAGATCATTGATTCACTGGAAGCGCGTGGAATCTCAATTCGCGACCGTTTAGAAGTGATGGAGATCCGCACACCCGCAGATTTAGAGAGAACTATTGCAGCACCTGGTGGTGCGATCTATGGCACTTCCAGCAACGGTGCGCGCTCTGCTTTTATGCGCGCTAAGAATCGCTCGCCTTTGAAGGGTTTGTATTGCGTAGGAGGATCAGCACATCCTGGTGGTGGGCTACCTTTAGTTGGTTTAAGCGCCGAGATTGTTGCGCAGGCTATTGTGGGCAAAGCGAGCCACTAAGCCAAAACTAATTAGCTGCAGAATGGCGAGAATTGCCAAAGTTAAAGTAACTAATTGAAAGCTCAGTGCATAAGAGATTAGTGCTATAAAAATGAAACTTGCACGCACTGGACGCTCTGCAGGAGTAACCACACCAACGCCACTGATTCCCAGCGCAACTAATCGCGCCCGCGCATACTCTTGAGTTGAGGCAATTACATATGTACCAAGTGCTAACCAAGCGGGGGTTCCGACTCGATAGGCAACGTAAAACCAGAGCGCTTCGCTGATGCGGTCAGCTACCGAATCAAGAATTGCACCGAATGAACTCTGTCGCTTTTGATAAATAGCTACGCTGCCATCAATACCATCGGCATAAAGCGACAGAACTAGCAGTGGAATAGCCCAAGCCGAGAGCGAATTTGCCGCCATTGCAATTGCAAATAGGACTCCGAGTAGAGTCAAAATATTCGGAGTGATATGTAATTTAGATAGAAATTTGGCAGATGAAAACGAAATTGCCAGCCAGGTCTTTACTATTCCCTTTATCTCGGCTCCCCCGTGAAGCGCGCTCCAAGTGGAGTTGAATTCTTCCTTTTTCATGCCCGCTTCTTATCTTTGATTTGTGCAAATATTTCTTGCGTTGCAGTAGATGTATTCATCGTGTAAAAATGTAAACCTGGAACGCCAGCGGCCAGCAAATCTTCACAGAGTTTCGTTGCCAATTCCACGCCTAACTTTCGAACATCATCTGGGCTATCTTGAATCTTTTCAAAGGCGTTCGACACTGATTTCGGGATCGGAGTCCCTGTTAATTCAGCCATGCGATTGAATTGGTTAACATTTGTAACTGGCAAGATTCCGGCGATTATCGGTAATTGTGATCCACGAGCAGATAATTTTTCAACTAGCGCTTTCCATTTATCGACTTCAAAGAAGAATTGCGTGGTTGCAAAGGTTGCTCCTGCAGATTCCTTGCGGATAAGGGTTTCAACATCGGCTGCAAAATCGCCGTTTGATGCCGGGTGGCCATCTGGAAATGCCGCAACGCCAATTGTGAAGCCGCCAAAATCTGCTGCAAGGGAAACTAATTCATCCGCATGATTTAAACCGCCCGGAGTTGGCGACCAAGGTGCGCGTGGACCACCTGTTGGATCACCGCGGAGTGCCAAAATATTATGGATCCCAGCAGCTTTATAGCGCGACAAAATTTCTAATAACTCATCTCGCGTCGATCCAACACAAGTTAAATGTGCAACAACAGGCAATTTTGTATGTTCGGTAATTTCAGAGGTTATTCGTATTGTGCGATCACGCGTTGAACCACCTGCACCGTAGGTAACGGAAATGAAGTCCGGAGCGATCGGCTCAAGCGCAGTTATTGCGTTCCAAAGGCGCGTTTCACCCTCTTGATCCTTGGGTGGGAAGAATTCAAATGAGTAGGTGACGGCATCCCCATCTCTCTTCATGCGCATCTCCATGCGGTCAGGGTACCGTTGCGCCGTGGTTAACGATGCGCGTGGCACGCTCCTTGAGATTCGTGAGCAGGTTCAAAGCGAACTCACCTCATATTTAGCGTTACAACGCGAATATCTTGGTGCGATCGGTTCTGAATTACTCCCGGTCTGCGATGCCCTCGAGTCATTTCTTCTTGAAGGTGGCAAACGCCTGCGCCCGCTCTTTGCTTACGCTGGATTTAGCGCAACAGGTTTGAAGCCAACAGCGGCAGATATTCGCGCCTTCACCAGCCTTGAATTGTTACAAGCTTGCGCACTGATTCACGATGATCTGATGGATCGCTCTGACACCCGACGTGGCAAGCCGGCAATACATCGCCACTTTGAAAATTTACATCAAACCGAAGCGATGAATGGATTAGCAGATCAATTTGGTGAAGCCGCCGCGGTGTTACTTGGAGATCTGGCACTTGTTTGGTCAGATCATTTACTTCACACATCTGGCGTTGCAAGTGATGCGTTGCTATCAGCGCTTTCAGTTCATGATGAGATGCGCATTGAATTAATGGCTGGCCAGTATTTAGATGTACGAGAAGCTGGTGAGAAATCCCCGAGCGTTGATCGTTCGCTGCGAATTGCTAGGTATAAATCCGGAAAGTACACCATTGAACGTCCCCTGCACTTAGGTGCAGCGCTTGCAATTACCGATCTAGCAAAACGTAAAGAACTTACAAACATTTTGAGCGCTTATGGTCTCCCACTTGGTGAGGCTTTTCAGCTGCGCGATGACATGCTTGGAATATTTGGAGATCCTTCAGTTACCGGCAAACCAGCAGGCGATGATATTCGCGAAGGTAAGCGCACCGTGCTGATGGCGATGACCTTTGA
>CAXNEU010000074.1:0-5622 GCA_964201705.1 Candidatus Planktophila sp. | reverse complement strand
GCAGTTCTTAAAATTGCAGTAACTGGGTTACCGGCTTTGCAATTTGGAGATAGCGACAAAGTGGTGGTCGGAGATTCGGTAATAGCAATTGGTTCACCGCTTGGACTATCCGGAACGGTTACTTTGGGAATTATTAGCGCTAAGAATCGTGCTGTAACAGCAGGAGAAACTGGTAGCGATAACTCATTTATAAATGCACTTCAAACAGATGCAGCAATAAATCCAGGTAATTCAGGTGGGCCGCTGGTGGATTCAACTGGCTCGGTTATCGGTGTTAACTCTGCAATTGCAACTTTAGGTACATCTTTAGGTTCACAAAGCGGATCGATTGGCCTAGGTTTTGCAATTCCAATTAATCAGGCGCGCAAGACCGCTGATCAGTTAATCAAAAATGGAAAAGCGACCTACCCGGTTTTAGGCATATCCATAGATATGAAATTTGAAGGCGATGGCGCTCTTATCTCCAAAAACGATAAAGCAATTCTTCCGGGAGGGCCAGCAGCAAAAGCTGGACTCAAGGCTGGAGATATCATTACCAAATTCGATGGACGCACTATAACTTCGGCTGAAGAGTTAATTGTTGCCATTCGTGCGAAAAGTGTTGGCGATAAAGTCGAACTTACATATTTGCGCAATGGAGTTAGCGCTACAGCTACCGTCGCACTGAGCGCTGGAAAGTAAAGATATGTTCTTTGACTTCGGAGCCGGTGAAGTATTTGGTCTAGCCCTGCTTGCGATCATATTGGTAGGCCCGGATCGACTTCCTAATTTGGCCACTGATGCAGCAAAGTTAGTTAAAAAGATTAAGGCTCTCTCTCAGACCGCCACGTCAGAACTTCGTCAAAATTTAGGGCCAGGCTTTGAAGATCTAAAGCCATCTGATTTACACCCAAAGAAATTTATTAAAAAACACATCGCAAACGCTTTAGAGGAAGATGAATCTACGCCAACTAAATTCAAGGCCAAGATTGATCCCGATCTCCTATGACAACTCTTGAATTAGTTCATCAAGCGTTAGCAACTGTTTCAGACCCTGAACTTCATCGCCCTCTGCCAGACCTGGGAATGGTCGAATCAGTCTCAATAAATGGCGCACAAGCTGAACTCAAAATATTGTTAACTATCTCAGGTTGTCCAATGCAAGATCGTCTCAGATCAGATATCACTGCAGCGGTAACTCAAGTTCCGGATATCAGCGAAGTAGTAGTTATCTTTGGAGTTATGTCGGAAGAACAGCGAAATAACGTTAAGAAATTACTGCGCGGGGGACGTGAAAAATTTATTCCTTTCGCACAACCAGATTCGTTAACACGCGTAATTGGAATTGCCTCCGGCAAAGGTGGCGTAGGAAAATCTTCACTAACCACAAATTTAGCGATATCTGCTGCTCAACGCGGTCTACGCGTCGGAATATTAGATGCCGATGTTTATGGACACTCGATACCGCGCTTAATGGGACTCATGGGGCAACGTCCTACAGCGATCGATCAGATGTTTATTCCACTTGAATCATATGGAGTAAAAGTTGTTTCAATGGAGATGTTTAAACCAGAACGCGCTGATGCTGTGGCCTATCGCGGCCCGTTACTTCACCGAGTTCTCGAGCAACTCTTATCTGATGCATATTGGGGCGATTTAGATCTACTTTTGATAGATCTGCCACCTGGCACCGGTGATTTGGCAATTTCACTTGGGCAGTTGATTCCTACCTCTGAAATTTTAGTTGTAACGACCCCACAGATTGCCGCCGCTGAAGTTGCAGAGCGCGCCGGTCGCATCGCCCACCAAATTCATCAGCGCGTTATTGGGGTAATTGAAAATATGTCGGCCTTTCCTTGCCCACATTGCAATGAAGAGATTGCGCTATTTGGCGCAGGCGGTGGAGAAGAAACCGCCGCCCGTCTCTCCACGCTAGTTGGAACTGACGTTCCCTTGCTTGGAAAAGTTCCATTTAGTACCGAATTGCGCACAGGCGGAGACGATGGAAAGCCGATTGTTGTGGCCGAACCAGATTCACCAAGTGCTAAAGCGATTACAGATATATCTGCCAAGTTAATGGTTAGAAGTAGCTCTTTACTTGGAGTCAGACTGGGGATTAGTACGTAAATCTTTTAGTAAATCTTCTAATTCATTACGCATAAAATCACGGGTTGCAACTTCGCCCAAAGCAATACGCAAGCTTGCAAGCTCGCGAGTTAAGTACTCAGTATCTGCGATAGAACGTGAATTTTGGGCACGATCCTCATTTAGAGAAATACGATCGCGGTCTGCTTGACGATTCTGAGCAAGGAGAATTAGCGGGGCGGCATAAGAGGCTTGCAATGACAAGATCAGAGTCAAGAAAATAAATGGAAAATCATCGAATCGTAAATCGCGTGGTGCTAGGCAATTCCAGAGCACCCAAGAGAGCACAAAAGCAGTCATGTAAACCAGGAATTGCGCAGTGCCTAAGAATCGTGCGAAACGTTCAGAGAGACGGCCAAAAACTTCAGGATCGTAATTAGGGCGCAGTGAACGTCGAGATTCGCGAGGTGTATCTAAACCGGCATTGCGCGCGGTTAGTGAACGTGCCATTAGCGCGCCTCCTCTTCCATTGCTTTATCTAATTCAATATCCATTGGATCTACCTCGGTGCCAGTCATATCAGCGAGATCAACTTTTGGCCCAGTACCGCGCGTTGAATCACGGTGTTCCAAGCGCCAATTTTCAGGCAGCAAATGGTCGAGCACATCATCTACCGTGACTGCGCCAAGTAACCGCTCGTTCGCATCTACAACTGGAACAGATAATAAGTTGTAACTGGCTAAGTATGACGAAACTTCGTGCAGCGATGCGTTGGGATTTAACCCTTGCGTATCCGTATCAACTATCGAACCAAGGAGCGTTGAAGGAGGTTCGCGAAGTAAGCGTTGGTAGTGAACCAAGCCGATATAGCGACCGGTTGGTGTTTCTAGCGGCTGGCGACAGACGAAAACTTGTGAGGCAAGCGCAGGTGAAACTTCGTGCGCACGCACACTGGCCAGCGCATCAGCGACTGAATAGTCCGCACTCATCACAATTGGCTCGGTCGTCATCATTCCACCGGCAGAATAATCTTCATAAGTCATCAAACGCAGAACATCTTCGGCATCTTCGGGTTCCATGAGTTCAATCAGCGCTTGCGCGCGCTCTTCACCGACTTCGCGCAATAAATCCGCCGCATCATCTGGGTCCATCTCGCCAAGCACATCAGCGGCGCGTTCACCTTCTAATTCGGCAAGCAAAGCAACACGTTCTGCTTCATCCATTTCCTGAAGCACATCGGCCAAGCGTTCATCATCTAAGGCGCGCGCAACTTCAACGCGGCGCTTTGGTGTTAAATCTTGGATTACCGCTGCTAGGTCAGCGGCACGCAAATTGTTTATTGTTGAAAGCAAATTAGTTACTCCCTGATTGTGTTCAGGCAAAGTGAATCCAGTAACTTCTTCCCAAGCCACGGTGGAGGTTGCGCCTTTGCGGCGAAGCCCACTACCTTTCCTCATAATGTGCACACGGTTAATGAACCAATCACCTGTGCGAGTTTGCTCCATACCTAGATCTTCAACAACGACTGGTTCGTTATCTTCCAATAGAGTTATAGAACGATCGAGTAAATCTCCCAAGACGAGTAGTTCACCTGTGCGCGATTCATAACGTCGCATGTTGACTAAACCAGTAATGACAACCGCGCCAGATTCAATAGAAGTAACTCGGGTAATTGGAACAAAGACACGGCGGCGCAATGGAACTTCGACGACGAGGCCAAGGATGCGTGCAGGTTGGCTATTAGAACGCAGCGTCGCAACAGCATCGCGTACCTTGCCAACTGGATCTCCATTTGGATCAAAGACTGCGGTTCCTGCTAGACGAGCGATAAATACTCGGCTTAAAACGTTGCCACTCATTTTTGGCCTCCCTTCATTGTCTAAGAGTATCGGCTACGGTTACATCTATGTCGCAGCCTTTATCTAGAGATAACCACACTCAGATTCCGGCCCGTCCAGATTTAATTCGAATAAGTGTTGGAATTCTGGCTATCGGAACTTCAGGGCCACTAATTGCTTTGAGCGCTATGCCCATCTTGACTCTTATATTTTGGCGAAATCTCGGTGGCGCATTAATCACTGCTCCATTTGCGCTACGTCATCGCATCGATCGCACCGGTGCGAAATGGGCAATATTGGCTGGTTTTACCTTAGCAATACATTTCGTTGCATTCTTCTTAGCTATGCGAATGACGACCGTAGCGGCAGGCACTGCGCTGGTTGCGCTCCAACCAATATTTGCAGCGCTCTTTGTGAAACTTACAGGTGGGAAAATTCCATCTCGAGCTTGGATGGGAATGGTTGTGAGTTTTGTCGGGGTGCTACTTATCTCAGGAATTGATTTACAGATTTCATTGCGGGCTTTCCTTGGTGATTTGGCGGCCCTGATTTCTGCAGCTCTTGCCGCGGTATACATGATGTTCGGCGCACGGGCGCAACGAACTCTCGAAACTTCAACTTACACATCAATCTGTTATTTCGTTTGCGCCTTAACCGCACTTCCAATGGCGCTAATTGCCGGAAACCAAATCTTTAACTTCGATTCGCATGAATGGTTATTGGTTCTCGGTCTGGTCTTTGGGGCACAACTTCTGGGCCACACAATGTTTAACACAGTTTTAAAGCGCGTATCTCCTGCAGTTGTTTCGCTGGCTGTTTTCTTTGAAGTTCCGACAAGTTCGATAATCGCATTTTGGTGGTTAGATCAAAGACCTCCGGCAGGAGTTATTCCTGGAATCGTGCTAATTCTCATTGGGTGCGTACTGGTTGTTTTGCGAACCAGGCCCACCCGAGTAATGATCGAAGAGTAATAATGATTGATCTGCATACACATACGACGGCAAGTGATGGAACTGATTCACCAGCAGAGTTAATTAATAAGGCGCTATCTGCCGGTATCAAGACTCTGGCAATTACTGATCACGACAGCACATCTGGATGGAACGAAGCAGTCGCTGCGCTACGCACACCCATGTCACTAGTTTTAGGCGCTGAAATATCCACTCTCACAGTTGATGGCATAAGCGTTCATATTTTAGGACTGCTCTTTGACGGTGATGATCGCAATTTGCAAGCCATGCTTTCTGATTCACGAGATACCCGAATTCCACGAATGCGTAAGATGATTGAACTCTTGACAGCCGATGGCATTGCTATAACTATGGAAGATGTAATTGCAGTGACTCCGCCAGGAGCAACGGTTGGGCGCCCACACCTGGCTGATGCTCTGGTAAAAAATAAAGTGATCGCATCACGCGATGAAGCATTTGTAGATCTGCTCCATAACGCCTCTAAATACTACGTAACTCACGCTGCTCCAACCCCCGAAGATGCAATTTCTCAGATCAGAAAGGCCGGGGGAGTTGCAGTAATTGCCCATCCATTTGCATCACGTCGAGGAGAAATCATTTCTGCAGCAACTTTTTCGACTCTCGTGGCGGCTGGTTTAAATGGAATTGAAGTAAATCACAGAGATCACTCGCAAGTTGAGCGTGAGCAGCTAACTGAAATTGCCGATCAATTGCACTTAGTAAAAACCGGGTCGAGTGATTACCACGGA
>CAXNEU010000073.1:0-5650 GCA_964201705.1 Candidatus Planktophila sp. | reverse complement strand
CGTAACGACCAATTTCTTCAATTGAAAGTCCGTTACGTGCTTTACGTGAATCTGTTACGACGATGCGGAAAAATGGTGTGCGGATCTTTCCCATGCGCATTAAGCGAATTTTTGTAGACAAAGAAATGGTGCTCCTAAAAAGTGTGTCGCATCTTTAACTTGTGCAGCGGGGTGCGCACTTGCTAGATCCAACTTTGGATATGGATGTTGTGGGGGTAGAGGGCCCCGCAACAGGAGGCTAATCTTGCCATTAACGCGTGCAGATACGAAATTGAGCGCTTATCCGCGTTCTTCAGCAGCCCGTTTAGCGGGGTTACCTGATTTCGACTTCTTCTTGGCTGGAGCCTGACTCTTTTTCGAAGATATTGAGCCCGCTCCCATTCCGGCGGGCATGCCCATACTTTGCGCCATTGCAGGTGGCATACCGCCACCATTGCGCATCTGACGCATCATTTTCTGAGCTGCTGAAAATTTATCTACAAGAGAATTTACATCTTGAACTTTACGCCCAGCACCGAGAGCGATACGCGCACGCCTTGAACCATTTAAAACTTTAGGATCTTCTCGCTCTAGTGGCGTCATTGATTGAACGATCGATTTAGTTCGCACAATCTCAGATTCATCAAAGTTTTCGATCTGTTTCTTCATCGCCCCCGCACCTGGCAACATACCCAGCAATTTAGACATAGAACCCATCTTGGACATCGCTTCTAACTGTTCGAGGAAATCTTCGAGAGTAAAGTCATCGCCACGTGCAAATTTTTCTTCCATCTTTGCTGACGAATCACTGTCGAGCGCCTTCTTTGCTTGTTCAGCAAGAGTTGCCACATCGCCCATTCCGAGAATGCGTGAGGCCATACGTTCTGGATAGAAAATATCAAAATCGGTTAACTTCTCTCCATTTGAAGAGAACATAATCGGCTGGCCAGTTAGCTTTGCGATAGATAGCGCAGCGCCGCCTCGGGCATCTCCATCTAACTTTGTTAACACGACGCCATCGAATCCGACACCTTCTTGGAAAGCCTTCGCCGTGCGAACCGCATCTTGGCCCATCATGGCATCAACCACAAATAAGATTTCATCTGGCTTAACTGCATTGCGAATATTGATTGCCTGCTGCATCAACTCTTGATCTACGCCTAAACGACCTGCAGTATCTACGATAACCATGTTGTGCAGTTTGGTTTTTGCAAACGCTAGCGCTTGTTCTGCCACCTTGACCGGATCGCCAACACCGTTACCTGGCTCGGGTGCAAAGACTGGAACTCCGACGCTCTCTCCTACAACTTGCAACTGTGTAACTGCATTAGGGCGTTGTAGATCAGATGCAACTAATAGAGGAGTATTACCTTGATCCAAATAAAACTTTGCTAATTTTCCAGCAAGAGTTGTCTTTCCAGCACCTTGCAAGCCCGCCAACATAATGACGGTAGGTGGGTTCTTGGCGAAGCGAATGCGCCGCGCCGCTCCCCCAAGAATCTCAATTAATTCTGCATTAACGATCTCAAAAATTGCTTGCGCTTGATTGCTTCCGGACTGAAGACTGGGAAGAGCCGCTAGCGACTTGTCACGGATTAGATCAATAAAGGAGTCAACTACCGAGAGCGCAACATCTGATTCAAGTAGAGCAGAACGGATATCTTCGCAGGTATTTTCGATATCTGAAGTGCTTAACTTGCCACGAGAGCGGAGCGCTGAAAAAGCTCCAGTTAACTTGGTGGAAAGTGAGTCAAACATAATGAGCGCACTCTACTTGAGGAGGATAACTTTAATCTTCTCAAGTAGAGCGCCGCATCACTAAATCGCCGCTGAGCCTCGCTCACCAGTTCTGACGCGTACTACTTGATCAACTGAGGTAGTCCACACTTTTCCATCACCGATAGATCCAGTGTGGGCAGCCTTCACGATTAGAGCCAGAGCGCTTTCAACGTTTGGCTCATCAACAAGTACTTCAAGGCGAACCTTGTGAACTAGATTGACTTTATATTCAGTGCCTCTGTAAACCTCAGTGTGTCCCATCTGTCGACCGAAGCCACTGGCTTCAGAAACCGTCATCCCAGTAATTCCTGCTGCCTGAAGTGCATCCTTAACATCATCTAACTTGGCTGGCTTAATTATTGCAGTTATTAGTTTCACAATTGTCCTCCCTTAGATAAAGCAAAAGCGCTTCCTTGGTTATTGTCGAAAATTTCATAGGCACGTTCAGCATGCACTGCAATATCAATCCCCTCAACTTCTTCATCAATTGTGATTCGGAAGCCAAAGATTAGATCAATTAATTTACCGATGATGAGTGTCGCCACGAAAGAGTAGGCAAGGACTGCAGCTGCGCCAATAATCTGACTGACGAGCTGATCTGTACCACCACCGTGAAAGAGACCAACTTCTTCCCCAACGAAACCGATCATCACCGTTCCGACGATTCCGCCGACAAGGTGCACTGCAACAACATCGAGTGAGTCGTCATATCCAAATTTGAATTTGAGACCAACTGAGAGCGCACAGAGCGCGCCCGCAATAACACCGATAGCCATAGCCCCACTGGCGTTCACTGCAGCACACGCTGGAGTGATGGCGACAAGTCCAGCCACAACACCAGATGCCGCGCCAAGGCTTGTTGCATGTCCATCGCGAATTTTCTCAACAAGTAACCAGGCTAATATCGCCGCACTTGTTGCAGCAATAGTATTGAGAAGAGCCAATCCGGCAGTTCCATTTGAAGCTACAGCTGAGCCGGCGTTGAATCCAAACCATCCAACCCACAGCAAACCTGCTCCCAACATTACAAGTGGAAGGCTGTGAGGACGCATTGCAACTCTGCCAAAACCAACTCGCTTACCGAGAATCAGAGCAAGTGCCAAACCTGCAGCGCCTGCATTAATGTGCACGGCAGTTCCTCCAGCGAAGTCGATTGCTCCGAGATCATTTGCTATCCAACCGCCGCTCTTTGCAACAAAATTATCAAAGGCGAAGACCCAGTGTGCGACTGGGAAATAAACAAGTGTGACCCAAGCGCCTGCAAAAATCATCCACGCACCAAACTTTGCGCGGTCAGCGATCGAACCCGAAATAAGTGCGACGGTAATTGCGGCAAATAAACCTTGAAATGCGATGAAGACAGCTGCTGGAATTGTTCCAATGAGAGCTGTTGAGTTATCTAACCCTTCAAGAAATAGGAACTGGGTAGCGTTGCCGATTAAGCCACGATCTCCAACAGAATCACCAAAGACGAGAGAGAATCCCACCACGATCCAAATTGCAAAAACTAGAGCAAGTGCTCCGAAAGACATCATCATCATGTTAAGAAGACTCTTCACGCGAACCATGCCACCATAGAAGAGCGCCAAGCCAGGAATCATTAGGGTTACAAGGCCGGTGCTTATCAGCATCCATGCAGTGTCACCTGTATTAAGAACAACTTCTTCCATTAAAAAACCACCTTCGTGTCATCGAGAGATCTCTCGCCTTTGAGATGTGGCAAAGATGTCCTGCACGGGTTACAGAGGCTCGTTTTATAGGTTAAGACAGGGTCACAAAAACGCGCGTCGTGTTACAAATTTGTTACAGAGATCGGAGCTGTTAATCATTTATCAAGCCCGAAAGGTAAAGAGCTGGGTCAAATGGAGCAAAATCGCGCTCACCTTCACCTGTCCCAACAAATTTAATTGGAATATCTAACGCGCTCTCGATCGCTAGGGCAACCCCACCACGGGCCGTTCCATCTAGCTTGGTGATAATTAAACCAGTCACATCCACCGCTTCGGTAAATATTTTTGCTTGGGCAATTCCA
Organism: Candidatus Planktophila sp.; assembly: GCA_964201705.1. GTDB lineage: Bacteria > Actinomycetota > Actinomycetes > Nanopelagicales > Nanopelagicaceae > Planktophila. Next base: position 1,860 of record CAXNEU010000073.1, on the reverse strand, counting down.
TTTTGGCCAGTTGTCGCATCGATGACTAAAAGAACTTCGCTAACTGGCAGAGTCTTTTCAACTACTCGTCTAATCTTGCCTAGTTCTGCCATTAGATCGCTCTTATTATGCAATCGGCCTGCCGTATCCACAATCAAATAATTAACTTTTGAAGCGCTTGCTGCAACTGCCGCATCAAAGGCCACTGCAGCAGGTTCTGCTGAATCTTTACCAGAGATAACAGGAACACCAATACGTTGACCCCAAGTTTGCAATTGATCCACCGCGGCAGCGCGAAAAGTATCTGCGGCTGCCAACATCACAGAAGAACCAGATAACTTAAGTAAATTCGCTAATTTCGCTACCGAAGTTGTCTTTCCGGTCCCGTTAACTCCAACTACAAGAATCACTCCGACTAAATTTGCATCGGATAGATCCCGTGTCTTACTCGAAAGATGCGAATTGAGAATCTGTGTCAGTGAAGATAGCGCGTCATCGCCTTTTAGCCCTTGTGCGCTCTTTAAAATCTCAGCAGTCAACTTTGGGCCAAGATCTGCAGCAAGTAATTCTTCTTCGAGTACTTTCCAATCAAGTGGATCGGCTGTTGACTGGCCCATTAATTTGGCGACAAATTTGCTAAAAATTCCCATTCGAAACCAATTAACTAAGCAGATTCAGAATCGCGCAAGCGCTGTGAAATAACTTCAGTAACGCCATCGCCACGCATAGTCACGCCATAGAGCGCATCTGCGATCTCCATAGTGCGTTTCTGGTGGGTAATAATAATTAACTGCGAACTCGCACGGAGTTCTTCCAAAATCACCAGCAATCGGCCTAGGTTTACATCATCCAATGCCGCTTCAACTTCATCGAGTACATAGAAAGGACTTGGGCGTGCTTTAAATATTGCAATCAACATCGCAACAGCGGTGAGAGATTTTTCTCCACCGGAAAGAAGCGATAGGCGCTTTATTCGCTTTCCAGGTGGACGAGCCTCAACATCTACGCCGGTATTTAGTGGGTCATCTGGGTTAGTGAGAATCAATCGACCATCACCACCTGGGAAGAGTCGCGCGAAAATATCTTCAAAGTGCTTTGCTGTTTCTTCAAAGGCTTCCATGAAAATACTTTGCACTCGATCATCAACTTCCTTGATGATATCTAGCAAATCTTTCTTGGTGCGTTTCAAATCTTCTAATTGTTCTGCCAGGAATTTCAAACGCTCTTCTAGCGCGTTGTATTCCTCAAGTGCAAGTGGATTAATTTTTCCTAGTAACGTCAAAGATCGTTCCGTCGCAGCCAAGCGCTTTTCTTGCTGATCGCGGCGATATGGAATCAACTCAGTTGCAACAATTTCACCTTCATCGGTCTCGATAAATGTTGGAACATCATTTTGCGGTCCGTATTCATTAACCAGTGTGGTTGTATCAACGCCTAATTCTTCTACGCACTTTGTCTCCAGTGCTTCTATGCGCATACGTTGTTCTGCTCTAGCTATCTCATCTTTATGCACTGAAGATGTGAGTTGCTCCAACTCGGTTGCGAGTTCGCGACTGCGGGCGCGCACTGTGAGGGTTTCACCTTCACGATCGGTACGCGATCCTTCTAGCCTGGCGCGTTCGGTTGCTGCTTTTGCGATTGAACGTTCAATATGAATCAGCGCTTCATAGGCTGCTTCGGCAATTGCTGATGAGATCAGCGCACCCCGGGCACGCGCACCGCGACGCGAGACTGCTCGTGCAGATGCTTCTCGTTCGGCGCTTGCAGAATCTTCAAGAGCTTTCGCACGCGCCGAAATGGAATCAACTCGCTCTTCACTTGTACGCACTGCTAAGCGAGCTTCAACTTCGGCGGTTCGCGCAAGGGAGACTTGATTGCGCA
>CAXNEU010000072.1:0-5685 GCA_964201705.1 Candidatus Planktophila sp. | reverse complement strand
GACATAACTTCCGTACAAGGCATGGTCATATATATTCGATAAACAAAAATTTGTGGAACTTCCCACCTCAATTTTTGCTCTATTGAGGCCAGGGTTTCCACCGGAGTAATTAATTCTAAAAGTAACAACATCGCCGATTGAATAAGGTCCACTCGAAACCTGTTCTACTGAGATTATTTTCGGAGGATTCGCATTGTCAGCTACAGACGTAGAGGGCACTACAAAGAAAATCAATGAAACAACCATCACTCCAGATAATATTCTTTTCACACTCAAACAATATAATGTTTTATTGAATTTTGTAATAGTGATCTTCAGGCGAAGCCTGGTAGAGCATCTGAATACGGATCAGAAAGCTGGGGTTCGAATCTCTTCGTCCACCAAATTAGCCTTTCGGCGCCTTTCATCCTTTAACACATTTCATTTTATTCTTACCAAAAAGGAGATACCTTTGGTACATGAGCAAAGTATTTTTATTCGTTGAAGTAAATGTAAAGCCCGGTCAATTTGATGAGTTCGTTTCAAAACTCAAGAGCCATATCGCAGTAATCCGCACCGAAGCCGGCTGCGAATTTATTGACATCTATCGCGATACCCAGAAACCAGATGTCGTAAATGTCTGGGAGATCTGGAGCGATCGCCCATCTTGGGATGCGCATATGGTTAACGAGAACAGCAAAGCCTGGCAGGCGATCGGACCAAATTATGTATTTGGCGAAACAATCACAGTTATGGATGCGCTCTAAAGAGAAGCGATACCTTTTTCGCAAGCGATACTTGCGGCAATTCCATCGTCAACTGTGGCTAAGTTTGGATTTGCTACGCCATCTTTAATTGAGGCGACCCAAGCGCGCAATTCACCGATGTAAGCATCTGTGAAGCGACCGATCCAGTTATCGTGAAGGCGTCCGGCTTTGCGAGCAGGAAGTTCAAAGCCGAAGCTGATTGTTAGATCCCCAAGGTTATTTAGTTCGAGTGAACCATTTTGCATCAAAACTTCTACGCGTACGTCGTATCCATAAGTGCTGTTTGCGCAGTTATCGACAGTCATTAATACACCTGATTCAGTGTGGGAAATAATGCTGATCACATCGTGGATATCCGGAACAGCGTGAGTTGTCTTTTTGGCATATGCCACAGAGACTGTGGTGAATTCTTCTTCTAGTAACCAACGCGCAATATCGAATTCGTGAACAGCCGAATTTGAAATCATGCCGGCAGTTGTTGCGCCAGGAGAGGCAACATTGCGAGTTACTGCGCGGATCTGTACAACCTCACCATATTTTCCAGATTGAATCTCTTTCTTCAATTGGATGTAACCTGGATCAAAACGTCGCATAAATCCGAGGGCTACAGGAACTCCGGATGCCTTAACTATTTCGGCAATCTTTTTAGCATCTTCTAAACGGGGAGCAAGTGGCTTTTCGCAGAGCGTTGGCTTTCCCGCCTTCACGCAGAGTTCGAGGTGTTCTGGATGCAGACCATCGGGTGAACAGATGATTACTGCGTCCACGGTTGGGTCATTGATGAGGTCAGCAACGGATGAGTGCTTGTTAATTGTTGCACCAGATTTAGCGGATAACTCATTCGCTAGGGCATCCATCCGCGCTGCATCAAGATCGAAGAAGGCGGTGACTACGGCACCGTCAACTGAGTCTGTGATGTATCTGGCGTGGCCAGCTCCCATGATTCCGACACCGATGACACCTACGCGAATATCTGACACTTTTTACTCCCAATTCGTTTTCTTATTTGGCTTTTAAATTTTCTACAGCAGGTGCAACAACGTTGTGCAAGTAATCAACAGATTGTTTCATACCCGTGATTGGACCTTCACCAACACCTGGCATTTCACCGGTGATAGCGACATCTTGTTCAATGACATACCAGCCTTGGTATCCAGCACTTTCCAGCGCCAAAATTGTTTCGAGAATTGGCACATCGCCTTGACCCAGTGGAGTAAACAAACCTTTCTGAACGCCTTCCATAATGCTCTGTTGGCGAGCAAGTACAGGAGGAACAGATTTCATATTTACATCTTTTAAGTGCACATGACCGACGCGACCGGAATATTTTTTGGCGAACTCAACTGTGTCTTGGCCACCGATGGTCATATGCCCAGTATCCAAACACCACATAACATCTGAGTTTTCGACGACGCGGTCAATGTCTCGCTTGGTTTCAACCACAGTCTGTAAATGCGGATGGACTACCTGAACAAGTCCGTGATCTTTACAAATTTGATCTACTTCGGCCAGAACTTTAAAGAATTGCTTTACTTCATCGCTGGTCAGTTCTTTTGGGTTATCCCAATCCCAACTTTGCACTGGGGATGAAACAAAATGCGTTGCACCGATCTCTTGAAATTTCTTACTTGTCTTCAGCACTGCTTCTATTGTGGCTTTCTCCTGTGACTTATCGTGCAAGACGACTGGAGTAAATCCACCGATCATCGACATTTTAAATTCTGCTAATTGATCTTTAAGTTCTGCCGTATCGTCAGAGAAAAATCCTGGTGCACCAATTTCTGTTGCGGGTAAACCAAGGCTGGTCATTTCAGATAAAACTCGTTTTGTTGGCAACATCGCGCCCCAACCTGGGACTTCACAGATTCCCCAAGAAATAGGCGCCGATGCGATTCGTTGCAAAAATGTCGCGGTCATTGGCTGATCATAACTTGCGCGATAAGGTCTGAACATGACTATGGATATAGGCGGATCTTTCCGCCACGAATTAACTGGCAGTTTCTCGCAAGGTTCTGACTCAAATCCAACGGTCGCAATGGTGGAAGCCTCTTATAGGGCCAATAACCTGCACTACCGATACGTCAATTGTGAAGTGAACCCAGACCAGCTGGGCGCGGCTGTAGCAGGTGCTAAAGCGATGAATTGGAAGGGTTTTAACTGCTCAATCCCTCACAAAGTTGAAGTGATTAAGTATTTGGATAGCCTGGGCGAATCCGCTTCCTTGATCGGCGCCGTAAATTGCACAGTCAATCGAGGCGGCAAATTAATTGGTGAAAATACCGACGGCAAAGGATTTCTTAAATCTTTCCTAGAGATAACCCCAGCCACCGGAAAAACTATTGTGCTGCTCGGTGCCGGGGGTGCGGCACGAGCGATCGCTGTTGAATTAGCGCTAGCCGGTGCAAGTAAGTTCTATGTAGTAAATCGCTCGCGCGCTCGCGGGGAAGAGCTAACTGCTTTATTAAACGAGAAAACCAAGGCGAGTGCTGAATTTGTGGAGTGGAATAAGACTTACGAAATTCCAAAAGATGCCGAAGTGGTAATTAACTCAACTTCTATGGGAATGGTTAATACCGAAGGGCAACAAGATATTAACTTCGATTCGATTCGCCCCGGAATGTTGGCAGCTGATGTGATTGTTAATCCGCCACAGACTTACTTCTTAACACAAGCCGGCAAACGCGGAGCAACCACACTGCAAGGTTTAGGAATGGTAGTAAACCAAGCGGTTATCGCAATTGAGTATTGGACTGGAGTTGCAGTCGATCCTAAAGATTTGCATAACGAACTTACGCGGGTCTTAGGTATTTCTTAAACTTTCGCCAAATCAGATTCTGCAACAACGCGCAGTGCTTGCGCAGCAATAGTCAGCGCTGGATTCATCGCCGCAGATGATGGAAAGAATCCGCCATCAATTAAATAAAGATTGTGGTGATCGTGGCTGCGACAGTAACTGTCCACCACGCTGGTGCGCGGATCGTGGCCGGCAACAGTTGTGCCGCATTGATGTGAGTTCATTGAAATATCAAAGGGTTGCCTGAAGATTCCTTGATATCCAGCCTTGCGTAATACTTTCTTTGAGCGACGCAGAAGTTCCATATGTGTCTTCATTCCAACGGCGCGACGGGCGATCTTGATAGCCCCATTTTTAGCGATAGTTACGCGGTTTTCCGGGTGTGGCAGATCTTCACTCATAACCACAAATTCAACGCTGTGATCTGAAATGTAGTTAAGTAAGGGCAGCGGAACGCGCTTGGCGAAGGATTTCATCATTATCCCTTGGACTTTTCCAATTAACTGAACAGCGCCGAGTGGATAACCTTTGCCGCCGTCCAAGTACCAATCGGTGAAGGAAAGTGTCTTTTGGAAAGTGACATCGTTCTTGCGGCGCAGATCAACTGCTGCGATGTGGCTATTAATATGCATCATAAAATTGCGACCGACTTGGTCGGATGAATTAGCAACGCCTGATTTTAGCAACAGAGCTGCGGTGTTTACTGAACCAGCAGAAATCACAAATTTCTTTCCGTATATTTCCAACGGTTCATCATTGCGAGTTGCTTCCAGGTGGCTAACAGTTTTTCCATCTTGGGATAAAACAATGCGATTTACTTGGACAGAAGTCATTAGGGTTACATGGCCGGTGGCGATCGCGGGATTTAAGGCGTTTACCTCTGCATCGCTTTTAGCATCTAACTTACAAACAAAACCATCGCAAGTCTTACAGCGAATACATTTTCCGCCAGGTCCTAAGTCGATGCCCATTGAATTGGTATGTGGATGCACACCTGCTTCACGTAAGCGCGCGCCAAGTTCTTCGACATATGGTTCATGTTGCATTGCAGGATAAGGAAATGGAGTACTGCGATCGTTACCGTAAATATTCTGAGCATCACCGTGTACTCGATACAATTCTTCAGCACCGTAGTAATAAGGCTCTAAATCCTCGTATGTAAATGGCCAAGCTGGCGACGAACCTTCCTGGTGTTTCACGATTCCGAAATCAAAACGGCTGAAGCGGGGAAGTGAGGCTCCGTAAACTTTGCTATTTCCGCCGACGAAGTAATGAACACCGGGAACAAACTCTTTATCTTTCTCATCAACCCACTTTTCATTGGGCTTGTAACGAGTTTTCATAAAGATTTCTGAAGGAGACCAGTTCTCAGGTTCGCGCGGCATTCGCTCACCACGTTCTAAGACCAGCGTCTTGACGCCCTTATTGGCGAGTGCATAGGCGGTTGTTGCGCCGCCCATCCCAGAACCAACAATGACCACATCCGATTCAATACGAATCGGAGTGGCCATTGTTGTTAGGTCTACTTCTACTTAGCGATTAACGAACTGAAGTCAGTGCTTGGTCTTTCTTATCAACCGTCATAGCACCAGTCATAATCGCAACAACATCGTTCATTGTGTGGCTCTTTGGAGTAACAACTGCAGCGCGCTTTCCGAGGCGTTGTACCTGGATGCGATCTGCAACTTCAAAGACCTGAGGCATGTTGTGTGAGATCAAAATTACTGGCATACCGCGATCGCGAAGTGACTCAATTAGCTTGAGTACCTGACGTGATTCACGAACGCCAAGAGCTGCTGTTGGCTCATCCAGGATGATTACCTTCTGGCCGAACGCTGCAGCGCGTGCAACCGCAACTGCTTGGCGCTGACCACCTGAAAGTGTTTCAACAGCTTGGGTGATGTTCTGAATTGTTCCGATACCAAGGGCTGCAATATGTTCTTTGGCGGCCTTGCGCATTCCAGAGCTATCGATCATACGAAAGACTGATCCAAGTGGACCCTTCTTGCGCATCTCACGACCGAGAAAGAGGTTAGATGCGATATCAAGAGCCGGTGCAACAGCAAGTGTCTGGTACACGGTTTCGATTCCAGCATGACGTCCATCTTGTGGTCGCTTAAATGAGACTTGCTGACCATCAACAAT
>CAXNEU010000071.1:0-5778 GCA_964201705.1 Candidatus Planktophila sp. | reverse complement strand
AAAAAAATGGATAAGAAGCTAAAGCGTGAACTTGATTGGATCGTTGAAGATGGCAAGCGCGCTAAGAACCACTTGCTTGAAGCGAACTTACGTTTGGTGGTTTCCCTTGCCAAGCGCTACACCGGCCGCGGAATGCTTTTCCTTGACTTGATCCAAGAAGGAAACCTGGGCTTGATCCGCGCAGTTGAAAAGTTTGACTACACAAAGGGTTACAAGTTCTCGACATATGCCACTTGGTGGATCCGTCAGGCGATTACTCGCGCAATGGCAGATCAGGCCCGCACAATCCGTATTCCTGTTCACATGGTTGAAGTCATCAACAAGTTGGCACGTGTACAACGCCAGATGTTGCAGGATCTTGGCCGCGAACCGACTCCAGAAGAGTTGGCTAAAGAACTAGATATGACCCCCGAAAAGGTTGTCGAAGTTCAGAAGTACGGGCGCGAACCAATTTCACTTCACACTCCACTTGGAGAAGAAGGCGATTCTGAGTTCGGAGATCTCATTGAAGACTCTGAGGCGGTTAAGCCAGAAGAATCTGTGACATTTACAATCTTGCAAGAACAGTTGATGCAGGTCCTCGGTGGCCTCACCAACCGTGAAGCAGATGTAATCAAGGCTCGTTACGGCCTAACAGATGGACAACCAAAGACACTTGATGAAATCGGCAAGGTTCACGGAGTAACTCGCGAACGTATCCGCCAGATCGAATCTAAGACAATGTCGAAGTTGCGCCACCCATCACGTTCGCAATCACTTCGCGACTATCTAGATTAAAACTAGCTGTAGTAATGAGAAAAACCCTTGAGCCAAATGCGGCCCAAGGGTTTTTCTTTAATATAAGTTAGTTCTTAGACTCAACCAGACGTTCTGATTCATCCTGAATAGCAACCGCCACTGCCTTAAGCTTTTCGGCATATTCCTTGCCGTGGTGTGCACAGAACATTAACTCTCCACCTGTTGCAAGCGTTGCTCGCACATATGCCTGAGCGCCGCAACGATCGCAGCGATCTAGTGCATTAAGAGGTGTGGATTCGAGGATTACTTGCTCGGTCATCGCGCTCTCCGTTCGTTTTAGGTGGGAAGTTGAGTACTTCTATGGAACATCAAACCATGTCTGAATATTCCCCGCAGGAGATATCGCAGTAAATATTGTTAATTTTGTGTTGCAAAACACCCATTCTCACTAGATATGGGGGATTTGCCAATATTTGAGAGTAATTCGGCGCGTTTACGCGAGCACTTTGCAAAGGCGTCGGTAGCCTTTGCCTCCGTGGCGGTCAAGAAAAGTTCAAGCGATGCTGGAGATCAGCTAGATCTCACCGCTATCGGCGACGCCCCAGATTCTTATACCGCGAAAGATTTAGCAGTTCTTGAAGGCTTAGATGCCGTTCGCAAGCGCCCCGGAATGTATATCGGATCAACTGATTCACGTGGATTGATGCATTGCTTGTGGGAAATCATTGATAACTCAGTTGATGAGTCTTTGGCCGGCCACTGTAAGAAAATTGAAATTAATTTAGAGTCAGATGGTTCTGTTGAAGTCCACGATGATGGACGAGGTATTCCAGTTGATAAAGAACCCAAGACTGGTTTAACTGGCGTTGAAGTTGTACTTACAAAATTACACGCAGGTGGAAAATTCGGTGGGGGATCGTATGCCGCATCCGGTGGTCTACACGGCGTTGGCGCATCTGTTGTAAACGCTCTCGCCGAACGCCTTGATGCTGAAGTAGATCGCAATGGAAAAATTTATTGGATGTCTTTTAAGCGCGGAGTTGCCGGTATTTTCGATGGCGATGGACCGAAAGCAGAATTTACTCCGCAATCAGGACTTCGCACAATTGGAAAAGTTTCTGCAAAAGTAACTGGAACACGCATCAAGTGGTGGTCTGATCGTCAGATCTTCTTAAAGGAAGCCGCCCTTGATATTGAAGAAGTTTACGCTCGCGCGCGCCAGACATCTTTCTTGGTTCCAGGGCTAACTCTGATTGTTAACGATAACCGCACCAAGACAGCGACCACTCAGACTTTTTATCATAAAGGTGGAATCTCTGAGTTCTGCGAATTTTTGCAGCCAGATGAACCAGTCGGTGAAGTAATCCGTATTTATGGCACTGGGCATTATCAAGAGACCGTTCCGGTGTTAGACGATAAAGGCCATATGGTTTCAACTGAAGTAGAACGCGATATGGAAGTAGATATCGCCATGAAATGGGGCAATGGTTTCGATGCCACCTTATCTTCCTTCGTAAACATCATCGCCACCCCAAAGGGTGGAACCCACGTCCTAGGTTTTGAACGCGCGATCACCAAGGCATTTAACGAAGCTCTGCGCTCTAGCGGAACGCTCAAGAAGAATGAGATCGATGTTATTAAAGATGACATTATGGAAGGTCTCACCGCCGTCGTCACCGTGCGCATGTCCGAACCACAGTTTGAAGGACAGACCAAAGAAGTTCTCGGAACCGCCGCTGCAACCCGAATCGTCTCTGCTGTAGTTGCCGATAAGTTAAAAGAATTCTTTAACACCACCCGCCGGATCGATAAGGCCAATGGCCGTTTGATTATGGAGAAGGTCGCTGCTGCTTCGCGCACACGTATTTCAGCGCGTACACACAAAGATTTGCAACGTCGCAAGAACGCTCTTGAATCATCAGCTCTTCCTACCAAGCTCTCAGATTGCCGTTCAGAGGATGTAACTCGCACCGAGCTCTTGATCGTGGAAGGTGATTCCGCACTCGGCACCACAAAGGCAGCCCGCAACTCTGAATTCCAAGCGATTCTGCCGATCCGCGGCAAGATCCTTAATGTGCAGAAAGCTTCACTGTCACAGATGCTCGATAACTCTGAATGCGCATCGATTATTCAGGTAATTGGCGCTGGTTCTGGAAAATCATTTGAATTAGCTGATGCTAGATACGGTCGCATTATCTTGATGTCAGATGCGGACGTAGATGGCGCACACATTCGCTGTTTATTGCTCACCCTTTTATATCGCTACATGAAGCCGATGATCGATGATGGCCGCGTCTTTGCTGCGATTCCACCTCTGCACCGAATTGAACTTATGGGCGGCGGCGGCAAAAAAGGTGAATACATCTACACGTACTCAGATGATGAGATGAAGAAGTTGACTGCAGATTTTAAGAAAGCCGGCAAGAAGTGGAAAGAACCAATCCAGCGCTATAAAGGCCTTGGTGAAATGGATGCTGACCAGCTTCGTGAGACCACAATGGATCCAGATGCTCGCACGCTTCGCCGTATCACAATCTCAGATGCAGCTGCAGCTGAGGCGATGTTCGAGCTCTTGATGGGTAATGATGTTGCGCCACGTAAAGAATTTATCTCAACCGCTGAAATCGATCGCGATCGGATCGACGCTTAACTCAGTTCAGAATTGACTTGAATTTAGTCGATACCGAATTTTCTTCGATAAGCATCTTCCTGTTTCTTAATTAGTTTTTTCTTGATGTTCTCAAGGTGTTCCTTTTGTTCATCGTTGTGCTTGCGCTGGATGGCGGGGATCTCTTTCAAAAGAGCTTCAACGTCATAACCTACGGACTGAAATTCTTTATTTATACTCGCTGCACACTTTTTTACTGCGCGACTTTTCATATAGTACCAACCGAGTGGAAGAAATGGCAGGCCAACCGCCCACGCGCCAGCAATTACGAGAACTACAAAGTAAATGATGACACCCAATTGCACTGATATCCAGTCATTGACTGCTCTCTTCTGTAGATCTATCTCCCATTCCGAACTATCGGTTTTGTCAATAATTTCTGGATGAATAAGAACCGTTTTTAGCACTACTCTATTTTTGTAGGAGGTGATGAACTTTTCGCCGAGCCAGATATAAGCTTCTGTAAATTCTTCAAAATTGCTTTCTTGTCTTTTGGGTGTGCGAAGTAACCGACCGGCAATAAAGGTTCCCCAACCCATGTTTTCTCCTAAAAAAGCAAACCCAAATTTCTTAGTATTTAGATTGGCAAGTCTTTTACATTTGACTAAATACTAGGTTCATTTGCTGAAATCTCCAATTATCACCACGCCAAACCTTTGCTACCGTAAATTCAAACCAGCGATGGAAATAGCGCGTTTGAGACCTTACTACCCTTAGATCTTGATTAGTCGATCGCAACTAGATCGAAGTATTCATCTTTCCAAATATCTTCATCGCCATCAGGCAGCAAGATCACGCGCTCTGGCTTAAGGGCCTGTACCGCGCCTTCATCGTGAGAAACCATAATCACTGCGCCTTGGTATTCACCGAGTGCGCCAAGAATTTCTTCACGAGATGCGGGGTCTAAGTTATTTGTTGGCTCATCAAGGAGCAGAACGTTTGCAGCAGAGACAACGAGGGTTGCGAGTGCGAGACGAGTTCTTTCGCCACCAGACAACACTTTAACTGGCTTATGAACATCATCGCCGACGAATAAGAATGAACCAAGGACGTTGCGGGCTTCAGGTTCGCGCAGGTCATCTTTAGAAGACATCATATTTTCTAACACAGTGCGTTCGAAGTCGAGCATTTCATGTTCCTGGGCGTAGTAACCAAGCTTTAAACCGTGGCCATGTTCAACCGTGCCAGTATCGGATTCAAGTTGATTAGCCAGAATCTTTAGAAGAGTTGTTTTCCCGGCGCCGTTTAGACCCAAGATAACTACGCGCGAACCTTTATCAATTACACAAGAGACGTCGGTAAAGATTTCAAGTGAGCCATAATTCTTGGAAAGTTCTTCACCAGATAGGGGAGTCTTGCCACAAGGAGCCGGAGTTGGGAAACGTAGCTTTGCGACCTTATCTTTAACGCGCACATCATCGAGTGATGAACGAAGTTTTTCAGCGCGACGTAACATTCCTTGGGCGGCTGTTGCTTTAGAAGCCTTAGCGCGCATCTTCTCGCCTTGCTTCTGCAGGATTTCTGCCTTCTTTTCGGCGTTGGCGCGCTCTTTCTTGCGGCGATGCTCATCTTGTTCGCGCTGTAATAAGTACTGGCGCCAGCCGAGGTTGTAAACGTCAATAACGTTTCGGTTGCCATCAATGTAGAAGACCTTGTTTACTACTTGTTCAATCAAGTTCACATCGTGAGAGATGATTACGAGTCCACCTGAGTAGGTGCTTAAGTAATTGCGCAGCCAGATGATTGAGTCTGCATCTAAGTGGTTTGTTGGCTCATCCAGCAGCAGCGTTTCTGCGCCAGAGAAGAGAATGCGCGCCAGTTCAATACGGCGACGCTGTCCACCAGATAACGTATCTAAGCGATTACCAAAGACTGCTTCTGTAACACCGAGTGATGTTGCGATCGCTTCCGCTTCTGCTGTTGCGGCATAACCGCCAGCTGCTTGGAATTCGGCATCTACACGGGTGTAACGCTCCATCGCCTTTTCAAGAGCAGCACCTTCAGTTGTGGCCATCTCTTCTTCGACTTGGGTCATACGTGCAGCAATTTGATCTAAATCGCGAGCGGATAAAATTCTTTCAATTACAGTGCCTTGATCTTCACCAGTACGAGGATCTTGTGGCAGATATCCAATTTTGCCGGTGCGAATAACTGCGCCACCTGCGGGAAGAGTTTCACCAGCTAATACTTTGGCGAGCGTTGATTTACCAGCGCCATTTCGCCCAACGAATCCAATGCGATCTCCGTGGTTGATGCGAACTGTGACCCCTGAGACCAGAAGGCGCGCACCCGCGCGTAGTTCAAGAGCATTTGTGGAGATCATTTGACCAAGTCTCCCACAGTGGGGAAATTAAACGAAATTAAGCAGCGCC
>CAXNEU010000070.1:0-6066 GCA_964201705.1 Candidatus Planktophila sp. | reverse complement strand
CGATCGCCGGCATCGTCTAACAAATATGCGCCTTCACCGCGCACTGCTTCGCTAATCAAAGGTTGTTGGCCTTGTGTGTTATCTCCCAGCCATAAAACTGTGGGATGGAATTGAATAAATTCCACATCTGCCACTTTTGCACCCGCGCGTAGCGCTAAGGCGACACCATCTCCAGTTGAAACAGAAGGATTTGTAGTTTGTGCAAATACTTGCCCGAGTCCACCCGTCGCTAATACAACGGCTTTACCCAGAGCGCGACCAACCCCATCGCGACTTCCGGCTCCGATCACATGCAGCGTTACACCGCAGACCGCACCACTGGCATCTTTAAGTGCATCTAGTACAAGTGCATCTTCAACCACTTCAATCTCTGGATCATCTTGAACGGCAGCAAGCAGCGCGCGTGAAACTTCTGCGCCAGTTGCATCCCCCCCTGCATGCAGAATGCGATTGCGTAAATGTCCACCTTCACGAGTGAGCGAAATTTCACCAGAATCTTCGGTATCAAATATTGCACCACGTTCGATTAATTTACGTACTGCTTCAGGTCCTTCGGTCACGAGTACGCGCACCGCTTCAACGTCGCATAAATCTGCGCCTGCAACCAAAGTGTCTTTCAAATGTTGATCTGGAGTATCACCAGGTCCAAGTGCTGCAGCGATTCCACCTTGTGCCCATTTAGTAGAACCTTCATCCACTTTAGATTTTGTAACAATTAATACTGAGAGACCAAAGGTGCGTGCTTGCAGCGCAGTAGTAAGTCCGGCAATTCCAGAACCAACCACAATCCCATCAGCGGTGGCGGTCCATCCTGGTTCAGGTGCAAGTAACTTCATTGCGCACCCGCATTCCCGGTTGCTGGGTTCATCTGCATATTGTCGATCAAACGGACCCCATTAAGCCAACCCGCGATAATTGCACGCTGCTTTGGGGTGGAATCTGTGGCAATTCCAAAGTTTTCTTCATCGATTATTTCGGCATAGTCCAATTTGAAGAGTGGCTCTTGTGAGCAAATCAAGTGCATTGACTCGCTAGCCGATTTTATCATCTTGCTCTCTCTTGCGGCCGTTAGCGCTCGATAAATTACTGTTGCCGATTTTCGATCGTTCTCACTTAATCTGATATTTCTCGAAGAAAGCGCAAGTCCATCGCTCTCTCTTATTGTCGGTGCGGCAATTATCTCAAGACTTGTAAAACTTTCTCTAGCTAGTTTTTGAATTAACACCAACTGTTGAAAATCTTTTTCACCAAAAATTGCCTGTGTCGGTTTAAGTAAATCAAATAAGCGTGCAACCACTGTGACAACTCCGTCAAAATGTCCGATGCGATTGGCGCCTTCAAATAATTCCCCAATTGGACCGGCGACTCTCTTGGCAATACTCCCAGGATAAATCTCACTTTCATCAGGTAACCAAAGGTGAGTTACGCCAGATTCGCGCGCGATTTCAATATCGCGTTCCGGTGTCCGAGGATAAAGTTCAAGATCTTTACTATTTTCAAACTGAAGTGGGTTCACGAAGATACTTGCGACTACAAATTCACTCTTGGACCTTGCTAATTTAAAAAGTGAGGCGTGCCCGGCGTGTAGCGCGCCCATAGTCGGAACAAAAGTGCAGCCGTCAGCCAATTCAGCTGCGCTGTTAACTATCTTCATATCGGGCTCCAGTCCTTTCAGGTACCGGGCGGTGATGGTTATAAGTTTAGAGCCTTAAAGCATTTGATCCAAAATCTCAGAAATCTTTCCTTGAGTCAGCAAGATCGCATCTGGCTCAATCGAATACCAAGGTTCGATTACAAAACGACGCTCGTGCGCGCGTGGGTGTGGAAGTTTCAACTCATCTGCTGAGCTAAGCAATGTCCCATATTGGATAAGATCTAAATCAATTGTGCGCGGACCCCACTTTTCAGCTCTTTCTCGGCCGAGAGTTTTCTCGATACCGTGCAACAGCGCCAATAAATCCAAGGCAGGTAAATCACTTTCAAGGATGCAAACTGCATTTAAGTAATCTGGTTGTGGGATATCGCTGACTGGCGTCGTCGAATAATAATTTGATACCGACTTAAAGTCTGTGGCTTCTCGCAACATTGCCACCGCTAAATCCATCTGCTCTTTGGGGTTACCGATATTGGCACCGAGTGCGATAACTGCCTTCATCGATTAATTGTTACCGAAATATCTTTTACTTGAGCGTTCACGGGCGCTTGTGGTTTATGCACGGTGATCGACACTGCGGTTATTTTTGGGTAAGTATTTCTAATTCGGTCGGCGATCCGGCCAGCTAATTTTTCAATTAACGCAACTCGGTCTCCAGTTATTTCTTCAACTACTAAGTCGGCAATCTCAGCATAGTTAACAGTGTCAGAGACATCGTCTGAAACGCTGGCGCGGGTCAAATCTAATTCGAGTAGGACATCCACAAAGAAATCTTGTCCAGCAATATTTTCTGATTCAAAAACTCCGTGGTAACCAAAAGATTTAATCCCTTTAATCTCAATTAGATCAGCCATTAGCCAATACCAATTTCTTATGTGAGCTCACGCTATGAACTCTAACTCCCCAAATCTTTTTCGCAAGCAAGCTTTTAGTTAGTTCAATAGTTGCAGCCTCACGCTCATCCGGGGTTTCACCGCCCAGGAAACGCTTGCGCGATGCACCGATTAATACCGGAAAACCCAGATCTGTTAACTCAACTACGCGATTTAAAATCTCCCAATTGTGTTGGGCATCTTTTGCAAAACCAAGGCCTGGGTCAATTATCAAATTGTTCTTCGCCATTCCGCTTCGAAGCGCTGCCTCGATTTGAGTATTTAACTCTGCGATAACTTCTTTGACGACATCACCATATACGGCCCTTTTATTCATATCTTGTGAGTGGCCACGCCAATGCATCAAAATGTATGGGCAACCCATTTCAGCAACAACTTCGTGCATCAGATCATCAGCCAGTCCACCGCTTACATCATTAACAATGCTCGCTCCTGCAGTAATGGCTAATTCAGCAGTTTGCGCCCGCATTGTGTCGATGCTGATTGGGATTCCAGATTGCGATAGCTTTTCAATCACCGGAATAACCCGCGCTTGTTCTTCAGCGGCAGAAACTCGTGCTGCGCCAGGCCGTGTGGATTCACCGCCAATATCAATAATATCAACGCCCTCGGAAATCATTTCTAGCCCGCGAGCAACGGCCTTTTCATAAGTGTCATGTTTTCCACCATCGGCAAATGAATCGGGGGTGACATTTAAAATGCCCATGATTTTCATTGGAGTGCCAACCATTTACTAGCCTTTGGTAATTAGGCTGATTGCTTCTGCTCGTGTGGCGGGATCGCGTAAAACTCCACGAACCGCACTAGTTGTTGTGCGCGCTCGGGATTTACGAACGCCACGCATTGACATACACAAATGTTCGCAATCGATAATTACGATAACTCCCATTGGATCGAGGATTTTTACCATTGCATCTGCAATTTGAGTGGTCAAACGCTCTTGCACTTGCGGACGACGGGCAAAGAGATCTACTAAACGGGCGACTTTAGATAAGCCAGTAATTTTTCCGCGCGGGATATAACCAACATGCGCCACTCCGTGAAACGGAGTCAAGTGATGTTCGCAATGCGAAAAGACTTCGATATCGCGAATGATTACTAACTCTTCGTGACCGATATCAAACGTTGTTGTTAGTACATCTTCAGGCGATTTCCAAAGTCCTTCAAAATTCTCTTTAAACGCTCGAGCAACTCGTGCAGGAGTTTCTTTTAAACCTTCACGATCAGGATCTTCACCGAGCGCCAGCAGCAGTTCTCGAACCGCAGCAGCAGCGCGTGCTTCATCATAAGGATGAAGCGCACGACCTGCATCGGGTCCCATTGAAACTGCATTTATATCGCTCACTTTTAAGAGCTTTCCTTATTGGTGCTCTTTTTAACTCGTGATGGTTTCTTTTCTGCTGCAGACTTAACAATTAAACGCTCAGGAACAGCAACAGGTGGTTGCTGTGAAGGAATACGAGTTGATGAACCTGTCCAAGATGGACGGCGTGGCCAGGAGTTAACTTTGGCGAATATCACTGCGATCTCTTCTTTATTGAGTGTTTCTTTCTCAAGTAGCTGCAGCACCATCGCATCTAAAGTCACACGGTTTGCTACCAAAATATCGAAGGCTTCTTGATGTGCGTTCTCAATCAACTTGCGAATTTCGGCATCTATTTTAGCGGCAACGTTTTCAGAGTAATCGCGTTGATGGCCGTAGTCGCGACCCATAAATGGTTCAGAGGCATCTGTGCCTAACTTTATTGCACCGATTGCTTCAGTCATTCCATATTGTGTGACCATTGCACGAGCTAGCGCTGTCGCCTTTTCAATATCATTTGATGCACCAGTAGATGGATCGTGGAAGATTAGTTCTTCTGCAGCGCGACCACCCAGTGAATATGCCAATTGATCTAACAGTTGATTTCGAGTTGTTGAGTACTTGTCATCATCTGGCAGAACCATTGTGTAACCAAGTGCGCGACCGCGCGGCATGATCGTAATCTTATGTACGGGATCTGTATGTGGCAGTGCATGCGCCACGAGTGCGTGACCGGCTTCGTGATAAGCGGTTACGCGCCGTTCGTCATCAGACATGATTCGTGATTTACGTTGTGGCCCAGCCATCACGCGATCAATTGCTTCATCTATTTGCAGATTAGAAATTACCTTCTTCTCTTCACGCGCCGCCAATAGCGCAGCCTCATTTAAAACATTTGCAAGATCAGCACCGGTAAATCCTGGTGTGCGGCGCGCATAATTTAGTAACTCAACTTCATCCGAAAGTGGCTTGGTCTTAGCGTGAACCTTAAGAATTTCTTCACGCCCCTTTAAATCTGGGCGATCAACTGCAATCTGACGATCAAATCGACCTGGACGCAATAGCGCAGGATCTAATACATCTGGACGGTTTGTCGCGGCAATCAGAATTACCTGCCCACCGTTTTCAAAACCATCCATTTCAACTAGCAATTGATTAAGTGTTTGTTCACGTTCATCGTGTCCACCACCCATACCCGCACCACGTTGGCGACCGACAGCATCAATTTCATCAACGAAGACAATCGCTGGTGCGTTTGCTTTAGCTTGTGTAAATAAATCACGAACACGAGCGGCACCGACTCCAACAAACATTTCTACAAAGTCAGAACCAGAAATTGAATAGAAAGGAACTTTCGCCTCTCCGGCAACAGCACGTGCCAATAAAGTTTTACCGGTTCCGGGAGGTCCGTATAGGAGAACTCCTTTAGGAATTTTGGCGCCAAGTAGCGCGTACTTGGCAGGATTTGCAAGGAAGTCTTTAATTTCCTCAAGTTCAGCGATCGCTTCATCTGCTCCAGCGACATCTGCAAAGGTGTTTTGCGGAACATCGTTATCTTGCAGTTTCGCTCTTGATTTTCCGAAAGAAAATACTTTGTTTCCGCCTTGAGCATTGCTCATTAGGAAGAAGAATAAGAAGCCAATTAGAAGGATTGGGAAGATTGAAAATAGGAATGAAACAAAGAGAGATTGCTTAGGAACGCTAACGTTCCAGCCTTTTGGTGGTGGGTTGCCTGTTAAAGCATCGACAATTGTTGGTTCTTGGCGCGCGACATAAGCAGCTTCGACTTTGCTTGAACCATTAATTAATTCGCCAGGCTTAAGAATTAACTGCAGCTTTTGTGATCTATCAATAACAAGTGCGGACTCAACTTTTGATTGTGCAATGGCATCGAGTGCTTGTGAAGTACGGATCTCGTCATAGCGATTCCCGACGCTTGAGACTTGTCCAAAAATTGATACCCCAAGAATTGCAATAACTATCCAGAAAAGTGGACCACGAAGGATTCGCCCGGCGCGAGTTGTTGGAACTTTTTTCGCCACCTTTTTTTCCTTAGTAGCTTTAGGTGCTGACTTCTTCTTCAAGGGGTTCTTCTTCTCCATATTTATAGTCGCATCCCTTATGTATACATGTGCTTTGCCAGCACACCGACGAAGGATAGGTTGCGGTACTTCTCGTTAAAATCTAAGCCATAACCAACAACAAAGTCAGGTGGA
>CAXNEU010000069.1:0-6081 GCA_964201705.1 Candidatus Planktophila sp. | reverse complement strand
AGAATCTCTAAATCTGTGCCGGCAAATTTATCTAAATCAACCGCAGTTGCACTTTGTACAGCTTTAATTTTGCCATCAAATGCTGCACGTTTTTCCCCGAGCCAATCGCGCGGCCAGATTCCAACTTCTGGGTTCTCTAACTTTGGATTGATGGCGTCATCTTCTGGGCGCGACGCGTTATTTAAAATTACTCCAGAACTTTGTGCAACTAGGGCTACTTGTTCGAAGATTGAAGAAGGCTCAACCAAATCTCCACCGTTGCGCCACCAAGATGTAGTTGCAATTAAATGAGTGCGTGCACGAGTGAAGGCAACGTAACCTAGACGAATCTCTTCGCGAACTTTGGTGGCGTTACAGAGCTTGCCGTAGGCATCGATCGCTTTCTTCGCTTCAGAGTTCTTGGTAGCACCACCGAAAGAGAAGTGTGGAAGTTCTGCGCTATCACCGCGAAGCTGAAAAGGAATGTGTTTTTCATTTGTGATCCAATTATCGGGATCTGATTTATTTATCCCTGGAAAAGTGCCTTCTGCTAAGCCTGGGACAGCGACTACATCCCATTCTGCGCCTTTGGACATATGCACAGTCAGGATCTGAACAACATCGCTGCGCACTTCAGGTGCCGCAGATTTAAGTCCGCCTTCTTCCTCACCAGTGATATCTAGCCATTGCAAGAATGAGGAGAGGGTTCCGCCGCTGCGTGCAAATTTTCCGGCTTCATCTAAGAAGCGATCAATGTGGCGGCGTCCAGAACCAGTGCCATCGCGCAACATAACTTCTTCTTCGAGTGATAAGTAGCGTTCAATCTCATTAATCAAATCGGTGATCGTTCCACCGGCGCGTGAACGAAGGCGACGCAAGTCGGATGCAAAGTTCTTCAATCGGTTATAGCCAACTTCAGTAAATGTCTTTCGATCACTCTTTTCAATCTCATCCAAGGTATCTATAAGGGAACCTAAGAATTGATCATCAGCTTCTGCGCGTTCTGGATTTCCCGCGGCAATCTTCTTGATTAAAGATTTACTTTCAGCGCGCGAACCCTTGGCACGATTTCGTGAATATGCACCGAGGGCGGCTAAATCTTTCGCGCCTAAATTAATTCTGGGTCCTACCAAATGGCGCATCAAGGCAGCGCCCGCATCAGGATCAGCGATTACCTTTAGCATTGAAACGATATCGGCCACTTCAGGAACGTGGATTAGCCCACCAAGCCCAATTACATCAACTGGCATTCCAGCAGAACGAAGCGCACTTTCTATTGACGCGATCTGAGAACGTTTGCGCACCAAGACTGCAAAGGTGGTTCGCTTCTGCGCTGGCGTTGCTAAACGTTTTTCATCAAACCATAAAGGTGCAAAGTAATCGGCAACTGCTTGTGCTTCGGCTTCAATTGTTTCAAAGACTCCGCAGACCAGATTGCCAGCACCAGCACCTGGACGAGGCGTGAGTGGTGGAACATCAGCGCCACCTTCAGCGCGAATTTGTGAAGAGACAACATTTGCAAGTTCGAGAATCGATTTGTCGTTGCGGAATGTTGTGAGCAGCGAGTAACGCCCTGCTCCCGTTTGCCCTGGAACCTTGGGGAAATAGCTATTAAATGAGTTGATTGTGCCGGCAGATGCACCGCGCCAGGTGTAGATCGCCTGACATGGATCACCGACTGCCATCACGGGATGGCCCGCACCAAAGAGTGATGAAAGCATTCGTACTTGTGATTGCGAAGTATCTTGGTACTCATCGAGTAGAACAACAGAGTATTTAGCGCGCTCTAACTCACCGACATCAGCAAAGTTAACTGCGATATCTGCAGCCAATGACATTTGATCATCAAAGGAGAGTTGTCCAGATTGTTGGCGGCGCTTAATAAAACTTTCTACCATTGGAAGCAACCCAGTGCGTTGAGTCAATACTCGATTTACTTTGCGCACTTGATCATTTAAGTCACCGCTCATTGTTGAGAGCTCCTGCAGGAGGGCAAGATCAGCAGCTTCAATCGCATCGGGTGTCACCTGATGTTCCAGCATCAATTTAGTCAAGCCAAGTAGATCACTGACCACAGTGTTTATCGCTGACTCATTTGTGTAAGTTGCATCGTCCCAATTGCGGACCACATCATTGGCGAGTTGCCACATCGCGGCATCGCCCATCGGGGAAATATCAGCATCGATACCAAAGCGGATGGAGTGCTCGGATAAGAGTCGGGCGGCGTAAGAGTGATAGGTCGTGACCGATACTTCAAGTGGCGTATTTTCTGGAATCAACTTTGCGGCGCGTAGTTGTCGCAATCGGGTGCGAATTCGGATAGCCAACTCACCTGCTGCTTTACGGGTGAAGGTAAGGCCCAAGATTTGATCAGGTCGCGCAAATCCATTTGCGACTAAGTAAATAACGCGCGCCGCCATCGTCTCGGTTTTGCCAGAACCAGCACCGGCAATTACAACGGCAGGTTCGAGCGGGTTTGAGGCGATCGAAATAATCGCACTCTGTTCATCTGTTGGGTCATAAACTTTTGCGCCGACTTTTTGCAACGCAGCTGCGATATCTTGTGGTGAATATTTCTCAATCATTCGATCACCGCCCGACCTTCATTTTGGATCGGACAAGCCGCTTTAACTACACACTTTTCGCACATTTTATTGACTTGGGCCTGGAAGGTTGCGGCTCCCATGCCATTGGCGATCTCTTCAATCTTTGCCTTAACTTCAACTTCATCGATAATAAATTGTTGACGGGTTGTGACCTTTACCGAATCCGCTGCCAGATATACAAGTTCAGCGCCAGTTGATTTACTGCCAGATAACTTCTTTTCGAATCCATCTAGAGCAACGGCTAACTGGTAGCAAGCCAGTTGCAAATTCTCTTTTGCTTTCTCTTTGGTAATTGTGTTTTTACCTGTTTTAAAATCAATTACATAGAAATTGCCATCCGAGTCGACTTCGATGCGATCAACGCTTCCACGAATTTCAGCACGCCCAACTTTTATGGTGAAGTTGAGTTCAGCGCCCACAACGGTGCGTGTTGACGCTGCGTGATAACGGGCAAATCGTTCTAGCATCTTGATCGCGCGCTTTAAGGCAGTTGTGCTTACCCAGCCATCTGTTGGATCAATAAGTGACCAAGAACTTTCCATCTTTGCGATCAGATCGGCATCTGAAATTCCAGGTTCTTCAATTTTTATTCGCGCAAATTCGTGAATTGCTGAACCCAGGATTTGCGCTGTTGAATCACCATTTGTTCCGCCATTTTTCTCGAGGAACCATTTGACTCCACATTCAGTGAAGTTTTCCGCGCCACTTGGTGAAACTTGCACATCACCATCTGCTGGCACGACCGCTTCGGTTGATGAGATGGCAAGGGCGCCGGTCCAATTACTTGGATTTGCAGAATTAATGTTGGATTCGGAAAGCGTCTTTAAGAGAGCAGCTGCAGTATCTGCCTGTCCACCACTTAGATTTTGACGAAGAGTTGCGACTAGCGCTGATGTTGTGAGCGGCCTTGGCACTTCAGTAATTGGCGCATCTTCTAGACCAGATCTTTTATCTAACTCTTCAAAGTAAGCAGATGGTTCGTCATCTTCGCGTTGGACAGCAGTAACGATTAAACCTTGGCGGGGGCGGGTTAGAGCCACGTTCAGCAGGCGGCGCTCATCTTCGGCCAGTGCGCCAGCAGCGATTACATCTAATTCGAGTCGCGCAAGATCACCGTGACGTTCGCGTTCTACCAAACGTTCGCTGCCCAGAAGTGAGCTGCGCTGGCGCAGATTTGGCCAAACTCCTTCTTGTAAACCGGCAACAGCAACTAACTCCCATTCGCGCCCTTTTGCAGAATGAACTGTCAGGATTTCCACAACATCGGGGCGCACGCCTTGCGAAGTGATGATGTCACCAACAATTGATTCACGGGCTAATTCGTCTAAGTAAGCAGAGGGTTTGGAATATGGAAAACGTTCAGTGAAGCGTTGTGCACCATCAAAGAGTTGAATCATTGCATCAAGGTCACGATCAGCGGCTGCTCCGCGATTGCCACCTCGAAGTGCGGTGTTACGCCAAGCGGTGCTTAACTTTTCATTATCACTAGTTTTTGCGTTATCCCAAATAGCCCAGAGTAAATCTTCGGCGCGTGCATCTTTCTTTTTCAAAGACTTTCGCGCGCTTGCAAGGAGTTCATAAACTCGGGTCAGTGATGCGTTATCTTCAATTGGGATATCGCCTTTATCAATGGCATCAATTAGCAATTGAGTTCCGCCACGTGAATCAGTGGCATCATCACGCGCTTCCAAAAGTGCGGTGCGGATGCGACGTAAAGAAATGGCATCAGCGCCACCAAATTCAGAGATCAGAAGGCGTTCGCAAGTATCTAAGTTAAGCGGTTGATCGCCAGCTGCCACGCGTGCCAATAAAATAAATGGCACAAGCGCAGGATTGGCAGATAGCGCTTCTAGGTCACCTGCCACTGGAATAGAAACTTGGGCAAAGGCGCGACGTAACGCACTCGCCTGAGTGCCCGCGGTTCGCAAGATCACCGCCATCTGTGAATAGGCGATGCCGTGCATCAGATGTGCGCGTTTGAAATGGTAGGCGATGTATTGCGCTTCCTCCGATTGCGAACGCAGGCGAGCGACATCAAAAGCCTTATCTAACGCTGGTTTTTGCGCGTACGTGCAGGTGCGCTTGCGGGTCGGTGATGGTGCTCGAAATTGTGATGTCACAGCTTGTGCGATCTCAAATATTTCAGGAGCGCTGCGATAAGAATTGGTGAGAGTTATTTGTTCTGCACCTTTTTCCAAATACTTATCTACTTCACCTTTTAAGCCATCGGGATCTGCCCCACGAAAGCGACCAACTGCAGAGTCTGCATCGTAGGCAATTACCAAATCACTGCCACAAATTAGTTGCAACAGTGCGCGTTGAGCGGGATCACTTTCTTGAAATTCATCGACCATTATGGTTTTAAAGCGCGCTTGTAATTGTGCGCGTAATGGCTCATTGCTCTTTAAATAGGCAATTGTGATGCTAATTAATTCAGATGGATCGATGCGCATCTTGGCATCACCGGCAGCATCTTCACGGATCGCCATAACTTGTTTATATCGTGACCAGAAATCAGCGGCCGGCGCCCAATACTTTTCTCCGACTTGCTTGCCGCGTTCGGCCAGTTGTTCAGGAGTGATGCCGCGTTCGTTGGCGCGCATTATCAAATCGCGGAGTTCGCGAATAAATCCTTGCGTTAAAAGCGGATTGCCTTTCTTGTCTTCACCATCATGTAAATCAGTTGGCCACTGGCGATATCCATCGGTGACATCGCCTTGTAGCAATTGTTCTATGAAATTTTCTTGTTCTGGGCCTGATAAAAGAATTGGTTCGTGATATGCCTCGCCAGTATTCATTTTTAGAATGGAATATGCGAGTGAATGAAAGGTGCGCGCAAGCGGTTCGTGCGCCGTCGAGGTCGTGCGAAGTGCAACCGCGTCGCGCATTTCGGATGCGCGTTGGCGGCCGTAGGTCAGCATCAAAATCGAATCAGGATCTTGGCCGGATTTAATTCGTGCGACAGCAGCCTCAATTAAAACTGAGGTTTTTCCAGTGCCGGGACCGCCTGCAATAAATAAAGGGGTGCCGCGATGTGAAACCGCTTTAACTTGCTGCGGATCGAGCTCCACTGGCGCTGACATAGCAGGGCTGTGTGTGAGCTTTATGGAGGGAGTCGTCATATGAGGTATTGAACCCCAAGCCTCTGACTTTTATTCCAATTACGCTCGAATTAAGAAGTTTGGTTCGCCTTCTTGGCACGTGAAGTAGCGCGGGCGCGCTCATCGCCGTTGAGGGTTACCTTACGGATTCGAACCACCGCTGGAGTTACTTCAACGCATTCATCTTCGCGAAAGAATTCGAGAGCACCTTCCATATTTAACTTCTTAGGTGGAATCAAACGCTCTGATTCATCGGTTCCTGATGCGCGCATATTTGTCAATTTCTTTTCACGCACGCAATTGACATCCATATCTTCAGAACGTGAGTTCTCGCCGATAACCATGCCTTCGTAAACTTCATCGCCTGGTTCAACGAAGATGCTGCCGCGATCTTG
>CAXNEU010000068.1:0-6150 GCA_964201705.1 Candidatus Planktophila sp. | reverse complement strand
CGCGAAGTATTGAGCTCATAGCCAGAATAAAAAGAAAAGCCTTCCGGTGTGAAAGGCACCGAAAGGCTCATCTCGTGCGCGCGAAGGGATTCGAACCCCTAACCTTCTGATCCGTAGTCAGATGCTCTATCCGTTGAGCTACGCACGCTTAATTACTTGCGAATGCGAATAGTACCTGTTTTTTTATTCCGCCCCAAATGGCTATAAATCAGCGCGGTTTACAGGCAAGAACGCCAAAAGGCGCCCGTTGCCGGACGCCTTTTGGCTTCAATCTTGTAGTTAGAAGTTATCCAACTTTTTTGATTCTTCCATCTGCAGCAGGCACCTTAGTCACTTTACCTGCAGCCATATCTGCCTTGAGGGCATCGACGAAGATATCTAATAGCGCACCCTTAACTTTGGCTTGTGTTGGCGTGAATACGTTTAGGTATCCATCACCACCGTAAACAATGAAGTCAGGCGTTGCCAAAGTGTATTCCTTAGAATCTTTTGCAATTGGAGTGCCGTCTAGTTTGGTAACTTCAACGATTCGAGATCCGATTGCCTTTGAAGCATCGAATGAGAACTTGAATCCAGAAATATTTGGAAAGCGACCATCTGTAGGATAGTTACCGCCGACGCCGTTTTCTAGCGCCTTCCAAAGATTCTCGCCAGTCACAACTGTTGTTGCGATCTGGTTACCGAATGGGTAGACCGTTAAAGCATCACCCAGGGTTACATCAAGAGGGCCAGCGCCGGTACGCACCAGTGTTGTGTCAGCTGGTACATAAGTCTTTGCTGGGAATGAGTCACGAATTCCGCCACCGTTCATAAGCGCGAAATCTGTCTTGTACTTTGCTCGCATCAAATCAGCCATGTAATTACCCATTGGATTTTCACCAGAGCGCTGAACACGAGGCGTACCATCGATTGGGAATTGCTCAGAGACTTTACCGATCTTCGCATCAAGCTTTGTGGTCATCTGATCTTTGTACTTCTTAACCATCGCTGCCGCGGCCACATCTTGTGTGGTTACAGTGCTGACGACACCGGTGTTGATAGTTGCTAAAGCAGACTTCAGAACGTGCTGGACTGATTGTCCGACAACTTTCTTGCTCTTCATGCAGATCTGAGTACGTGTGTACTCAACGCCACCATTTCGAACTTGTCCCAAAACAACTGGAGAAATACGTGTGTTTCCTGGAATTATCGAAGCAAAAGTCTGGTGGCTGTGGCCACCGTAAATTGCTGCCGCACCTTTAATTTGGCTCGCCAAGGTATTGAAGAGTCCCTTAGCCAAACCATCTGCGTTCTCGTTCCAGCCTTGGTGTATTACGACAACCACGATCTCTGCGCCAGCGGCCTTAGCATCAGCAATCGATGCGTTGATGCCCTTTACGCCCGGATCAATTGTGATTGTCTTCTTTGCACCAGCTGCATCTTGGTAATCCAAGTTGCCTGGAAATACTTGTTCGAAAGTCTCTGGAGTATTAGCGCCGACGACACCAATCTTAACTCCGCCACGATCGATGACAGTAAATGATTTAGCAGCCTTTGTACCAGACTTAAGGCTAGCAAGTGCATCAGCGTTATAGTTTGAAACTACCCACTGGAAATCAGATGCGCCAATCATTTTATTTAGGTGAGCTAAATTGCGATCGTGCTCGTGGTTTCCGAAAGTCGAAACATCAAGCTTGGCAAGGTTCAGTGATTCAATAGATGGCAATTCTTCGAACTCTGTAGAAATCGGTGGTGCTGCGCCAAAGTTATCGCCAGATGAAATTGCGATCGTTGCCTTATTAGCAGCGCGATCTGCATCCCAGTTGCTTGCAAGCAGTGGAGCTCCGAAAGAAGTTCCAACTTCAACTGCACCGTGAAAATCACTTAGTTGCAAAATTTGTACTGCCTGGTTATTGGTTGAAGCAACCTTGGCAAGATCTGCAGCAGAGTGTATGCCCTTCGATGCTGCTGGCTTTGAGAAACCATAAGCATTTACCGCCTGAACAACTGGTGTTCCAGCTGGTTGTCCGACAACAACTGGCATAGTAATAATTGAACGATTCTTACCGTGGACATAAATTGGGCAAGATCCTGCTCCGGCAGAGACAACGTAACCAGTTACTTCAGGGTTTGCACCTGCCGACGGGGTCCATTTAACAACTACACCTTCGCGACCCATCATTGATGTCACGTTAGTTGGGGCTTCCGGCAAGGAATATGTATTGGCTTGTGCCATTGGCACAATAAATGAGAGTAGGAGCGCTGCAGTTACAGCAACGACTGCTAGGGCAGATTTCTTTGAGGTAAATTTCATAGTGGAATTAAAACTTACTTACAGAGTCAGTTCTAGATGAACTGGTTACACCCTGGTTACGAGAAGGTGAACAATTAAGAATGGGCGATATTTAGCAAATCTTCACGGTGTACAAACTTCTTGCGTGGCTTTCCCAAAGGTTCACCAGCAGCGATTTCTGCGGCGTTTATCGCCTCCCAATTTGATTGAGATATATGGCGTTTATCTGTAAGCAAATCAGTGATGTCACCATTTGCTTTCGCAGTCTTAAGACCTTCAATTAATAACTTCATAACTTCTGTGGAATCAGATTTATTGGTACCGATAACACCTGACGGACCACGCTTGGCCCAGCCAACTACATAGAGATTTTCACCAATCCGGCCTTCGTTATTTACGACTTTGCCGCGCTCATATGGAATTCCGGGGATACTCGCGGCTTCATAGCCAATTGCAGTAATTACTAGACCACACTTAATTGAGAATCTCTCATCGCTGCCAGTCCTTTGGAAGACAACTTCTTCAACTCGATTGTTGCCCTTAATTTCAACTGGTGTAGCTAAAAACTGAAACTTCATAGTGCGGTCGTGGTTGGTGGCTTCTTTTTCAGAGATTAGAAGCATGGCATCCAAATTGCTCTTGGTATCTTTCTCAATTTTGGAACCAGCGCGAACGATTGCAGCTTCGATATCTGACTTAGCCATAAAAACATTGGTGTGCTCTAACTTTGGAAGCTCCCGAAGTTCTGGTGAAGTAAAGGCGGCATGTTCGGGGCCGCGGCGAGCGCTAAGCACAACTTCGCGAATCGCAGATGCCTTAAGTGCAGCCAGCGCATGGTCTGCTGTATCTGTTGAATCAAGCTCACTTGGTTCAAGGGCTAACATGCGTGCCACATCCATGGCGACGTTGCCCGCGCCAATTACAAGTGCAGTCTGGCAATCAAGTAACACATCAGTCTCGTGAAAATCCGGATGTGCGTTATACCAAGGTACAAAGTCGGCACACGATATCGATCCCGGCAGGTCTTCTCCCGGAATACCCAACTTCTTGCCGATCGCAGTCCCGGTAGCAATCACAACAGCGTCATACATCTCTTTTAGCTGCTCGATAGAAATATCTGTACCCAGCTCAACATCGCCAAATAAGCGGAAGTTTCCCGCGTTCGCTACCTTCTCAAAGACCTTAGAGACAGTTTTAATCTTGGGATGATCTGGGGCAACACCGCTGCGCACCAAGCCCCATGGCGTAGGCAAGCGTTCGATCATGTCGATAGAAAATTGCAGCTCTTCTGTCTGCAAATTCTGCAACGCTTGCGCCGCAAAGTAGCCGGCAGGACCCGCGCCGACGATTGCTACTTTGTATTTGGACATGCGCTCAGTCTATTCATAGCGTTAGCTGTATCTGTACATTTTTTAGATATTTATGTACAATACATTTATGAAGACATTGCCTTTAACTGATGCCCGTCGCGATCTGCCCTCACTAATAGATAAGGCAGAGAAAGAGCCAATTCTCATCACTCGACATGGAGAAGAAGCAGCAGTTTTGATTTCGCCTTCATTCTATGAAAAAGCCCTTGATGCCATGGAAGAACTCGAAGATATCGCGGCCTATGACAGCGCCAAGGCCCGCAAGGAGAGTTCTGTGGTTTGGGCTGAGGCGAGAAAAGATTTGGGACTTGCTTGAACCATTTCACGGTTCGCATTGAAAGAACTCCCCGAAAGTTTCTAAGCACTCTCTCTGACATAGATAAGAGAAGACTCGACGCGGCTTTAACTTTGCTTGCAGAAAACCCGCTCCCTCCAAAGGCTAAGAAATTATCAGCGCGAGATGGTTATCGGATTCGCGTCGGAGATTTTCGGATCATTTACGAAATTCAAAAAACAATCCTTGTGGTCCTCGTGATCGATACCGGCCACCGGCGCGAGATCTATCGTTAAACTTTAAAGAACGGGGATAAAAAGAAAAATCAGATCACACCTAAGCGATACCAATTGTTCGCAGTTTTCCACATCACAGCCTCATGAGTGGCCAATTCATGACGGGCCAAGCTGGTTTCAAAGTCGGTAATTAATTTTTCCAATGAAACAAATTGGCGATCGACCGGGAAATTACTTCCCCACATCACGCGATCTGGCGTAAATAATTCCAGCGCGGTATCGATGAGAGTATCCATCGCCTCACTTGGCCAACTTCGGTGGTACATATAAAGGCCGCTTAATTTAATCGCAATGTTTTCGTGTGCGGCTAGTTTCGCCAGTTCTTCTTTCCAATTAGCAATTCCATCACGGTCCCATTTAAGTGGCATGATGAAATGGTTAATTACCATCTTGGTTTGGGGAAATTCTTGCGCCAATCCCGCAGCACTTGTTGATTGATCCGGAAATATTTGAAGATCAAAGATCATTCCTTGATCACCTAAGTGGGCAAAGTTCTTACGCCATGTCTTATCAAACATAATCTCTGGGCTATCGGTAAATGTGTACCTTGGATCGACGTGGTAATTAAGGAGCTGTCTTACTCCAATGACGCGATCACTTGCTTGACGATGAGCAGATAGCAACTCTGGGAAATCAGCTTTTAATAAATTACCTCCTGCAATAATCGCATACGGTCTTTCAAAATCGGCCAGAGTCTTTGCTAACCATTTACTTTCAGCAACGGGGTTAGTTGGATCCCATGCGGCCTCTACATGAACCAACCCGGCAAGTTCGACTGTGGCAGTATCTTGACGGTATTCAGGCAAAAGATAGTCAACTGCTAAATTTTTTATCTTTGCAAAAGGAAGTTCTTCAACTTCAGGATCAGTAAGCCATGGGTGAGTATCTGTCTTTAAATCCCATAAATGCATATGTGAATCAATGATTTTCAATAGGCTAACCTCTCTGTAAGTCGAGAGTGTCTGTGGACTCGGGGCTGAGCGCCAAATAACCACCATCTACAGCTAAATCTGTGCCGGTAACAAAACTGGAATCAGGGCTAGCCAGCCAAGCAACGGCTGCTGCAACTTCATCTGGTTCACCGCAACGATTTAACATTGAGTAGCGACCCCAAATTGGTTCCCATTTTTTTCGATCGTTATTTGCAGCTTCATCAAGGGTTTCTGTCCAAATCCAACCAGGGCTTACTGAGTTAACTCGAATTCGATCTATAGAAAGATCTAGCGCTTGGCACTTAGTTAATTCAAGAAGCGCGCCCTTCATCGCGTTATATGTCCATCTTCCAGCCTGGGCGCGATGCGAAGAAATACTGGCGATATTAACGATCGCCGGGTTGGCACTCTTGCGAAGTTGGACGAGTGATTGGCTTACCAAATTGGCGCCCGCCAAGAGATTTACTTCAAAAGTTCTTTGCCACTGTTCGCGGGTGGCATCTATGCCAGAGAGTAAAAATATTGCAGCATTATTTACCAAAATATCTAACGATCCACCTTTATTTAATGCCAAATCTATCGCTTTGCCACGAACGCTTTCATCGCAAACATCTCCGGCAACTATATGCAGGTTAGGATTATTTAAATCGTTTTGCATTTTTCCTAGCAAATTTTCATTTAAATCAAGAGCTACGACAGAAATCCCATCCTTTAAAAACCTGCGCACACATGCTGCGCCGATTCCAGATGCTCCACCAGTTACAATCGCGGTTCTTTTACCAGTCATCGTCAACCTCTCTTTGATTGAAAGATGTCCAAAATTTGATATTCCTGCAGACACATCAAATTACTGATTTGAGCGGAGACGAGGAGATTTGAACTCCTGAAGGCTTTTACACCTTACCTCGTTAGCAGTGAGGCGCACTCGACCGGGCTATGCGACGTCTCCAAGTACAAGTGTGAGTTTACAGGTATTTTTCTAGCGTGTGAAACGTTTCTCTTGCAT
>CAXNEU010000067.1:0-6164 GCA_964201705.1 Candidatus Planktophila sp. | reverse complement strand
AGAAGCATACAAATTGGCCCGCAGCGTCAAAGCCAGCGTTTTACGCAGCTTTTTACGCCGTGGATGAGGCCACAGGAGGTTCGATCGGATAACACCGTGAGATGCCAAACCTAAGGCCTCAACTCCACAAAGGAGTTGAAGGCCTTTTTTTATTACCCAAAACAACTAACAAACAATCCGAAGAAAGAAAACGAGAGAGAAGAAAGTGGGTGAGAACGATGAGCGTTCTCTACAGCGAACTACAGGTACCAGGTTGGGCAGAAACAGGCGAGAAGATCGGTCTCTATGAAGTGACCGGCACGTATGACTCCGCCATCGCCTTTGCGTTGCCATGCCATAACGCTGATCCCGAGCTCTTCTTCTCGGAAAGCGATGAGGGCATTGTGCAAGCGAAAGCGCTCTGCGGTGGATGCCCCGTGCGCAATAAATGTTTAGATGGAGCGTTATCTCGCCAAGAACCTTGTGGTGTTTGGGGCGGACAGTTAATCGAAGATGGCGTAATCATTGAACGCAAGCGTCGTGCGGGACGTCCGCCGCGCATAGCAGCGTTCGTGTAATTACTTCTATCGGCAAAGATCCGTTGCTCGCACGACCCCCGTATTGATTCACTTTCAATGCGGGGGTCGCGCCACGCTATGGCTGAAAATCTTTCGGAGTAGACTCTAAATATGGCAACTACAGCGAAGAAATCCGTTTCTGCGAAGAAGAGCCCAGCAAAGAAGAGCGCAGGAGAGAAAACGATTACAAAGAAAATTGAGATGCCAATTGATCGCGCAGGTGTGGATTGGCGTTCGCTCTACCTGTACGCAGTCAGCCTGATTACTCTCTTAGTCTGCCTATTTACAGTTATTAGCTTGATCAATCGTGGGTTAGATCTAGTTGTTCCGGATGCTGGATATGTGGATCCTTATGCTGCACAGACTGATCCTAAAGTTGATCCGGAAGTCCTTCGCAAGGCAAATATTGATCAGAGCCGTCGCAGCGCGATTCGTGGCATAACCAGTTCTATTGTTTCTTTACTAGTTACCGTTCCAGTTTATTTGTATCACTGGAGAATGGTTCGCAAAATAAATAATTAGTGCTTATCTCTTGAATGCTCACACTCTTTGAGTGGTAGCCCTAATTTCATATCTGGACATTGCGAAACTAGTTTTTTAGCATTTACTATGCGAAAAATAATGGTGGCAGCCCTGTCAATCACATTGCTTATCGGATCCACAACGATAGCTGAGAGCGCAAATCCTAAAAAAGGTAGCCCATGTGCTAAAGCTAAAACCATAAAGATCTATGACGGCAAGAAGTTTACCTGTGTTAAGAATGGGAAAAAATTAGTCTGGAGTTCTGGGGTTACGATTAAAACCACACCCACACCCACACCAACACCCACACCCACACCCACACCCACACCCACACCCACACCCACACCCACACCCACACCAACACCAACACCCACACCAACACCCACACCCGAAATTAACCCAGCCCACTTCTTAATTTTCTCGCCGTTGGATCCATCTGTTCTAACGAAGATAAGTAAATTCCGCAGCTGTGTGGGCCATGACTACTCATCCGGATTTAGCGCAAAGCTAATGAACCAACCGACCGCTGGTTTAGAGATCGCACGATCCATGAAGCATTACTTGTATTTAAATTTTCCATTTTCACCTGCGGCAACTATCAAGGGTTTTGCGCCATTTGACGGCGAAGTGAGAATCCAGAACGAGCAATCCAAAAATGGTCAGCAAGTTATAATTATGAATGATTTGGGTTGGGCATTTGCTTTCTTCCACGGCGATGCTTTGGTAGAAAATGGGCAGCGAGTTACTGCGGGGACTCCAGTCATTTCTTGGTGGTCAAAAGATCAAGCCGCTTTTGCAGCATCCAACGGTGGAAATTTGGAGAATAGTTCTGTGGATATTGCGCTAACGAATTTCATGCTAAATAGATTTGAGTCACCTTTTGACCATTTCACTCCAGACGTGAGTGCGCTTTGGAAAGCCAGTGGCTTCACCGCTGAAAAAGTCATTTTGAGTAAAGAAGATAGAGATTTGAAGCCATGCACCGTGGGACCAGATGGTGAAAGATTTATCGGACAAGCATCTGCTGATGAATTTGTAGTTGCTTCGCGTTAATTTGGTTTAAGCGTTAGCGGGCGCGATCTCGGGGAACCAAGAAAGGGCTTCATCGCGGAACTTTCCTTCGGCTTCTAGCTGGCAGAAAATTCCAGTTGTGCCCAGAGTTACGCGGTGGATCAAAACATATTCAGCGGGCAAATTAAGTTGGAAACCGATCTTGGCAGTTGGGTTTCGGGGATCTCCGACGCGGGCGCTCTGATCGCGTAGCCATTCGCGAGAGTATTTAAAGGTCTCGGTGCGCAGTGGTTCAACTAGTGGAACTAAGAAATCTAGGACCAAAGCGGGATCTACATCTACTTCAGCCAGGATAAATCCATCTTTCTTAAATCCGTCATATAACGCCCGCGCATCATCATCGAGTGCGTGCTTTAACAAATTCTTAAACGGCTCAGGGAATCCATTGGGCAGGCGATTGCATGCACCGAAATCAAGAACTCCGATTCGGCCATCAGCTAGTAAACGGAAATTTCCGGGATGTGGATCGGCGTGTAATAAACCAGCGCGTTCTGGGCAAGTGAAGTGGAAGCGAGCCAGACGCATACCTGCGTTATTGCGCTCTTCTTGTGTGCCTTCTGCAATGATCTTGGAAAGCGGAGTTCCTTCTAACCATTCTGAAACCAAGACTTTATCTGCAGACATAACAACCTTTGGAATTGCAACATCTGGATCATTTTCATATGCGCGCCAGCATGCTTCTTGCGCCTCGGCTTCATATTTGTAATCAACTTCTTCAATGATGCGCGCGCGAAGTTCTTCAAGAAGTGGCTTCATATCTAAGCCAGGAAGCACCAATTGGAAAATCTTGGCAAAGCGTTGGATCTGATTTAAATCTGAAATCAACGCTTCAGCAGCGCCTGGGTATTGAATCTTTACAGCGACAGGGCGACCATCTTTCCAAATACCTTTATGAACCTGACCAATCGATGCTGAAGCAGTTGGTTTATCTTCAAATGATGTGAAGTTATCACGCCAATCTTCTCCAAGTTCTTTTGCGAGAACTTTATGCACGACGCGGGTTGGAAGCGGCGGCGCAGATTCTTGCAACTTGGTTAAAGTCTCGCGATACGGCTTTGCAATATTTTCAGGAAGCGCTGCTTCAAAGACAGAGAGCGCTTGGCCAAATTTCATAGCCCCGCCCTTTAACTCGCCAAGGACTTTAAATAGTTGCTCTGCAGTTTTCTCTTGAATATCAGCAACGACTAGCGATGATGATTGACCAACTAATTGTCTGCCTAAGCCCAGAACACCACGGCCGGCCAAACCAACAGGAATAGAAACCATCTTCGCCGAACGCACAGCGGTCGAGCTCGGGATCTGCGTCTCGGTGATCTCTTTTTTCTTTATATCCTTTTTGGCCACCCGCCTATTGTTCAGAGAAATTGCATTAGGCGCGAATTGAAAATCTAGCGCCAGCCACATCCACACATTGGGTGGCGGCCCACAGCGATGTGTTTTGTGTTACAGAGATCTAGTAAATCGATAGAAATTGCCTGCTTCGAAAGGGTGCAAGATCCGGTGTCGATTAATTTGATGATTTCTGAAGCAAGTAGCCCTGCTAAATAATTTGCACCGGCAATTGGCATCTCATCTTTGATTACTGAACCTTCCAGAAAAGTAGCACCGCTTTGATCGGCGATAGTTAGCTCGCAACAACGGCTGCAGGGGCTCTGGCCCGGTTTAACAATTGGAGAAATTGTTAAATACCCACCGCTGATTTCACTAATTATTAAATGTTCTTGGCTAGATGCCATCCAAAGTCCAAGAATTACCGGATCGATTTCACCGAAATGGATCTTGATTACCTTCTCCATAAACTCACTTGGCAGTTCTTGCGCAGACTCCACCTTTGTCGATGGAAATAAGGCTAAAGATCTTGATTTATTGGTACTAACTGCAGTAAAAACTTGCCCAATATCTGTAGCCGATATGTAACCACCAATGATTTCTAAATCGGAAATCAATTCGTTCCCGCGGCGAAACGATGGTGCAAATTGAGTATTAGTAACTCCGCTGGAAATCAGCGCTGCAAATAGATGTTGCGCAGCGCGCGAGTGGCCCGAGATTTCTAGATGTGCACTTTGGCGAGCGCTAACTTTGGAAATACCCGAATCGAGAACACTTGGTAACCAGCGAGAGACAGTTAACTCTGGCTGAATTCGTTTTTTGATTTGTGCAAAGGATGCATCTTTGCTGTGATCACTAGATTTGGCGGCACGTTCTGCGATATTCGAAATAAACCTTTCCGAAATTTGAATTGCACTTACTTGCGTTTCAAAGAATTCGCATTCGTGGAGCTCTTCCAACAACTCAGATAGCTCCTCGGCGGTTAATGAAAAGGATGTGGCAATTTCGCCGCCAGTTGCCCCTCGCTTTAGAGCGCTATAAATGGCCGGTGCGTTCTGGTTATGCAACGCTATGCGCCGGCGTAAGGTTCCGATGAGATATTCATTTGGGCGCTGGCCGGTGTAGAGGCAAATGCCAGATTTAAAGGTGAGATTTTTTTCTGCAGTTGTCATCGGCCAAGGATTGGCGATTGTGCGTAAGCGCTGCGGTGCTGCCTGTGTGTTAGTAGATGGCCAGGAGTGAAAGTTTGACTATGGGTATGAAAAAAAATTCACCCCGTGCTCATCAACTTGTGAGAGCCGGGGTGAATCTTTAAAGTCGAAAACGACTAAGCGGGTTGTTACTGAGCCTTGCCAAGAATTCTGTTGACCTTGGTGCCACAGACTGGGCAGATGCCCTGTGCCATGCGACGACCAGAGTCTGAGATCTTCACTGTGCCTTCGAAGTCACGCTTCTCCTTGCACTTAACGCAGTAAGCGTCACCCTTGTATGTCTCTGCTGTCATAATTGCCTCCAATCGCCGAATGGGCTCTGAGCGCCCACGCGTGCAAGGTTGACGATACCCCTGACTACGCTCAAATACGCTTATCTAACCCCTGTTTGTGCGTAGTTTTTTTAGCTCAACAGGCTCAGCCAAGGCGCGTTCGGCCGCCTCGTAGCCATCAAGATAGGCGCTGGCCAGATCTGCCTCCTCAAAACGGGCCAAAACCTCGGTGAAGGCTTCCCCGTGGTCAAAGTGCTCAAGATGAATCGCTTCGTGAAAGAGCACATAATCAAGGGCGTAATCAGGTGCGAGCTTTAGCCGATCTGAAATTCGGATGGTGCGATCAACGCTGGTGCACGATCCCCAACGCTCGCGCATTGGACGCCAATTGATCGAAACTGGCCGCGCCGTTATCTCGGGGGCTAGGGATGCCAGTAGTTCGGCTGTGCGCTGCATCAGGGCTTCTTCGCTAGGAATCCGCGAAGATTCTTGGCTACGTATCTTTGCGATCATCTCGGGGACGATGGCGTGCTCATCTGCCTTACTCATCCGCGCCGGAATTGAAACGATTATCCGTCCGCCTTGGCGATAAGCCGAAATATTTCGCTTACGCCTTGCAGAGCGAATCACAATTATCTCACCCTCTGAAATTCCAGGCAGGGTTAGATCACCTTCATTTAATTCATCCTGCTCCATAGATAAAAAGTACTCCTGAACTTCGCGAAATAGATTTATATCGACAATATCTAAAGTACGTGTTGAGAGATTTGGCTGCACAAATTTTTCATTACATTGCAAATTACAGGTGTGTCAAATCGCAAATTATTTGATTCTGGGCACTTTTGGACATAAGTTTCGCTTACGAAGTCCTCGGATAACTCTTTGATCTATCTGCAAGGGGAAGGCAGATAATTCAAAGTAGCGGCCGGGGACTTCGCTTTTCTTTGCCCCGAAATTTAAATTAACCCTGAGAGATCATCGGGGATCGAAGTGCTAGCCAAGAATTTTTCTGGATTAAGCAGATCCTCAGCCGTTGGCAGTAACCCACTCCAGATCTGATCGCGTTCAGCGATTGATTTAACTTCGCGAATCTTCTTCCAGAAGGCGCTCGCTTCACGAGTTAACTTTGGTGAGACTTCCAAACCAAGCATTGAAGAAAACAATTGTTGTGCAGGAGATGCGGCAGCGCGACGTCGTCGCAG
>CAXNEU010000066.1:0-6176 GCA_964201705.1 Candidatus Planktophila sp. | reverse complement strand
CGAATGGCTTTACCGCTGCCTCGTACGCCGCAGGGTTAAAGAGTTCAGGGGCACTGGACCTTACTTTGGTTGTAAATAATGGTCCGAAATTTGATGCGGCAGCTGTTTACACTTCAAATCAAGTCGTTGCCGCTCCTGTTATTTGGAGTAAGCAAGTTACTAAGGGGAAGATTGTTCGAGCGGCAATTCTTAATTCAGGTGGAGCTAACGCGTGCACTGGTCCGCAGGGCTTTGCAGATACGCATCAAACTGCTGAACGCGTTGGAGTACTGCTAGGTATCTCATCCGGTGAAGTGGTTGTTTGCTCAACCGGATTAATCGGAGAACTACTGCCGATGGAGAAAATTCTTAAGGGGTTGGATGTAATCTCAAAGAGCCTTAACACCGATTCACTAAACGAGGTAGCGCATGCGATCATGACAACAGATAGCGTTGCCAAGATTGCGATCTTTAAGGGCGATAATTATGAAATCGCAGGGATTGCTAAAGGTGCCGGAATGTTAGCCCCCGCCTTGGCAACGATGTTATCGGTAGTAATGACCGATGCCGTTCTGCCTGAACATGCCCAAGAAATCTTTCAAAGAGTTTGCGATCGAACCTATAACCGAATTGACTCTGATGGTTGCACTTCAACTAATGACACGGTGTTGCTGATGGGATCTGGAGCAAGCGCATATTCACCAACGCCTGCAGAATTTGAAGATGCGTTAATGAATGTATGTGGCTCACTTTCACAGCAACTCATCGCCGATGCTGAAGGCTCAACAAAAACAGTGGCGATCAACGTATTCGGTGCGAAGAATGAAGATGAAGCGGTGAACGTGGCCCGCGCGTGCGCGCGCAATAACTTGCTTAAATGTGCAATTTTCGGTGGTGATCCCAACTGGGGGAGAGTCCTTGCGGCTGTCGGTACAGCACAGGCACATTTGAATCCATTAGACATCGATGTCACTCTAAATGGTGTTCAAGTAGCCAAATCAAGTGCGCCTTTTGCTGATCGAAACCAAGTTTCTTTCATCGAACGGCTCGTAACAATTGATATTGATCTGAAAATGGGAAGCGCCCAAGCGACGGTTTTTACTAATGATTTATCCCATGACTATGTCCACGAAAATTCAGCGTACGCAACATGATCGTCGTTAAATTTGGTGGTCATGCCATGCGAGATGAAAACGGTGCTTTCGCAAAAGCGATCTCTTTAGCTCAGCACAATGGCGTTGCTTTGGTAATTGTTCACGGGGGTGGCCCGCAGATCGACGCGGCTTTAAAGGCCGAAGATATAACTTCAGAATTCATTGGTGGTTTCCGAGTTACGACCCCTGAAATTTTTGAAGTTGTCGAGCGAGTACTGGCTGAGGAAGTCGGTCCAGGCGTCGCAAGGTCACTTCAAAAAGCTGGAGTAAATGCGGTTGCCTTGTCAGGACGGATCAGTGAATCACTAATTGCAGAGCCGCTGCGAAAGTTAGTTGATGGCACGCCAGCAGATTTAGGACTGGTCGGAGTTATTACTGCAGTGAATCCACAGGCGATTAAGAACGCACTCAAAGGCGGACAAGTTCCCGTCATCTCACCGATTGCCATTGATGAGAGCTTCAAAGGTGGGCTAAACGTCAATGCTGATCTAGCGGCTGCAGCTATCGCAGGTGCGCTAGATGCGCAATGTTTAATTATTATGACTGATGTGGCCGGGATATACCGTTCGTGGCCGGATACCTCTTCGTTAATATCAGAGATAACTGCTATTGAGTTAGAGGCGATCAAAGGAACATTCGCCCAAGGTATGGCTCCGAAAGTGCAAGCGTGCTTGGATGCAATAAAAGGTGGAGCAAGATCAGTAAGAATTATCGATGGAACCGATCCATCAGCCTTCGCTACTGCGTTGGATAACCACGGAGGAACGTTGGTGACCAAGTGAGTAAGGTAAATAAGGCCGTTACTAGTTGGAACGATGTAATGCAGGGCAATTACGGAGTACCAACGATCACGCTGAAATCTGGCAAAGGTCTTGTAGTTACTGACTCTGCGGGAAAGAGGTATCTTGATTTTCTCGGTGGCATAGCAACCAATGTATTAGGCCACGCACATCCAGTTATTGTCCGTGCGGTTTCTAGGCAGATAGCAACGCTAGGTCATGTCAGTAATTTTTATAGCCATCCTTCAGGAATTGCACTGGCCGCGAAATTGCAGGAGCTAACCGGCGATAAGCATGCTCGCGTTTTCTTCTGCAACTCAGGTGCGGAAGCAAATGAATCTGCACTGAAGTTATCGCGTAAGACAGGACGTTCCAAAGTCGTGGCCACGACTGGATCCTTCCACGGGCGCACAATGGGAGCGCTTTCGCTTACGGGACAACCAAGTAAGCGCAATCCATTTAAGCCGCTTTTAAAAGGCGTTAAGCACGTGAGCTTTGGAGACATTACCGCGATGCGCAAAGCGGTGAATGGAAAAACTGCAATGGTGATCGTGGAACCGATAATGGGTGAAGCTGGCGTAATCGTGCCGCCATTTGGATATTTAAAACAGTTAAGAGACCTGTGCAGTGAACATGGAGTTCTGTTGGTATTTGATTGCGTGCAAACAGGTATTGGTCGCACCGGAACCTGGTTTGGATATGAAGAAGAGAAGATTCGCCCGGATGTAATCACCTTAGCAAAAGGTCTAGGCGGAGGATTGCCGTTAGGCGCAATGATTACGCTAGGAAGTAACTCGCCACAATTCGCACCTGGTGAGCACGGTACAACTTTTGGTGGAAATCCCGTTGCAGCGGCGGCGGGGCTGGCAGCTATTGAGTACCTAGAAAAAAACAGACTGCTTGTATCCGTAAAGAGTTATGAGAAGCGCCTAAAAATTAAATTGGGCGCGATCAGGGGAGTTGTAGAAGTAAGAGGCCGTGGCCTCCTTCTTGGTATCGCGTTAGATGGAAGTTATGCGAAAGCGCTTGCGGCCGAACTATCCCAAAGAGGGATATTGGTTAACGCTCCGAATGAGGAAACGATTCGGATCGCGCCCGCCCTAATTGTTACAAAGTTACAGATCGATAAGTTCATCACAGTTTTCAAAGAATGCATACAGGAGGTTGATCATGGCTAAAGTCTTAAATTCTTCATCAGTGTCTGCTCGACGTGCGAAAGCTATTTCGCTCATTAAAGCGGGAGTTGTACATTCGCAATCTGACTTAGTGAAACTATTGAAGAAGGCGGGCTTTGTTGTCACACAAGCAACTGCAAGTCGTGATTTGGAAGAAGTTGGCGCTGTGCGATCTCGCAATGAAAGTGGTGAACTCGTCTATCAAATAGGAGCGAGTTCAGATGGCGCGATATCCAAATCAATGCCACTGCCTTCAGATCTAATTCTCTCCGTTGAATCATCTGGAAATTTAGTTGTGGTTCGTACCCCGCCTGGGGGAGCCCAGTTTTTAGCCAGTTCGTTAGATAATTCAGGTATAAAGAGCATTATCGGCACTATCGCAGGTGACGACACGGTATTAGTTGTATCGAAGAAGTCCAACGGTGGAGCAGATTTAGCGAAAGAATTGCTCTCCGTCGGCATTTCATCAAAGAAGAAAACGGGCATTAGAAAGGTCAGAAAATAATGGCGCTCTGGGGTGGAAGATTTTCTGATGCTCCATCAGACGCGGTATTTGCGCTCTCACGTAGCGTTAGTTTTGATTGGCGCCTAGCGCCTTATGACTTGCGCTCATCACTTTCTCATCTAAGAGTCCTGCAAAGTTCAGGGCTCTTAAAGGAAGATGCGGCGAAGAAGATTGAAGGTGGTTTGCGAGATTTGATCGCAGATGTGGCTTCAGCGAAATTTCTACCTTCGGCCGAGGATGAGGATGTACATAGCGCGCTAGAACGCGGACTCACCGAGAAAATTGGAGAAGTAGCCGGTGCCCTGCGCGCCGGTCGCTCCCGCAATGATCAAGTGGCTACAGATTTGAAACTATTTGCAATTGATCACATGCTCGATATCGCTAATCAGATCACATTACTGCAGGAAACACTTATCGCTAAAGCAAGTGAATATAGCGATGCACCAGCTCCTGGATTTACTCATATGCAACATGCGCAACCACTTTTATTTGGTCACGAAATTGCAAAACACGTCCATGCCTTTGCTCGCGATGTTGATCGCATCTCAGATTGGCTGGCCCGAACATCGGTTAGTCCGCTAGGTTCTGGAGCACTTGCTGGATCCGGCTTAGGTTTAGCACCTGAAGTAACAGCGAAAGATTTGGGATTTACCAGTTCTTCCGCAAATAGCATTGATGGGGTTTCAGATCGCGATTTTGTCGCCGAAGCTCTTTTCATACTTTCAATGGTTGGTGTTCATCTCTCACGTATCGGTGAAGAGTGGTGCATCTGGGCAACTAACGAATTTGGCTGGGCGAAAGTTGCTGACGCTTATTCTACTGGCTCGTCGATTATGCCGCAGAAAAAGAATCCCGACGTAGCAGAATTAGCGCGCGGTAAAGCAGGTCGCTTAATTGGAAATCTAACTGGCGTTCTTGCAATGTTAAAGGGCCTGCCGTTTGCTTACAATCGCGACCTACAAGAAGATAAAGAACCACTCTTTGATTCCATCGATACTTTGCGATTGGTTCTTCCAGCGGTCACGGGAATGGTGGCTACCACAAGCTTTGATCGCGAGAAAATGGCGTCAGCCGCGCCACAAGGATTTTCGTTAGCAACAGAAGTCGCAGATTTCTTAGTCCGCGCTGGCGTCACTTTTGCACAAGCCCACGAAGCTGCTGGAAAGTGCGTTGCGTTATGTGAATCAAAAGGATTACAACTTCACGAACTCAGCGACTCCGATTTTCTTGGAGTACATCCTTCTTTAACCTCAGAAGTACGCACTTGCTTAACAGTGGACGGCGCAATTGGTTCGCGTAAAACCATCGGCGCCACAGGGGGAACTGCGTTAGCCAAGCAAATTAGCGATGCCACAGCCGAAACGAAGGCCCATAAGCTGAAAATATCCACCCAGATCCGCAGCTTTTCCGAGATGATGAGCCAATGAGTTCTGCTGCGCCGCAATCTAAAGCGCTAATTGAGGACCTCAAATGGCGTGGTTTATTTTCTCAATCAACTGATGAGGCAGCGCTTATTTCAGCGCTATCCAAGCCAACGACTTTATATATCGGCTTCGACCCAACAGCGCCCAGCCTTCATGTGGGCAATCTCGTTGTCCTGTTGGTGCTACGTCGCTTTCAATTAGCGGGTCACAATCCAATCGCACTTGTTGGGGGAGCCACTGGCTTGATCGGTGATCCCAGCGGAAAGAGTGAAGAACGCACGCTTAATACAACAGATGTGGTTGCCACTTGGGTAGAGCGCATTCGCCTGCAAGTATCCAAGTTCCTTGATTTCAACGCCAAAGATAATGCAGCAATTGTTGCCAATAATTTGGATTGGACCGCCCCACTTTCGGCGATCGAATTCATGCGCGATATCGGTAAACACTTTAGCGTTAATCAAATGTTGGCAAAAGATGCTGTGTCATCACGGCTAGAAGGTGGCGGAATTTCATATACTGAATTTTCATACCAAGTACTGCAATCTTTCGATTATCTTGAACTTTATCGCCGCTTTAACTGCACACTACAACTTGGTGGTTCTGATCAATGGGGAAATATTGTCGCTGGATTAGATCTGATCCGTCGCGTCGAAGGCGGAAGCGGGCATGCACTTACGATCCCATTGCTGGCTAAAGCAGATGGAAGTAAATTTGGTAAGACGGCTGGGGGAGCGATCTGGCTAGATCCTGAAATGACATCTCCATATGCATTTTTCCAGTACTGGTTAAACACCGATGATAAAGATGTAATCAACTTCTTAAAGGTCTTCTCATTTAAGTCAAAGAGCGAAATTGAAATTCTAGAGAAATCTCATAACGAAAATCCCGGTGCGCGCGAGGCGCATCGCGCCCTTGCTCGTGAATTAACATCACTTGTTCATTCTGAGGATATTTGTAATCGAGTTGAAGCCGCGGCTCGCGCGCTCTTCGGACAAGGTGAATTATCAGAGCTAGATGAGGCAACTCTTGCATCAGCACTCGCTGAATTACCGCGAACAACAGTTAAGAAAGGTGATCCAATTCCAACTTGGGTCGATTTATTGGCCGCGACCGGAGTAGTCGACTCAAAATCGGCTGCAAGACGGATCGTCAAGGAAGGC
>CAXNEU010000065.1:0-6260 GCA_964201705.1 Candidatus Planktophila sp. | reverse complement strand
ATTGCTCTGCTTCACTTCAAAAACAGCCGTAATAC
The DNA here is from genome assembly GCA_964201705.1 of Candidatus Planktophila sp. Classification (GTDB taxonomy): domain Bacteria; phylum Actinomycetota; class Actinomycetes; order Nanopelagicales; family Nanopelagicaceae; genus Planktophila. The sequence continues at coordinate 6,225 of CAXNEU010000065.1, read as the reverse complement.
CTATGTTTTTATTGGAGTTATTGGAATTGCGATTTTCAGCAATTTCATTTACTTCTTGCCGCTATTTACCGGCGATGTAATTACCTATGAGTCATGGCAGGCCCGCATGTGGCTGCCATCCTGGATCTAGCCTTTATTCGTTAGCAGCGCGATTTTCTTTAAGTCGAGCGACCGCCTCATCGGCTAGCTGCTGATCAAAAATTTCATCTCGTGATGGCGCGGCTGCAGCGAGGGCTTCGCGTTCGAGTCTTTCTTGTTCTTCACTCCACTGTCCAGGTGTGGTTAGGTCAATTACTCGCTTTGGCACAATCGCCTTCGGAGCATTTACATAAGTTGGTACCGGAACAGAATTTGGTTGCCATTCACCGCGAGCCGCTGCGCTACCTTTCGGCAAAATTGTTACTCCAGTTAATTCACGTTCAGTAAGTGGAATCCAATGTTCAGTACTTTGTTTTGGAGCAACTACTTCTGACAAATTGGTTGACGAGACACCAGCAGTACTGCGATGCAATTGTGTTACGCGACGTCGTTGCGCGCGTTCGGTATTGCTCTGATGGCGAACATGCGCCAGATACAGTACAAAGGCAACTACCGGGATTCCAATAAATGAAATTGCAAGAGTTTGCATAACTGCACCCACTATCGTCATAACGAATGAAACTGTAATAAGTGTAAAAATAATTCGACGGCGCAGAAGTTGTTGTGCAACTTTTGCTTCATGATCTAAATCTGTATGAATAACTCCGGTTCCGGAACTTCCGCCAGGAGAATTGCTGGCAACTATGCGAAGTGCGCTTTTATATCTTTCAACGCTCTTTCCGGAGAACTCATTTCTATCGTGGACCCAGCGTGGGAGGAAGTAAGCCACCCACATGCCAATTATCAATAGATAGATGATTCCTGAAGCCATGATGAACCAAGGTTACGGGAGCACCCTGCTTACTCTGTGGATTTAGAGGGCTAAATAACCTGAGTATTTTCTTTGACGTAACAGACGTGGTCGCGCCAACTTCCATCTATATGTAAATAGCGAGGCCGTGCACCCTCAAATAGATAGCCTGCTTTTTCAGCTACTCGAATTGAAGGCAAGTTTTCAGGACGGATATTTATTTCTAACCGATGCAATTTGAGGGCGTTAAAGCCAAAATCTGTAACTAACTGAACTGCTTTCGTTGTAAATCCACGATTGGCATATGCACGGTCAATCCAATATCCGATGTGTGCACCACGCATGGCCCCATACATCACGCCTCCCATTGTTATTTGGCCGATCAAATTCTTACCTTGACTGTTTAAATGCCAGATGGCCAACGCAAAAGAACGCCCCTGCCGACCTTCGCGGCGTTGCCAACTGACCATCTCGAAGAATGTGGGCAGACTTTTCGAATCGGTTTCACCTGGCACTTGAGGAAGTGTGGCTTCCCATTCGGATAGCCAGTCTCGATTCTCCTTGCGAACGTTGAGCCAGCGTTTACGATCTCGCCAACGAAGTGGTTGCAGAACTAACTCTCCCGAATTTAAATAAACGGGCCAATTCTCAGACATTTATCTAATCCGATTTTAAATATATCGACGTTCGAGTACGACGACTGTGACAGTTGAACCTGCCACGATCTTTACATCGCCCTCAGGTACGGCAATAAATGCGTTGGCATCCGAAAGGGTGGTCTGCTCATCTTGCACACTTGAGCCTTGATCCAGTAGCGGCATAACTGATTTGCCATCTTCCGATAGAACTGCTCGGATGTAAGAACGTTTATCACTTGTAGAAGTAATTGCCTTTTCTAGTTTTGCCTTTACTGATGGGCGGTGAATCGTAGATGCGCCAAGCATTGTGCGGATCATTGGTCGGATGAATAACTCAAAAGAAATGTAAGCGGCAACCGGATCTCCCGGCAGAGTAACGACTGGAGTTTTATCTGGTCCTATAACTCCAAAGTTATGTCTTCCGCTAGATTCAATTGCGATATCTACAGTTGTAATCTCACCCATTGCTGCCAAAGTTCGCGTGATTAAATCAAAGGAATCATCTTTGCGTTCACCGCTGATAATTATTAAATCAGCACGTACAAGTTGATCTTCAATGACTGCTTGAAGTTGGGCTTCATCATCAGGAATCGTGTGAACGCGATAGGCAACTGCACCAACTTCGCGTACTGCGGTGGTGAGAAGCCAAGAATTAGTTTCGTACTCTTCGCCTTCTTTTAACTCTTTACCTGGCTCGACCAGATCTGGCCCCGCCGAAAGTACAACTACGCGAGGGTGAGGGCGAGTTGGCAGATTGTCGCGACCAATTGAGGCAGCTAAACCAATTTGAGTGGAACGAATACGTGAACCAGATTTCAAAACAAGGCGTTCGCCCGCATAGATATCTTCGGCGAGAGTTGCCCCGTGCGCATCGAGTAGCGACATGCTGAAAGGTTCAAGCGGTCGGCATATCGCAATAAGAGAGGAAAGGAACTCATCTACGCGCATGCGGTCTGACATAATTAGCAACAATACTTCTTGAGTAACCAAATATTGGGGATTTACGTGAGCGCATCGAGTGAGAAAGCCGATCTCCGCAATCGCTATCGCTTTGAACGGCGCGAAAGATATCTAGATCACTCATTTTCTTACCTTGCGACTTCACTCGAATTTACAAAAGCAACGAATATCGCAAGTTATATCTCTTATGGGGATGAACCGAGCACGACAGAATTAAACGCCGAGCTTCTTAAGAACGGGAAGTCGCTCTATCTTCCAAGAATTGTCGGTAAAGAACTTGAATGGGTGCAGTGGCAAGGTGATGCCAATCAGTTAACTCCTAGCAAGTTATCGAAGAATATTTTAGAACCTACCGGACCGGCTATTTCTGAGCAATCGAAAATTGAATTAATTATTGTCCCTGCACTTCGAATAGATCGATCAGGTTATCGATTGGGGCAGGGTGGCGGTTTTTATGATCGAGCGCTCACAAAGTTAAGTACTTGGAGTATTGGATTGATTCATCCAGATGAAATTTCTAGCGAAGATTTGCCCCGCGAAAGTTTTGATATTCCGCTTAACGCCGCCGCTACACCTGATTTATTGCTACGTTTTAAAAATTAATTTGCAGGTAGATTTCGGGCCATCACGATTCTTTGAATCTGATTAGTTCCTTCATAAATTTGCGTAAGTTTGGCATCGCGCATCATTCGTTCGACTGGATAGTCAGAAACATACCCATAGCCACCTAAAACTTGCACCGCATCTTGCGTAACTTTCATAGCCACATCACTGGCAAATGTTTTACTTGCTGCGGAGAAGAATTTAAGGTCTCTATCGCCACGTTCGCTGCGGGCGGCAGCAGCATAAGTTAATTGGCGCGCTGCTTCAATATTCATAGCCATATCGGCCAACATAAATTGCACGCCTTGGAAATCAAAGATTTCTTTTCCAAACTGCTTGCGTTCGTGTGAATATTTGGCGGCAACATCAAGTGCGCCTTGTGCAATTCCTAAAGCCTGTGCGGCGATCGTGATTCGTGTGTGATCGAGCGTATCCATGGCAAGTGCAAAACCTGCACCTACTTCACTGATTCGGCGATCATCACCGATGGTTACGTTATCGAAATAGACTTCGCGAGTAGGAGATCCGCGAAATCCCATCTTCTTCTCTGGCGCACCAAATGAAACACCGGCATCAGATTTTTCAACTATAAATGCGGTAATTCCTTTAGAACCTTTACTTGGATCAGTTTGCGCAATAACGGTGTAGAACTCTGAGACTCCGGCATTTGAAATCCACTTCTTGCTGCCATTAATTATCCAATTATCACCTTTGCGCTCTGCTTTTGTTTTTAGCGCAGATGCATCTGAACCAGCTTCAGATTCTGAGAGGCAATATGAAAATCCACTTCCTTTTGCCAGCTGTGGTAGCCAACGTTCTTTCTGCTCCTTGCTGCCACTTAAAATTAGCGGAAGTGATCCGAGTTTATTTACGGCGGGGATTAACGAAGATGACGCACAGACGCGTGCTACTTCTTCAATAATTATTACAGTGGCCAGAGCGTCTGCGCCTTCTCCGCCAAATTCTGTTGGGACGTGAGCAGCGCTAAGGCCTGCTTTAAGTAAAGCATCGGCAGCTTCTTGCGGAAAGCGATGGTCTTCATCAACTGCAGCGGCATGCGGTGAAATTTCTTTTTCGGCCAAAGCGCGCGCACTTACACGTAAGTCGTTGTATTCCGAAGGCAACGCATACAGATCGTTGGTTGTCATTTATTTCGTTCCGTATCCTTTGCCGCTAATGAAGTTAAGTAGGCATTATATTGTGCAAGTTCATCGGGTTCACCCATCGCAGCCAAGCGCGCTTCATTTCGATCTATGCGTTTGGTTTCCCGCTTGTCATCGCGCATCCACTGTATAAAAGTCGCAATCAACGCTAGCAAAATTGGAATCTCCCCCATTGCCCAGGCAATGGAGCCACCTGCCCGTTGATCCGCAAGAGAGTCTAGGTTCCAAGGAGTTTGTAGCGATGCAAAATACCCTTGATCAATCACGGTTGAAGTAGAAATCAAAGCAACTGCGAAAAAGGCATGAATGCTCATTGCAGCAAAGAGAATAACTATTCGAACAATATGTGGCACTTTTCTTGGGTTGGGATCAATCCCAATTATTACGTGGAAGAAGAGAATGCCGGCCAATAGGAAATGAACGCTCATTACCAAGTGACCCAGGTGTGATTGCATCAAATTTCCAAATAACGGCGTCATATATAAAGCAAAGAGTGAACCATCAAAGAGCGCCAATATCATAACTGGATTAGTAAAAATCCCGGCTGGCTTGGAATGCAATAGTGCGATCAACGTTCCGCGCACACCACGTTCTTCTTGATTTCGTCCCTGCGGCAATGTGCGAAGTGCCAAAGTAATTGGTGCACCTAAAACAATTCCTATCGGTGCAATCATGCCCAAAGCCATGTGAGCAATCATGTGATACTCAAAAGAGAATTTGGCGTAAACACCTAAGCCGCCACTTGTTGCATAATCAATAAAACTAATTCCAAGTGCGAATGCGACTGTGCGTCCAATCGGCCACTTATCACCGCGACGCGACAAGATAACTACGCCTTTTATGTAAAGTGCGACGGCAGTGATTAAGACGCCGATCATCAATGCATCTGGGTCATATAGTGAAATTAAGCGCCACAGGTTTGGTGGTGGCGGGGTAGCAATTCCTGCGATAGCTAAACCAGGATCTAAAGTCGCACTTTCTGCGCGCAATGGTGGCTGCATATTTGAAAGGCGAGAACCAACCAAAACGGCAACGAGCATTATTGTCACTTCAACAAATAAAATGCGGCTGAGATTTTTCAAGGTGATCTGCCATTTACCAGATAATTGTTTACGGTTTAGATATCCAAAATAGATTAGCACCGCGGTGAGAACAACTTTAAGAATTACCAAGCGGGCGTAGTTTGAGCTCCAAGCGCTCTGAAAGTTAAGTCTGGCCCAAGCATTTGCGCTACCGCTGGCCACAACTGCAATAACCGACCAGAGCGCCAATGCGCTAAAGCGCGGCAGAGCAACGGCGCGATCAGCAGCGGAAAGAACTGTTATTGCAATCAGCCCACCAACCCAGAAAGTGAGTGCAACAACGTGAACAATTAAAGAACCAATGGCTAAAGCGTGTGATCCGCTGGAGGCCGAGTGGCTAGCAAATATCGGTGCGATTACTGCAATCAAAGATAGAAGCAGCAGGGCGTTAGTGGCTGCAACGGTACGTATTCGCACAACCAGGGCGCAGACAATCAGCGCCAGACAAAGCTGGGTAAACATATATTTTCCGAGGTCGATTTGAGAAATAAAAGAGCGTAGCGACGTTGAATCTAGAGCCTCTGTTAGAGAAGTTCCCAAAATATTTGCCAGCGTTGTCAATATATTTAAACCTTGGCCTAGCACCCAAGTAAGTGAAGTTAGCGCTGCCGTGTTTCGAAGCGCTTTTGCAGATTTAGATAATTTGCCGGCGTCATCGATTAAGAAGAATGCCATCGCCAATAAGAGGCCAACGGTTGCAAAACTTGCGGTAAGTGAAATGAACTTGCCAACTGTGGCCAACGAGGTAACTAGTGGACCAGCAGAAGTTGGATCTGCTGCCAGAAAGATCATCTCTCTTTAAATATCTTTCGAGCGTAAAGTGCAAGCGTGACTAGTACAACAAAGGAGAGAACAAGTAATCCAATAACAAAGAGATTGGTTCCGAAATC
>CAXNEU010000064.1:0-6328 GCA_964201705.1 Candidatus Planktophila sp. | reverse complement strand
TTTCATGTGCGGTCTATTTTCTGTGGCACTAATCCCGCGGATTTCTCCGGGTGGGTGTTACCCACCACCTTGCTCTGTGAAGTCCGGACTTTCCTCGGTGTACAAGTACAACGCGGTGATCCGGGCGACTCTTCTAGATAAGGATACGCGAAATACTGAGTGTTACGAAATGCCTTTTTCTTCTTTGGATGAATTACGAGTGGCATAAAGGCTTGTGAGGGCAGTAATTGTCAGGGCGGAAACAATGACAGTCAGGCTCACTTCGAGTGAAATATCCGGAACATGCACGCCATTTTCGTGTAAAGCGTGCAAGATCATCTTCACGCCGATAAATGCCAAGATAAATGAGAGACCGCGACCAAGGTGGACTAGTCGGTCCATCGCACCTTGCAGCAAGAAGTAGAGCTGGCGAAGCCCCATTAGGGCAAAGATATTTGCAGTGATTACAACGTAAGTGCTTGTTGTTAATCCAAGGATCGCTGGGATTGAATCAAGTGCAAATACTAGATCGGTAACGCCCAAAGCGATTAGCGCGATAGCAAAAGTACTCAAACCTCTATTGCGAAGGAAGGCAATCAACTTACCTTCATCTTTTTCTACTTCTTCTTTTTCGTTAATTAACTTCCAAGCCGTAAAGATCAAGAAGGCGCCAAAGACATAAAAGGCTGAGGTAAAGCGAGTTACAAGTGCGACGCCAGCGAAGATCAAAATTACGCGCAGGACAATGGCGATAAGAATTCCAAAGAGAAGAACCAACTGCTGGGATTCCTTCTTTACCTTAAGCGTTGAAATCAAAATGATAAATACAAAGATGTTATCGACCGAAAGCGCGTATTCAGTTAGCCAACCTGCGAAAAATTCAGTCCGAAGCTGATCTGATGTCCAGCGTGGCATAAGCAAACCAAAAGTTACCGCTGCTGCTACATAGAATAGCGTCCAACCTAGTGCCTCTTTTGTGCTGGTCTCTTTATTGCGATGAGCAATCGCCAGCGCCAAATCAAAAATGATTACTGCGGCAAGACCACCAACAGTTATTAGCCACTCGGTTGAACTGATCATGTGCGAAAGTGTCCTGTCTCGTTAAGGCTGCGCAGGGCGCGCAGTCCATCTGATGGCCAAATAGATACTGAAGTTATCGAACACGGAGCAGCATCTATGTGAAAGACCGCCTCCGTTGGCGCTCCTGTAACTATTTGCGCCGCTAGTTTAATGATTCCGTTGTGCGTAACAACGACAACTCGCTGCCCAGGATAAAGAGCAGCGACTTTTTCTAAAGCTTCCTCGACGCGAACTTCGGCTTGGTCGTATGACTCTCCCCCGGCTGGTGCATAAGAGGTTGAATTAAGCCAACCCTGAAACTCATCGGGGAATTTTTCTTTCACCTCTTCAAAGGAAAGGCCATCCCAATCACCGAATGAGAGTTCATACCAAATCTCATCAAAGTTAATTTCAAGCCCTGTTGCTGCGGCAATAGCTTGAGCCGTTTGCGTAGTACGCGCTAAAGGCGATGCAATCAAAACTTCTGGATTCAGTTTCGCGATTGCTCCGGCAACGGCAGCTGCTTGCGCCAGGCCCTTTTCAGTTAACTTTGGATCTAAGGGACCAACGCCAGAAAACTTTCGCATTGGCGTTAATACGGTCTCGCCGTGGCGGACCATATAAATCATTGTTGGAACTTCATCACTGCGCATGCGCTCTGATAAATAATTCTGCTGCACTTGTGGTTCAGGTTTATGGGCTGATTCACCATCGAGTGCCTTATTGGCTAAACGATCGGCGTGTGAGTTTTCATCACGTGGAATCCAAGAATAAGTAACCAACGATGGATCGTGAGCGCCGCGACATTGCTTGGCTAAATCGCGCATATCCGCGTGCTTGATCTGCCAACGCCCAGACATTTGTTCTACAACTAATTTGGAATCCATTGCTACTTCAACTGTCGCCGCAGCATCTAATTTATGGATATGGCTAAGGCCGGCAAGCAATCCGCTGTATTCGGCAACATTATTTGTTGCAATGCCGATTACATCAAAGAGTTCAGCAACAATCTTTCCATTTTCGGTTACTACTGCTCCGTAACCTGCAGGACCAGGGTTTCCGCGGGATCCCCCGTCGGCAGTTAATTTAAATTTGCGAGCCATTTATAGACCACGCACCAATATGCACCGACATTCTTCGCAACGAGATACTTCATCCTCGGCGAGCGCTGCAATTCTCTGCAGCTCGATGGTATTTAAAGTTAAGTGACAGCCTTTGCATTGATTACCGATTAAGGCGGCAGCTCCGGTTCCATTGCTTGAGGCTCTAATTTTTTCGTATAACGCAATTAACTCAGGGTTAACGCGGGCCACGGTCTTGGCACGCTCTTGTGCAGCTGCACTTAAATCAGCGCCGATCACGGTTAGTGCGTTTTCTTTGGATATCTCTAAGTTGGCTATTTCCAGGGCGAGCGCGGCTTCCTCCTCTTGCAAAGTCGTAATGCGCTCCTTGATGGAATCTACGCGCATCATTATTTCAAGTTCTACTTCTTCTAACTCACTGCGACGAGTATTTAGTGAGACAAGTTCGTGTTGCAGTTGTTCCAACTCTTTCGCTGCGCCTGTGCCAGATGCTAAACGTGCTTCGTCCCGGGTAATTCGTGAGACAACCTGTTCTACATCGGTTTCAGCGCGGTTCAATTCGCGCTTAACATCGCTCAACTCATTTTCGGCAGCGATACGGAGATCGCGGGCGTTATTGGCCTTAATCGTTAATGAGGAGATGGCCGTAATTTCAGGAAGGGCTGCAGCTTTGGCATTTAGAGATGTGGTTGTGAAGTCGAAGTTTTGAATATCTAAAACTGAACGCTGGTCACTCGGGGTCGCTTTCATAAGTGCCTCCGTAAGAGTGTTTACAGCATATGGAATTTTCTGGTGGGCGCTGAGGGTTTCGAACCCCCGACATTCTCGGTGTAAACGAGACGCTCTACCACTGAGCTAAGCACCCGGTTGTTGCGTGGGAAATACTACCTTAACTACAGAGCGGCTATTGCAGCCTTGTAATCACCGTTATTACGCGCATCTCCGAGGCCATTTACGACTGCCCAACGAATAACGCCAGCTTTATCAATGATAAATGTCCCGCGCAATGCGCAACCGAGATCTTCATTGAAAATTTGGTACGCCTTTGCCGTTGCGCCATGTGGCCAAAAATCTGCAAGGACTGGAAACTTGTAACCTTCTTGCTCTGCGAATACTTTTTGTGTAAATGGTGAATCACATGAGATTGCTAGAACTTGCACATCGTCATTTTGAAATGCAGATAAATCATCACGGATCGCACAAAGTTCACCGGTGCAGGTTCCTGTAAATGCAAATGGAATAAAGAGAACTACAACGTTCTTACTTCCTTTAAATGATGAGAGCGAAACCTTCGCACCGTGCTGATCCTTTAACTCGAAATCTGGAGCAACGGAGCCAACTGATAAACCTGTAAGTGATGTACTCATATGCGAAATCTAGCGCTTGCCAGCCTTTCGTGCGACCAGACGAGTAGCAGTCCAATCATTTGCAACGACCAATGTAGAAGTTTGACTCAAGCCCGCAATCGGTGCGGCATCTTGAATATCACTTGGCTCGACGTGGCCATCTCGTCCGACTTTTGGCGTTAAGACCCAAATTGGTCCGGCCTCACTTAAATATGTCAGAGCATCCATTAATTCATCAACGAGATCTCCGTCACCATCTCGCCACCATAAAATAACCGCGTCGACGACTTCGGTGGCGGTGCCTTCTACAAATTTGGTTCCGACAGTTGCGGCGATCTCTTTACGTAATGCGCTATCGCAATCTGTGTCATATCCGACTTCAAGGACGATCTCGCCTTGAGCAAATCCCATCCCCTTTGCCACGGGATAAGTCCACCGAAACATTTGACCTTTGACAAGGGTTTGGCAAGGGTATTCTGAGACGAAATCTCTGGGGATTTTGCTCTACTGCAGCGTAAGCGCGAGAATACAACCATGAGCGAGAACTTCGGCGTCCCAGATCAGATCATCGACCAACTAGTAGATACCGACCCGACTGAAACCGCCGAATGGCAAGCTTCCTTTGATGCGGCCCTTAATAGTGCTGGTCCGGTTCGCGCCCGTTTCTTAATATTAAAATTACTACAGCGCGCGCACGAAAAAAATATTGGCGTTGCCGCTCTTCGCAATACTGATTACATAAACACAATTACACCTGAGAATGAACCAGCATTTCCTGGTGATGAAGCGATCGAACGTCGTATCCGTTCATTTATTCGCTGGAACGCCGCGATGTTGGTGCACCGTGCGCAGCGCCCTGGTGTTGGTGTTGGTGGACATATTTCAACTTACGCATCCTCTGCCGCGCTTTATGAAGTTGGTTTCAATCACTTCTTCCGCGGACAAGATCATCCTGGCGGCGGAGATCAAATTTTCTTCCAGGGACATGCTTCTCCCGGTATGTATGCACGCGCCTTTATGGAAGGTCGCTTAAGCGAAGATCAGTTAGATGGTTTCCGTCAAGAACTTTCGCATAAAGGCGGCGGACTTTCTTCTTATCCGCATCCACGTTTAATGCCTGAGTTCTGGCAATTCCCAACTGTTTCAATGGGTATTGGACCAATCAATGCGATTTATCAAGCGCGCTTTAACCGTTACTTACATAACCGCGGAATTAAAGATACAAGTCAGCAAAATGTTTGGGCATTCCTTGGTGATGGTGAAGTAGATGAAGTTGATACCTTGGGTGCAATCGGACTTGCTTCGCGTGAGAACTTAGATAACTTAACTTTTGTTGTTAACTGTAACTTGCAACGCCTCGATGGACCAGTACGCGGCAACGGCAAGATTATTCAAGAACTTGAATCAGTCTTCGGTGGCGCAGGTTGGAACGTTATCAAGGTCGTGTGGGGTCGCGAGTGGGATCCACTGTTGGCACAAGATCGCGAAGGCGCACTTGTAAATATTATGAACACAACTCTTGATGGTGATTACCAAACATTTAAGGGTGAAAGCGGCGCATATGTGCGCGAAAAATTCTTTGGCCGCGATCCGCGCACTGCGGCAATGGTTTCAAGTTGGTCAGATGAACAAATCTGGGGCTTAAGGCGCGGTGGACATGATTACCGCAAGTTATATGCGGCATACGCTGCAGCAACTCAAGGCAATGGCCGCCCAACAGTTATTTTGGCCAAGACAGTTAAAGGCTGGACTCTCGGTTCGCACTTCGAAGCCCGCAACTCAACGCATCAAATGAAGAAGATGACACTTGAAGACATTCGCGAATTCCGTGATCGTTTGGCAATTCCAATTGCTGATGACAAATTAGATAAGTACACACCTTCTTATTACAAGCCAGCCGAAGATTCGGCAGAAGCTAAATATCTGCAAGAGCGCCGTGCCGCACTCGGTGGATCACTCCCTCGTCGCCGCAGCGTTTCGCGACCATTGGCACAGCCAGCCGATGAGGCTTACGAATCAGTTCGTCGCGGTTCAGGTCAGCAAGAAGTAGCAACAACAATGGCTTTTGTGCGCATGCTTAAAGATTTAGTAAAAGATCCCGGGCTTGGCGCACGATTGGTGCCGATCATTCCTGATGAAGCGCGCACCTTTGGTATGGATTCACTCTTCCCAACTTTGAAGATTTACTCACCGCACGGACAGCAATACACCGCAGTAGACCGTGAATTAATGTTGTCCTATAAGGAATCAACTTCTGGTGTGATCTTACATGAAGGTATTAATGAAGCAGGATCTGTCGCATCATTTACCGCAGTTGGTTCTTCATACTCGACTCACGATGAGCCGATGATTCCTATCTACATTTTCTATTCAATGTTTGGATTCCAGCGCACCGGAGATGCTTTCTGGGCTGCAGCTGACCAGTTGGTGCGTGGCTTCGTAGTCGGCGCAACCGCAGGTCGCACAACGTTAAATGGTGAAGGTTTGCAGCACGAAGATGGCCATTCACCACTTCTTGTTTCAACTAACCCGGCAGTTGTTGCATACGACCCAGCATTTGCTTACGAGCTCGGACATATTGTTAAAGATGGTCTGCGTCGTATGTATGGCGAAAATAGCGAAAATATTTACTATTACTTAACTGTTTACAACGAGCCATACATGCAACCTGCTGAACCAGATGGCCTGGATGTGGCTGGTTTGTTAAAGGGAATTTACTTGTTCCAAAGTGGAGCTAAGCAACGCAAGAAGAACGCCCAGATCTTGGCATCTGGCGTCGGCATGAACTGGGCGCTAAAGGCTGCGAAGTTACTTGAATCAGATTGGGGAGTTTCCGCTTCCGTCTGGTCTGTTACATCCTGG
>CAXNEU010000063.1:0-6515 GCA_964201705.1 Candidatus Planktophila sp. | reverse complement strand
AACAAGGGCGCAAAAGCTGCTGCCCTAAATAAGAAGTTCAAGAAGAAGCCTTGCAGCTTCTGTCGCGACAAGGTGAGCTATATCGATTACAAAGATATCGCCACTCTTCGCAAGTACATCTCTGATCGCGGCAAGATCCGCGCTCGTCGTGTCACTGGCGCATGCACACAACACCAACGCTCGGTTGCAACAGCTGTCAAAAACAGCCGTGAAGTTGCACTCTTGCCTTACACATCGACAGCTCGTTAAGGGGGAATGACAAAATGAAACTCATCCTTACTCGTGAAGTCGCAAAGGTCGGTTCAGCCGGCGATGTAGTAACTGTTAAAGATGGCTACGCTCGCAACTTCTTGTTGCCACGTGGCGTTGCAATCGCATGGTCACTCGGTGGCGAAAAGCAGATTGAAGGAATCCGTCGCGCTCGCGCTGCACGTGAAGTCCGCGATATCGATCACGCTAAAGAGTTAAAGGCATCACTTGAAAAGGCAACGATCACAATCAGCGTTAAAACTGGTACAGCTGGTCGCTTATTCGGTTCTGTCACAGATAAAGACATTGCAGCTGCTGTAAAGGCCGCCGCAGGCGTTGATATCGATCGTCACAGCATCAAGACCTCTGGTCATATCAAGAAGGCTGGAGATCACTCAGTAAAGGTTGCACTTGCACATTCAGTTGTTGCAACAGTTACCGTTACCGTGGTTGCCGCTAAGTAAAATATTAAATCTAAAGACCTCGGCCACTGATGTGGTCGGGGTTTTTATTTCCCTAAAATCTTTTGATCTCAATAATTGAGAAGTTGAAAATTACTTTCATGCACAGGGGTTAGGGATAAACACCCCCCGTCTGACCTGCACTTTCCCTAAAAAGTGCTAACTCTCAAAGAGTTACACACACCCTGCGCACAGCGATTTACACAGGAAATAGCGGTTATCCACCTACTTGTACACAACCTTATACCCAACCCCTTTCGCTTTTGTCAGTGCCAGGTGGGAGGTTTCACCCGTGAGCATCGCCGAACTACCCAACAACTCTTCGCGAGCAAACTCCTCTTATAACAATATCGGCACAGAATTTGAGCGCACACCACCACAAGATTTAATCGCCGAACAATCAGTTCTCGGTGGAATGTTGTTATCAAAGGACGCGATCGCTGATGTTCTCGAAATTTTACGCGAACGCGATTTCTATCGTCCAGCTCACGAACTAATTTATGACGCAGTTCTCGATCTTTATGGCCGCGGCGAACCTGCCGATGCGGTCACCGTATCTGCCGAACTTACAAAGCGCGGAGATATTGCGCGCGCCGGTGGAGCACCTTATCTACATACCTTAATTTCATCAGTACCAACTGCGGCAAATGCTAGTTATTACGCAAAGATCGTTCGCGAACACGCAATCATGCGTCGCTTAGTTGAAGCCGGCACAAAGATTGTGCAACTCGGCTACAACGTCGAAGGCGAAGTTGATGACGCAGTTGATCAAGCACAAGCCGAAGTTTATGCAGTAACCGAACGCCGCACCTCAGAAGATTATGTACAACTTGCAACTTTATTGCCTGAAGCACTTGATGAGATTGAAGCAATTCAAAAAGGTACTGGTATCGAAGGCGTTAAATCAGGATTCCGTGATTTAGATTTACTTACACATGGTTTCCATCCCGGCAATATGATTATTTTGGCAGCGCGTCCTGCAGTTGGTAAATCAACTCTCGGACTTGATATTGCGCGCCACGCATCAATTCATGATGGAAAAACTTCAGTTATCTTCTCACTCGAAATGTCGCGCTCTGAAATCACGATGCGTATGTTGTCTGCAGAAGCTCGCGTTGGTTTAAATAACATTCGCTCTGGTCAGTTAAGTGATGAAGAATGGTCAAAACTGGCCCGTCGTATGGGAGAAATTTCCGCCGCACCTTTGTTTATCGATGATTCACCGAACCTTTCAATGATGGAAATCCGCGCTAAAGCCCGTCGTTTAAAGCAGCGCCACGACCTGAAATTGATCGTTATCGATTACCTGCAGTTGATGACTAGCGGCAAGCGCGTTGAAAACCGTCAGCAAGAAGTCTCTGAATTCTCCCGCCACCTAAAACTTATGGCGAAAGAGTTAGATGTTCCGGTGATTGCGATTTCACAGCTAAACCGTTCGCCAGAACAACGCTCAGATAAGAAGCCAATGCTCTCTGACCTTCGTGAATCTGGTTCTATCGAACAAGATGCCGACGTTGTTATCTTGCTCCACCGCGATGATATGTATGACTCACAGAACCGTTCAGGTGAGGCAGACCTAATTGTTGCAAAACACCGTAACGGTCAGACCAAGACAATTACAGTTGCAGCACAACTTCACTTTGCACGTTTTGCAGATATGGCGCCAAATGCTGGTTCAGGTCGCGACTTCACTGCTCCACAAAATCCTGCAGATGGTTCGTGGAACGAATAATATTATTTAGCGTTTGTCTTTGTGCGATCAGCAATATAGATACCAACTAAAACAATTGCGCCACCAAGTAATTGGATTGCACCCCATGATTGCGCCAACCAAATCCATGCGAAAGCCCCGCCAATTACTGCTTCCAACATTCCAATCACGCTAGATTTAGATGCACTTATTAGGCGTATACCCGCGACCACAAATAGATACGGAACCAGCGTCCCAAATATGATTATGTAAGCGATCAATAACCAACCAGGTGCGCTGTAATCAGAAAAGCGACCCTGCAGGTTAATTTGAGTTGTAAGAACTTGTGTTGGAAAATTCCATATTGGCAGAACTATCAACCAAAAAAGCCCCGCAACCCCAATGCCCCAAACCACCATCGCCTGGGCAGATCGCCTGTCACCTTGTGATTCACTCATCAGGAAGTAAATTGCCAGCGACATCGCCGAACCGACTGCGCTTAATATTCCGATCAGATCAAAGGTGAATCCCTGCCACACTTTTGCAACTAAAACCAGACCAAATAACGCGAGGGCGATCGCCACCCACATATCGTTAGAAACTTTGCCTTTGCGTACAAATTTGATCCAGAGAACGATCCACACGGGAGCGGTAAATTCCAGAATTGATACCAGGCTAAGCGGTATGCCACGTGAGATGCTGATGAAATAACCAAGCTGCACCATCGCATAACCGAATACTCCGTAGAAGATTAGTGTCGGCAATTCACTTCGTTCGGCCTTTAAAGAGTTACGGTCTTGGATAAAGGTAATTATAAAGATTAGGGCAAAGGCACCGATTGCACGGATTTGGGCTAAGCGAAAAGCTGTCATGTGGTCGAGGACTAAAGTCACGATCACTCCGCTTAAGGAGAAGAAAATTGCACCGAAAACTACGTACAACTCACCACGGTGCTTATTAAGCATCCGCTGAGCCTATCTGAAATTAAGGCGATCTAAAACTAAAAGGCGTTTTCTGAGATATCCATTATTGAATTATCAGTGCCTTCAACGATCTTACGATCAGCGGTGATATGTGGCAGATAATTTTCCACGAAGAACTTTGCTGATGCGATCTTGCCAGCATAGAAATCCTTATCTTTCGCTGATGCGCCATCAATACGGCTGGCAGCGGTATCTGCTTGGCGCAGCAGCAACCAAGTAGTGATTATGTCGCCGACTGCCATCAATACACGTGATGTACTCAGACCAACCTTATAAATTTCTGGCGCAGCCTCTTGTGATGCCATTGCGTGGCCAACCAAGACACCAACCATGCCATTTAAATCACCAAGTGCTTTAAGAAGTGCTTGTTTCTCATCTTGATGCGCGCCACCGGATTCAGCGAATGTTTGGATCTCTTTACCGAGTAAGCCAAGTGCTTTCCCACCATCTTTAACAACTTTACGGAAGAAGAAATCGAGTCCCTGTATTGCAGTTGTGCCTTCGTACAACGTATCGATCTTGGCATCGCGAACATATTGTTCAATGGGCCAATCTTGAGTAAATCCTGCGCCGCCAAAAGTTTGCAAAGATTCAGTGCCAAGCAGTGTCCAAGATTTTTCAGATCCGTAACCTTTAACAACCGGCAAGAGCAGATCATTAAGCGCTTCCATTAACTTGGCTTTATCGTGATCGCCAGCAGCGATTGCCAACTCAATTTGATCTTGAATAGATGCGGTGTAAAGAACTAGCGCGCGCATACCTTCAGAGTAAGACTTTTGTACCATCAGAGAACGGCGCACATCTGGATGATGAATGATTGTCACACGTGGGCTAGCTTTATCGTTCATTACCTTCATGTCGCCACCTTGCACGCGCACCTTGGCATATGAAAGAGCTTGTTGATAACCAGCAGACAAAGTTGCAATTGCCTTGGTGCCGACCATCATTCGAGCAAATTCAATAACTTTAAACATCTGCTTGATACCCTCGTGAACATCGCCAAGTAAGTAACCAATGGCAGGCTCTTTCTCCCCAAGATTTACTTCACAAGTAGCGGATACGTTAAGACCCATTTTGCTTTCAAGTGAGGTAACAAAAACACCATTGCGCTTGCCGAGTTCACCGGTTTTTTGATCAAACATAAACTTCGGAATCAAAAATAGTGAAAGTCCTTTTGTTCCTGGTCCGCCACCTTCGCGACGAGCAAGAACGAAGTGCATAACATTTTCATAAAAGTCAGCATCACCAGATGTGATGTAACGCTTTGTGCCGGTGATATGCCAGGTGCCATCTGCCTGTTGCACGGCCTTACTGCGACCTGCTCCTACATCTGAACCCGCATCTGGTTCAGTCAATTGCATAGTTGCACCCCAATGGCGATCAACCATTAACTTCGCCATTTGTTTCTGTTCTGGAGTTCCTAATACATAAGCAACTTGTGCAAAGGCATAACCTGAAGCGTAGATATGAATTGCTGGATTTGAACCAAGCACCATTTCGGCTATTGCCCAACGCACAGCGGCCGGAACTTTAGTTCCACCTAAATCAACTGGCGCATCAAGGCGCCACCATTCGCCATCAACGTAAGCTTTATATGATTTTTTAAAACTCTCTGGAAGTGTGACATTTCCAGTTTCTTTATTAAGAATTGCTCCGACTCGATCGCCTTCAACAAAAGATTCAGCTAAATCATTTTCCGTCAGACGTTTCATCTCTTCCAACATGCCCATCGCAGTTTCGCGATCTAGTTCGCTGAAGATAGAAGTTCCTAATACTTGCTCTGTTCCGAGCAGGTCAAAGAGGCAGAATTCGATATCGCGCAGATTGGCTGTGTAATGGCTCATAGGCAAATAATGCTACCCGCCAGTAACTTAAGCAAGCCCAGACGCTCACTTCGGCTTACTTTCCCGCTCGGTCAGATAGGCTCACGCCGTGCTACTCAGTGATCGCGATATCCGCGCCGAAATTACCGCCGGTCGCGTCGCCGTCGAACCATTTGAAGAGGCGATGATCCAACCCTCATCCGTTGATGTGCGCCTTGATAAATTCTTCCGCGTCTTTGAAAACCACAAGTACTCAGTGATCGATCCATCAATTGAGCAATCTGAGCTAACCCGCGAAGTCGTCGCCGATGATGGCGAAGCATTTATCTTGCACCCGGGTGAGTTCGTACTTGCCAGCACTTACGAAATTATCACTCTGCCTGATGACATTGCAGGCCGCTTAGAAGGAAAATCTTCACTCGGGCGCCTTGGGCTCTTAACTCACTCAACCGCCGGTTTTATCGATCCGGGTTTTTCTGGGCATATAACGCTGGAACTTTCTAACGTCGCCAACTTGCCAGTTAAATTATTTCCGGGGATGAAGATCGGCCAACTCTGCTTGATCAAACTCTCTTCTCCAGCCGAACATCCATACGGTAGCGCGAAATATGGCTCTAGGTATCAGGGCCAACGTGGACCAACCGCTAGCCGCTCTTTTTTAAACTTTCACCAGAGTAAGATTAAGTAACCAGCAAGGGAATACAACCTTTGCTTAAGGGGTTGAAATAACTATGGAAATCATTATCGCGCTCGCCGTCGTCGGCTTACTCGTACTTTTCTTTATCGCCCAATACAACCGGTTGATCCGCTTAAATATTGGCGTTGATGAATCATTTGCACAGATCGAAGTGCAGTTAAAGCGTCGCTCTGATCTGATCCCTAATTTAGTTGAGACCGTCAAAGGCTATGCAGCACACGAGCAAGGTACTTTCGATGCGGTTGTAACCGCGCGTGCCAAAGCAACCACCGCATCAACTGTGGCAGACGTTGCAGCAGCCGATGGCATGCTCACCCAAGCACTACGTGGCCTACTTGCAGTTGCTGAGGCATACCCAGATCTAAAAGCTTCTTCGAACTTTCTCTCACTGCAAGAAGAACTTTCAACTACCGAAAATAAAGTTGCCTTTGCTCGTCAGTTCTATAACGATAATGTGCGCAACTTAAATACTGCAGTAAAAACTATCCCAACCAGCTTTTTTGCAGGTTTTGCTAAGGTTTCAGAGCGTGAATTTTATGAAGTTGAAGATCCACAATCTCGCAATGCGCCAAAGGTTACTTTTTAATACCTGATGGCAACGCAAGATTTTCG
>CAXNEU010000062.1:0-6533 GCA_964201705.1 Candidatus Planktophila sp. | reverse complement strand
TTAAACGAACACGGTTACATCGTTCCCGGTTTGGGCGATGCCGGTGATCGTCTTTATGGCGTCGTTTAAATGGAGTTAGCTGCATCCTTTGATACACAGTTATCTTCACTTGCACCATTTATTTTTTATGTAGTAGTTGCCGGTATTGTCTTTATCGAAACCGGTCTTTTATTCGGCTTCTTCTTGCCTGGCGATTCCATTCTCTTTAGCGCAGGACTTGTAGCCGCGGCACACGGAAATATAAATATTGTAATTTTAGTCTCAGCGATTTTTCTTGCTGCATTCTTCGGTGATCAAGTTGGATTCGTAATCGGAAGAGTGGTTGGTCGCCCATACTTGGATAAGAAACAATCCCCACGAATGCAACGCATGATTGTGAATGCTGAAGAATTTTATGAAAAAACCGGATGGTGGGCAGTAGTAGCAGCTCGATTCTTCCCTTGGATCCGCACTTTCGTTCCACCGATTGCAGGTGCGGCCAAAATGAATTACTACAAGTTCTTATCCGCTAATGCCTTAGGCGCAATACTTTGGGGAGTTGGAATCACGCTAGCTGGTTTTTATGCCGCCACCTTGCCATGGGTAAAGAGTTCTTCTTACGCAATTGCTGCTTTCTTTATAACCGCTTCTTTAATTTCAGCTTTGGTAAATTACCGACGCCGCCCACGACAACCCCGAGATAAGTCATAACAATTCCTGTAACTAGATAAGCACTGATCTGAACACCTTGTGTGGGTGAGTAAAGATCAATCATTAAAGATCCGACGAGCTGTCCACCAACGCTAATTAAGGTAAATGTCAGTACGCCCAGGTGTTGAACGATCGTTGATGTGAAGGCGATGTAGATAACGCCGATTGTGCCACCCATGTACATCCACCACGGCCCTGAAGGTAGGGCAACGATTTCGGCGCGATTAATCAATACACCGATCGCTAAGAAGATAAATAGAAATGCTGTTCCCATAATGAAGTTAAGCCATGAGGTAGCAAAACTTTGGTGTGAGCTTTCATTTATCTGACCATTTAACGCTCGTTGCACGCCAACTATTGCACCTGCAAAACAACCGAATATGACCGCAAAAATGGATAAATTCTGCGCTTCGATTCGATCAAGAACTGAGACAAGAACCGCTACAACTGTTACTCCGGCAGCGGCAACTCTTCTAACAGTTATCTGCTTTTTTCCACCACCGGTTAAACCGATTCGATCGACAATTAAAGACGCGGCAGTCTGCCCCGCAATTGAAGCGACTGAATAGATTGCAACTCCAATTATCGGAACAATTTGGGTTTGAACTGCCACAAAACTTCCACCGAGCATCCCCGCAAAGAGCGTCCAGATCGGAATTTCTTTTCGTTTAACTGCGCTTTTTATGTTCTTCATTCCATTTCGTATTGCAGGAGTGAAGATTGAAATCAAAGAAATAATTAATAGCCCTGAGCCAAAAGAAACGAGGGCGGCTTCAATTGGATTACCCATTCGATGTGAAAGTTCGCCATTTGCGCGCGCTTGCATCGCAATTAAAATTCCGGAAAGAGCGGCTAGAAAATCTAGCCTGGGATTACCTTTAGTCACTGTGGATGAGTGCCGTGGAATTCACGCTTATCAGCGATCCAATCCATCAGCGCAAAAAGCACTCCAGAGATTACAAACGTTAGGTGGATAGCGATTCGCCAGATTGTGCCTTCGCCAACTTCTGCTTCGCCAGCTAATTCAATGAAATCTTTCAAAAGTTCGATTACAGAAATAGCAACTAGCGAACCAATCAACTTAATCTTTAAACCACTGAAGTCGATCGTTCCCATCCAATGTGGACGATCTTTAGATTCCAATGCGACATCTATGCGCGATACAAAGTTTTCATATCCAGCAAAAATGACCATCAGAATAAGGTTTGCCAGCAAGGTTAGATCAAGAAGAGCAAGTAAGGAGAGTGTGAACTCACTCGCGTTCATGTCAGCGGTCTTCTCAGCGAGATGCCAAAATTCAACGACGAAGCGGTATGCCAGAAGTATTAGCGCTCCGACTAACCCGAGATATAGCGGGGCTAGTAAGAAACGACTGCGGAAAAGAATTACTTCAACACCATGCGAAATTTTGCTCATGCCAGTATTTTAACTCAACCACCTAGTTGATCTGTGATTTCTAGCCATTCTTCTTCTCGAGTGTTTAATTCTGCTCGCTGATTTTCAAGTTCTTCGCTGATTCTTAACAACTCAGCGGGATCAAATGCCGCGGATTCTTGCGCCACTTCTAGCTCAGTAATCTTCTCCTTCGTTTTCTGAATTTGTCTTTCAACGCGAACCAAATCCTTTTTGAGTTGGCGCTCCTCTGTCGCTGAGGAGGCGCCTTTTGGTTTTGTATCAGAATCGGGTTTCTGCAGGGAAGATTCGCGTTGTTCCAAATACTGGTCAACTCCCCGAGGTAAATCTCTTAAAGACTTATCTCCCAACAACCCAACAAATCGATCACAGACTCGCTCTAGGAAATATCTATCGTGCGAGATAACAACCAGGGTCCCACCATAACTATCGAGCAAATCTTCCAGTTCAGTTAAAGTTTCGATATCAAAATCATTGGTTGGCTCATCTAATAACAACACATTTGGTGAATCCATCAACAAGCGAGTTAACTGCAATCTGCGTTTCTCGCCGCCAGATAGATCTCCCACTGACGTCCATTGCGAATCTTTATCAAAACCTAAGCGTTCGCAGAGTTGCGAAGCCGAAAGTGACTTACCTTTTCCAAGTTCTATATGCGCAGCAACCTTTTCAACCGCCTCAAGTACGCGCCACTGCGGATTTAACTCATCCAGATGCTGAGTTAGAAATGCCGCCTTCACGGTTATCCCAGTCGTTAACTTTCCAGCGAAAGGTTGTATTTCACCAGCCAAGGTGCGCATTAGCGTAGTTTTACCAGATCCATTTATCCCAACAATTCCAATGCGATCTCCGGGACCTACATTCCAGTAAAGATCATCAATTAACTCTTTTTCACCTGCACGTATCTGTAAATGATGGGCTTCATAAACAGTATTTCCTAAACGGTTGCGCGCAAATTTCAATAGCTCGCCTTGATCACGCGGTGCTGGCTCCTCTGCAATCAGTACATTTGCAGCATCTACACGAAATTTAGGCTTTGTAGTTCTAGCTGGTGCGCCCCTGCGCAACCACGCAAGTTCTTTACGGATTAGATTATTTCGTCTCGCATCCATTGCACTTGCTTGGCGTGCTCGTTCTGCTTTCGCTAAAACAAATGCCGAATATCCACCGTCATACTCTTCGACCTTGCCTCCGACTACTTCCCAAGTACGATCGGTGACGGCATCGAGAAACCATCTATCGTGCGTAATGACCAGAACCGCCAAAGATTTGCGGCTATTTAAATGGGTGGCAAGCCATGCCACACCTTCCACGTCTAGGTGGTTAGTTGGTTCATCCAACAAGATTAAATCAAGTTCGTCGATCAGCAATTTAGCTAGACCGACTCTACGTTTTTCTCCACCAGATAAAGTTGCAAATTTTCTTTCAAATAGATGGTCATCAAATCCACCAAATAAACCGGTAAAGACCTCTCTTATTCCAGAATCACTCGCCCACTCGTGCTTTGCTCTATCTCCAATTACGACGTCACCTACCGTTGAATTTGGATCAGCTCTATCAACTTGCGAAAGTAAACCAATTTTCACTGAATTTGCTTTAGTTACTCTGCCTTGATCTGGGCTTTCAATCGCAGCAATTACTTTCATTAGCGTGCTTTTGCCAGAACCGTTGCGCCCAACAATTCCAATGCGGTCACCTTCTGAAACACCGAGTGAAACTCTTTCAAGCAGCGCTCTAATATCAAAGGCCTTACTGACCTCTTCGATATTTACAAGATTGCGCGCCACGATGGGAGAGCGTACCTTTCAACCATGAAAGCCACTGACCGCCAATTTGCACTTGATCTAGATGCCCGCGATCCATTGGCCCGCTTCCGTTCCAAATTTGTAATCAGCGATGCCAATATCTGCTATCTCGATGGCAACTCTTTAGGTCGGCTCCCGCATTCAACGGTCGAGGCGGTAAATGCATTTTTGAAAGATGAGTGGGGTCCTGAGGTCGTAACCGGATGGGGGCACTGGGTAGATGAGGCGCAGCCAACCGGGGATTTAATTGGACGTGCCACTCTTGGCGCAGCAGCCGGCCAAGTTCTTGCGTGCGACACAACCTCAGTAAATTTCTATCAATTAGCACTAGCCGCAATTCACGCACGCCCTGGGCGCAAGACGATAATCACTGATGCTGCAAATTTTCCAACTGATCGTTACATCTTGGATGGAATTGCAAAACAATTTGGATTAAAACTTGTGATAATTGATAACGAATCTGCGGGTTCAGCAGAGCACGAGCGAATCACACCAGAAATTCTTGCGCCTTACTTAAGTGAAGATGTAGCGCTGGTCACCCTAGAAGTTATTCAATATCGTTCTGGCGCCCGCAACGATATTAAATCTCTGACTGATTTAGTGCGCAAACACGGAGCATTCATGTTATGGGATGCCAGCCACGCAGTCGGTGCAATCGAAATGGACTTTGATAAAAATGGCGTTGATATCGCAGTCGGATGCACATATAAGTATGGTAATTCTGGTCCGGGCGCACCTGCTTGGCTCTATGTAAATAAAAGAGTGCAAGCCGAGTTGCAAGTTCCAATCCAAGGTTGGTTTTCACAAGGCGATCAATTTGCAATGGGAGCCAATTTTGAAAAAGCGCAAGGCATTCGTGGTTTTCAAATTGCTAGTCCTTCATTGATCGGATTACGTTGCATTAAGAGCGCATTTACGATGATTGAAGATGCAGGAATCGGTGCGATTTCAGAAAAGGCAGCGATCGGAACTGAGATGATGATTCAGTTATACGATGCTTGGCTGGCAGAACTTGGATTTACTTTATTAACATCTCGTAATCCCCAAGAACGCGGTGGTCATATTTCTCTAGGTCATCCTGATGCAGCACGTATTTGTGTAGCGCTACGAGAATTTGCTGATGTTATTCCAGACTATAGAACGCCTAATTCAATAAGGCTAGCGATTGCTCCGCTTCCAACTTCTTACGTCGAAGTTTGGGATGGTTTTGCGCGCATCCGTGATCTTGTTGCTTCAAGGCAATACGAGAAAATCGATAAAACAGATTCGAGGGTCACATGAGCGATACCGATTTCGATTCCGCACTTACCTACACCTCATATTTAGCAATTGATAAATTGCTTGAATTACAGAACCCTTTATCACAGGGCCCGGAACACGATGAAATGCTATTTATTATCATTCACCAGAGCTATGAACTCTGGTTTAAACAATTAATCCACGAATTCAACGAAGCGGCAAAGGCTCTTGAATCTGGCGATACTCACCGATCGCTAGCCATTCTTGGGCGGATTCGCACAATACTTAAAGTCTGTGTCACCCAAGTTGATATTTTAGAGACGATGACGCCACTGCAATTTAACGCTTTCCGTGGGTATCTCTCCTCCTCCAGCGGGTTCCAGTCTGCACAGTTTAGAAAAGTTGAAGCTTTACTGGGACGTAGGGATTCGAAGATGGCCTCGCACCTACCTCTGGATGTTCAGGCTGAAATTAAAGAGATCGCATCTCGCAACTCCATCTGGGATTCAACTCTGGCATATCTTGCAAAGCGCGGGCATAAAATTCCTGTTGAAATTTTAAATCGCGATAAATCAAGCCACTACCAATCTGATCCACGTGTCATTGAAGCGTTATTAGAAGTTCATCGCGGCGATCCTGAGTCAGCAATGGTCTGTGAAAGACTTATGGATATTGATGAAGGACTGCAAGAGTGGCGCTACCGTCATGTAAA
The DNA here is from genome assembly GCA_964201705.1 of Candidatus Planktophila sp. Lineage (GTDB taxonomy): Bacteria > Actinomycetota > Actinomycetes > Nanopelagicales > Nanopelagicaceae > Planktophila. The sequence continues at coordinate 674 of CAXNEU010000062.1, read as the reverse complement.
GATGGTTGAACGCACCATTGGGCAGAAAGCTGGCACTGGTGGTTCTGATGGAGTTAAGTACTTAGCAAGTACTTTGTTTAATCCGGTTTTTAAAGATCTTTGGGATATACGTTCGCAGTTTTAAATTTTTCCGACCCAGTACAAATATAAAATTATAAGTATTGATAGAACCGCCGCTCCTGCAACCAGGGCTAACTGAACCCACTTTGGTATTCCAACTTTATCGGCAGCTTTTTGCGCATAAGTTCTTGTGCGGACCACAACTCGAGAGGCCCAAGCAAATTCAGTTGCCAAAATACCAAGTCCTGCAATCACAATTAAAATTCCTGGTCCAGGAGCAACTAAGGCGATTGCACCTAAAACAGTTATTATCCCGCCCACAATTCCGATAACTACGCGCCAGAAAATACGGCCGGCTTTTGTCTTTTTAATCCAAGTTCTAATTCTCATTTTTTCTTTTCCATAAGTTTCATAATTAGGGCAAGTTTATGAGACACGCCCGAACTTCTCGCATAAAAAAGGGTTGGGGTTGCAACTTTTTTTGACTTCGGAGATACTTATGGGGCACTCGAAAGAGTGACAACGATGGGGAGAGTACTTCTCAAACGAGTTTCTAAATCAGAAACCTTTGCCGTACAGCTTTAAAATGATTACACAATCGCATCACGCGGAAA
>CAXNEU010000061.1:0-6669 GCA_964201705.1 Candidatus Planktophila sp. | reverse complement strand
CGCGTAAATTAAGCATTTGCTTAACTTGTGGCTAAAACTTAATCCTTTTTATAGGGTGATAGCGATCTTAACGCGGGCGTGTCGCGATTTAATATTTCTTAGAAATCGCAATTTTTATGCGTAAAAAACTCTCATTTACAAGTTGAGAGTTAATCATAGTTAACTCACCCCATCAATAAAGTTGGCGTTTTACGCTGGTTTTTAACTTAGCAAAGCAGATTTAGATTGAAAAAATACTGCCTAAATGCGAATAGGAAGTGTTTTAGGCTTATAACTTGGGCGTTTTGCCTCGTAAGCATCGATTGAATCGGTCTGCTTTAAGGTTAGCCCAATGTCATCGAGGCCTTCCATCAAGCGCCAACGGGTGTAATCATCTAATTCAAAGGCGATACTGGTTGAGCCGTAAGAAACTGTGCGCGAGTCAAGATCAACTTTTATCTGAGTGCTCGGATCTTTCTCAATAGCCACCCATAGCGCCTCAACGGCTTCCTGCGGCAAAATCACGGTGAGCAAACCACCCTTTAATGAGTTGCCACGGAAAATATCGGCGAATCGGCTAGAGATAACCGCTTTAAAGCCGTAGTTCTGCAGCGCCCAGACCGCGTGCTCGCGCGAAGATCCGGTACCGAATTCTGGTCCGGCAACGAGCACAGTTCCACTCTTATATTGCGGTTGATTCAAAACAAACTCAGGATCGTTGCGCCAGGCTGCAAAGAGGCCATCTTCAAAGCCGCTACGAGTAACTCGCTTGAGATATACCGCAGGGATGATTTGATCCGTGTCTACGTTGCTGCGACGAAGCGGAACTCCGCTGCCGGTGTGTGAAATGAATTTTTCCATTTTTATCTACCTTTCTAGAAATTCTTAAAGATCAGCCGGTGATGAGAGCGTGCCGCGAATTGCGGTTGCTGCCGCTACTAGTGGGCTTACCAAGTGGGTTCTTCCACCTTTTCCTTGGCGTCCTTCAAAGTTACGGTTTGAAGTTGAGGCAGAACGCTCACCAACGCTTAATTGGTCGGGGTTCATTCCAAGACACATTGAGCAACCGGCATTTCGCCATTCAGCGCCAGCGTCAAGAAAGACTTTATCTAAGCCTTCGGTCATAGCTTGTTGGCGAACTCGCTCAGAACCAGGCACAACCAACATGCGAAGTGACGAAGCAATTTTTTTACCTTCTAAAATAGATGCAGCAGCGCGTAAATCTTCGATGCGTCCATTTGTGCAAGAACCTAAGAAAACAGTGTCGATCGCTATTTTTTTCAGAGGCGTTCCGGCAGTTAACCCCATATATTCAAGAGCGCGTTCTGCTGCTCCGCGCTCTTCTGCATCCTTGATATCTGCTGGGTTTGGTACAGATGCGTTAAGTGGCAAGCCCTGACCTGGATTGGTTCCCCAAGTTACAAAGGGTTCCAATTTATCTGCATCAAGAGTGATCTCTAGATCAAATTTGGCATCGCTATCTGTAAATAGCGTCTGCCAATAACTTTGCGCTGCTGCGAAATCTTCAGGGGCATGTGGTTTGCCCTTTATGTAATCAAAGGTCTTTTGATCAGGGGCGATCAGCCCAGCGCGCGCACCTGCTTCAATCGACATATTACAAACGGTCATGCGGCCTTCCATTGATAGTTCGTGAATTGCAGAACCACGATACTCAATGATGTAACCCTGTCCGCCGCCAGTGCCGATCTGGGCAATGATCGCCAAGATAATATCCTTGGCAGTAACGCCAGTCTTTAACTTTCCTTCAACATTTATCGCCATCATCTTTGGACGATTTGATGGCAGAGTCTGTGTTGCAAGAACATGTTCTACTTCTGAGGTTCCGATTCCGAAAGCGATCGCACCAAATGCGCCGTGAGTGGATGTATGCGAATCTCCGCAGACAATAGTCATCCCTGGCTGAGTAATTCCAAGCTGTGGCCCAACTACGTGAACAACGCCTTGGTCAGCATCACCAAGTGAATGTAAGCGGATGCCAAACTCTTTTGCATTATTGCGCAAGGTATCAATTTGAAGTTTTGAAACTGGGTCAGCAATCGGTTTTAAAATATCTAAAGTTGGGGTGTTGTGATCTTCGGTCGCGATAGTTAAATCAGGTCGGCGAACTTTGCGACCGGCTAGGCGAAGACCATCAAATGCTTGTGCACTTGTAACTTCGTGAATTAGTTGTAGGTCGATATAAAGAAGATCTGGTTCTCCCGCTGCTGAGCGAACGATATGGTCATCCCAAATCTTCTCTGCCAGTGTTTTACCCATTTTTGATAATCCCTTTTCAAATATTGCATCTCATTAGATGGGATGCTAATCTCGCTGAGTGGATAAGAAGAATAGCGGAGTTGGCGTATTAGATAAAGCGGTGACCATTTTGGGCACGCTCGAATCTGGCCCGCATTCACTTGCCGAACTAGTTGCCGCAACCGGCATCGCACGCCCAACTGCGCACCGCCTGGCAGTAGCCCTCGAACACCATCGTTTGGTAACTCGTGATTTGCAGGGCCGCTTTGTACTTGGTCAGCGCTCCGGTGAATTGGCCGCTGCCGCAGGCGAAGATCGCTTACTTGCCGCTGCTGCCCCCGCACTTGCCGCCTTGCGCGATGCAACAGGTGAATCCGCGCAGCTTTACCGCCGCCAAGGAGATATCCGCATCTGTGTTGCAGTTGCTGAGCGTTTATCTGGTCTACGTGATTCTGTCCCCGTTGGTGCATCACTAACAATGCAGGCAGGATCGGCTGCGCAAATTTTATTGGCTTGGGAAGATTCAGAAAAAATTCATCGCGGTGTTAAGAACGCTCGCTTTACCGCTGCACATTTGGCGGCAGATCGTCGCCGCGGTTGGGCGCAATCTGTTGGAGAACGCGAGGCTGGCGTTGCATCCGTTAGCGCACCGGTTAAAGGTCCTAATGGAAAAGTGATCGCCGCAGTCTCTATCTCTGGACCGATCGAAAGATTAGGTCGCCAACCAGGTCGCGTGCACGCTGCAGCAGTTGTAGCAACTGCTGCGCGCTTAACCGAGTATTTAACTAAGAGCTAGCATTTAACAAATCAAGTTCCTTTAGAACTTGCGAAATAATTCCGAAGCCAAAACCTTTACGCTGCAAAAGCGATTGAATCCTTCGGACCTGAACTTCTGGTTCAAGGCGCGACATGGTGTTGTACTTTTTAAAGGCTAAATCAAATGCACTGCGATACTCACTATCGTCATCGATCTCATCAAGTGCTTCATCGATCGCACTCTGCATTACGCCTTTTTGACGTAACTCCCCCGCAATGATGCGCTTGGAGATTTTCTTATGGTTATGGCGTGATTGTGCCCAAGCTTTAGCAAACTCTTCATCGTTTACGAGTCCGGCTTCTTGAAGACGAAAGATGATCGCTTGTGCAACATCATCTTCTACGCCCCGGGTTTTAAGATGAGCGAGAAGCTCGCCCTTACTTTTCGCACGGGTAACCAACGCATTTAGCGCAATGGTGTGTGCTACTTCGTAAGGGTCGGAGCCTTCGCCACCGTTCCTAGATTTTTTAGGAACTTTTACAAATTCCAGGCTAATTAGAAATCAACCTCTGCAGCTGCTTCATCGATTGCAGCAACGAGCTCGGCATCGACCTCAATTGGCACAAAGTGTGCACGGATTTTCGATTCGATCTCATTTGCTAGATCAGGGTTATCAATTAGGAAGGCGCGTGAATTCTCTTTGCCCTGTCCTAATTGATCTGCTTCGTAGGTGTACCAAGCACCAGCCTTCTTTACTACGCCGATTTCAACGCCAAGGTCGATTAGTGAACCTTCACGTGAAATACCTGTGCCGTAGATGATGTCGAATTCTGCTTGCTTAAATGGTGGAGCCATCTTGTTCTTAACGACCTTTACGCGGGTGCGGTTACCGACGGATTCGGTGCCATCCTTAAGGGTTTCGATGCGACGGATGTCGAGGCGAACTGAAGCGTAGAACTTAAGTGCTTTACCGCCTGTTGTTGTCTCAGGTGAACCGAAGAAGACACCGATCTTTTCGCGGAGCTGGTTGATAAAGATTGCAGTTGTCTTTGATTGGTGAAGTGCGCCGGTAATTTTGCGCAGCGCTTGAGACATAAGGCGTGCTTGCAAGCCCATATGTGAATCGCCCATTTCGCCTTCGATTTCTGCGCGTGGCACAAGTGCTGCAACAGAGTCAACTACAACTAGATCGAGTGCACCAGAACGGATCAACATATCCATGATCTCAAGTGCTTGCTCGCCAGTATCTGGTTGTGAAACAAGGAGCGCGTCAATATCGACGCCAAGTTTCTTTGCATACTCTGCATCAAATGCGTGCTCAGCATCTATAAATGCACAGATGCCGCCCGCCTTTTGTGCATTTGCGATTGCGTGCAAGGTAAGTGTTGTCTTACCGGAAGATTCAGGTCCGTAAATTTCTACGATACGTCCACGTGGCAATCCGCCGATACCGAGTGCGATATCTAGTGCGATTGAGCCAGTTGGGATAACTTCAACGATCGAATTCTGTCGATCAGACATCTTCATTACTGAGCCTTTTCCAAATTGACGTTCAATCTGGGCGAGCGCGGTATCGAGCGCCTTTTGGCGATCGGATGTATTTTTCTCTTCGGCTTTATTTGCTTTTTCAGCAGCCACGTTTTTCTCCTTTAGATAAGAACGTCTATGCATCTGCATATTCGTTGGTAGTCGGCCCAGAAGGTACGGTGGTCGATCGACGGCCTACGAGGCTTATAGAGAGCCTGTGGGCGGAAGATGGAACCGCTCTGGTTGTGCAGGGATAACTTTATCCGAACATCTGTTCGAAAGGTATCAGGCTGGACTGACAACGCCTTTAGGCGTGTCGCGAAGAAAGGGACATAAGCCTTTGAGCGTGTCGCGTGGGAGGATTCGAAGCGTGTTGATCCTGCTGCCGCCTTCTGAGAAGAAGAACCCCACGACCAAGCCGACGCCTGCGATCAACGTCTACACCGGGGTGCTTTATCAAGCCCTGGGATGGGCGAGCCTTTCTGCCGCTGCCAAGAAGCGGGGAGCGAGCGCGGTTGTGATCATCTCCGCGAAGTACGGGGCGGTTCGGCCAGATCAGCTAATTGAAAGTTACAAAGAGAAGATCGATAACAACGCTATGCGCGCACCCGTTGCAAAAGTATTGGATGCGATCAAGACCCCATTGATCGTGGACTGCCGGTCATCAACTTATAAAACAGTCTGGCACTCCCCCGTGGAAAAGACTGTAGAAGTCCGAGTCTCAACCGTTGTTAATGGCGTGCGCACGGTTGTGACTCATATGTCGAAGAAGACGCGGGGAGAAATAACGCGCTGGCTTCTGCAATCACGTTCGATGCCCAAGACTCCGGAAGATTTATATGCAATTGTCTCTGAAAAATACCCTTGCGCGCTTACCCCAAGTGATGGTGATGCGCCTTGGATTCTGGAGGTTATTGCAGTTTAGAAGATTGCGCTTGCTTATTAATTTTTTGCTAAATATCCCCAAGCTAAGCTGGCGGCAATTGCTACCCAAATTTGATAAGGAACAAGCAATAGCCCCATTGCGAGCGATGCTCTAAAGGTTAGAAGAAGCATTGGGAGTGTTAAAACCGCAGCAGAAGTCAAGGCAAGCGAGGCGTGTAAGAAATTGTGTGGAACATAGAATTGATAAGCCCAAGTTAAAGCGGCGGCAATGCTTAAGCCAAAGAAAACCAACCAAGATATATTCTCAAATCGAGTTAAAGTCCTTGATACTTGATATGAGGCAATGCCAAGAACTGCAAAGTTATAAGGCCAGATCAAACCGATGACTGCACTAGGCGGCTGCCAAGATGGACGATTCAGTGATGAATACCAACCAGGCGAGGAAGAGACCCAAATTCCGGAACCGAAGGCGTAGATAAAGACGAAGAGAATTCCAATCGCAGCGGCGATTAACTTGAAATCCATAGCAAGAATCTAGCGGAAGTAGATAGTGAGTGCGCGTTTTAAAGCTTATGGAGTTTGAGTTTTATTCCTAGCCAACTTCCGATAAAGACCGTTGCGAAGAAGACCCAGCCAGAGAGCGCAAAAGATTGTGTGCCTGATAGCAAAACGCCAACTGTGCAGCCGAGTGCGATCATTGAACTCCAGCCCAGAAGCACTCCACCGAGCAGCGCCGTTAGCCCATTGCGCAAAGTAATCTGCTGAAATTTGAAGCGGTTTCCGGTCAGTGCGGCGGCAAATGATGCAAGGACTATTCCTAGAATGAGCCAACCATTATTTACAATCGCATCCGATACCACTGCTACGCATCCAGCCATCAAATCTAAGCCATCTAAGTTTTGTGGAATCCAACCCTTGCCCTCAAAGTAAGTGCGTGATGTAGTGCTTATCTGCCTGGTCACGCCAAGGGGTTCAATTCGAAGATATGCAAAGGTTCCGATGACGCCAAATATCGCGCCAGTTGTTAATGGTCGCCAGCGATTAATAAAGAGAGATTGGCGCAGTGTCGCTACGGTAATTTTCTCCGGAACAGGATTTGCAATCGGCGTTGAATTATTGCCCCACTTTATGGCGATAATCGCAATTACAGATAGCACTATAAGAGTCAGAACAAGTGCGCCGCCATAACCTAACTTGTGTGGCAGCCAAGTGGAAGGTGCATCACTAATTGATTTTGAGTAAAGCAGGTTCCAACTTTTAAAACC
>CAXNEU010000060.1:0-6751 GCA_964201705.1 Candidatus Planktophila sp. | reverse complement strand
ATACCGGCAACTACTACATAAAAAATAAATGGTGCAAGTGAAGATAACTGTGTATCAAAGGATGCAGCTAACTCCATTTAAACGACGCCATAAAGACGATCACCGGCATCGCCCAAACCGGGAACGATGTAACCGTGTTCGTTTAATTTCTCATCGAGGGCGCCAGTAACAAGCGTGATCGGAACACCCGAATTTGCAAAAGCATCTTCAAGAACCTTAATTCCCTCAGGAGCGGATAGAATACAAATTGCGGTTATGTCATCAGCGCCGCGTTCAATTAAGAAGTTAATTGCTGCAACTAAAGTTCCACCTGTTGCCAACATTGGGTCTAATATAAAACATTGGCGTCCGGATAAATTCTCTGGCAAACGATTGGCGTATGTGCTGGCCTTAAGAGTCTTTTCATCGCGGACCATTCCGAGAAAGCCAACTTCGGCGGTCGGGATTAAACGAGTCATTCCTTCCAACATTCCAAGTCCAGCGCGCAAAATTGGGACCACGACGGGTCTAGGGTCGGATAGTTTCAAACCGGTTGTAGTAGTCACTGGAGTCTTTATCGAAACTTTTTCAGTGCGCACATCGCGAGTTGCTTCATAGGCGAGCAGGGTCACAAGTTCCTCGACTAGGTGGCGGAATGTTGGCGAATCAGTTTTTTCATCGCGCAGAACGGTCAATTTGTGGGTAATCAGCGGGTGGTTGGCGACGTGAACTTTCATGGCTCCTACCTTACAGGGGTTTCCAACTTGCCCAATGAGTGGGAATATGTCCAATGTGGCGGATGCAATGGTGAACGAAGTAGATATCGCAGTTGCTGCGTGGCACGAGGATGGGCGCTGGAATTTAGCGCTGTTACCTGACGCACATGATTTACCGCACATTATTGATCGCCTAAAGTCGCAACAAACCAATGGTGGTGCAATCGCTCTTTTAGCGGTCGATGAAGAATTCTTTATGCTAATTCGAGTTTTAGGTTCTCATATAAGTATGTTCTTAAGTGATGTTACATGCGCAATGGATTACGCAGTAGCAGCAGATTTTCTTGAACTTTGCGATTTAGATTCTCCTGAAGAGGATGAAGAACCATTACCGGTTGGCCATTTAGATATTTTGGCAGATCTCGGCGTAAATCAGATGGAGCTATCTGCGCTCTGTGATGATGCCGAACTATTTCCTGATGAACAATTGGAAGCAATCGCCAGCCGCTTAGGATTTGCAGAACAATTCGCTGAGTTATTGGAGCTATAAGAATTTCGAATAAAACTCCAGAATCGTTGATGGATGATGCAATCGCGATCGCAAAAAAAGCAAAATCAACTGGCGATGTCCCAGTAGGTGCCATTGTTATAAATAAAGATGGTGTTGTGATTGGAAGCGGATCAAATGAACGCGAAGCAAATAACGATCCAACGGCACACGCCGAAATAGTTGCGCTAAGAAGTGCCGCAAACCGGCTACAAAATTCCAGACTCGATGGCTGCACTTTAATTGTTACCTTGGAACCTTGTGCGATGTGTGCAGGAGCAATTGCGCAAGCACGTATCTCACATTTAATTTTTGGTGCTTGGGATAAAAAAGCAGGTGCGGTGGGCTCGGTTTGGGATGTAATTAGAGACCCGCGGGCGCTTTATAAAATGGATGTCACCGCTGGAATTCGCGAAGTGGAGTGCGCAAAGCTACTGAGTGATTTTTTTGAGGGTCAGCGCTGATTTAAACGAGTAATTGGTAAGAAGGATTCAAAATAGTCAGTGCACCATCTTCTTCACCGACCATACCTTCTGCACGAATTTGAGTACCAACTTCTAGGCCAGCGATTTCACGGCGACCCAAGAAGTGCAGAGTTACACCTCCTGATTTATCCCAGACTTCGACTTGGAGCAGCGGCGCCGAGCCTTTCGCGGCGCTCTTAATTGAAGTTACGCGACCCTGCACGTGAGCGCGGCTTCGCCACTTAATTTCACCAATCGGCGTCATATCTTCCGCATAGTGGCTCATTGGCTCAATGTTTTTTGCCACATCTTCCACTGGTTTAAATTGTGGGACTGGTGGCGCAACAGTTTTCACATCGCTCCGCGGCGGAACAGTTAACTGTGAGCCAGATGTAATGCGATCAACGTCAAACGGAACAATCGTCGCAACAACTCGTTGCAGTTGTGAAATTGGCGCAGCAATTTCTTCAGCAGTCTGATCATGCAGTAGTCGCCCTAAGAATCCAGAGTATGAGCGACGCGGAAGCAGCAAGGTTAATTCAATATCGTTCTTCTCTGTCATTCGGATTGCGTAATCCACTGCAGAATTTGCAAGGCGGCGATCCGGACAATCGATAAGTTCAAGTGTTACATCATCCAAGGCATCTGATGCCGCCCAAGCGTTTTTGATTTCTTCAGCACGACGATCATCAATTACAAAGTGAACCGCGCTTAAATTACGAGGCTTAAGACTACGCGCATATCTAATTGCACCCACTGTTGCGATGTCAACGTTATCAACCAAAACGGTTACGTTGTGACGAACAATAGTTGTAGCTCTTTCTTGTTCTTGTCTTACTAATAACGCTTCTTGTTCGCGAGTGTATTGACGGCGCAAGCGCAAGAAGGAGACGACCATGATTGGGGCTACTAACAAAACCAACCAAGCACCCTGAGTGAATTTAACAATTGAGAAGATAACTACAATTATCAGTGAAACAGAACCAGCAAGTGAGTTGATTACGACTCGAACTTTCCAACCGTTTGGCTTTACTCGAATTGAATGCTTTGTCATACCAAAACCGGCCAACGCAAAACCGGTAAATACACCAAGGGCATAAAAGGCGACCAGGTGTTCTACCGAGCCAGCGGTAATCAAAACCAGAACGATTCCGCCGCCGGCGAGTAGCAAAATTCCATTTGAGAAAGCAAGACGGTGGCCGCGCTTTGTTAATTGACGTGGTAGATAACCATCGCTTGCGACAAAGTTACAGAGCAACGGGAAGGCGCTGTAAGTAGTGTTTGCACCTGCAAAGAGGATAAGCATTGTTGCTAGCTGAACCATAATAAACATAAAGCTTCCGAAGGCGCCATCGCCCATAGCAGCCTTTGCAATCTGTGAAATCACAGTTGGTGTTCCTGATTCATACGGCATTGCTTGAATGTGATGCGCAAAGTAAGAAACGCCAAGTACGAGCGTGCCCAGGATGCAACTCATAATTACAAGTGTTCTCTTGGCGTTTACGTGTTCTGGTGCTTTAAAGAGTGCAACGCCATCTGATATTGCTTCTAAGCCAGTTAGTGAAGAACCACCATTTGCAAAAGCACGTAACAAGATAAAGATCGCTGCGGCTGTCAAGAGTCCTTGCTCTTGTCCTACTTCAACCGCGCCAGGTAGATCTGTTGCAAGAACTGGAAGAGTTCCATTAAAGAGTCGCCAGAATCCCATTCCGAAGACGATCAACATGCAACCTACGAAGAAATAAGTTGGGAAAGCAAATGCTTTGCCCGCTTCTTTAACACCGCGAAGATTTCCGTAAGTTAGTAAAACGATCACAAGCAAGATCATTGGAATTTTCCAAGGTGAAAGTGATGGAAAAGTTGAAATAATCGCCGCTACACCTGCAGCGGATTGAATTGCTACCGTAACAACATAATCAAGAATCAGTGCGACAGCAGCAATTTGCGCCACCACAGGACCGAAGTTATCGCGCGAGACTATGTATGCGCCGCCGGTCTTTGTGTAAACATCAATTACATTTCGATAGGAAAGAGTAATAATCAAAAGAATTGCTAGAACAACAGCTGTCATCGGCATCAAGATTGCAAATGCCGCCAAACCAAATGCTGGCAATAAAGCGATGAGTATCTGCTCGCTACCGTAAGCAGAAGATGAAATACAGTCAGATGAAAGGATGCCTAGGGCATATCGCTTTGACAATCGTTGATGCCCTAAAGAATGTCGATTGAGAGCATTGCCGAGAAAGCGGCGCTTAATCTTGTAGCTAAGCGGATCCTTTAGATGAGCATGATCCTGAAGTGCAACAGGCTGTGGCGCACCATCGGTCCAAGACTTTGGCACACGAACTCCTTCAGTTACCGCGGCTAGCGCGTCTAATTGCCTTTTCAGTATGCTCATCTTATGCGCACTCAGTTATATATAGATGGTCAATGGGTCGATGGAAATGGCACTTTGGATGTAATTGATCCGAGTGACGGCTCAGTTATCGCCAAAGTTGCCACCGCCGGAGATGCCGAAATTGAAGCCGCGCTAGCCGCCGCCGATCGCGCCGCACCCGCCTGGGCCAAGACCGCACCCCGAGTCCGCGGTGAAATTCTGCGCAAAGCATTTGAACTTATGACGCAAGAAGCAGATTACTTAGCCGAGTTAATTTCGAAAGAAAATGGAAAAGCGCTACCTGATGCAAAAGGCGAAGTTGCCTATGCCGCAGAATTTTTCCGCTGGTTCTCCGAAGAAGCCGTTCGCATCGCAGGTGATTTCCGAATGTCACCAAGCGGAGACAAACGAATTCTTGTCACGCATCAACCAGTCGGTCTTTCAATTCTAATTACACCTTGGAACTTCCCAGCCGGAATGGCAACGCGCAAGATCGGTCCAGCTATCGCTGCTGGTTGCACAATGATTTTGAAACCAGCAGGTGAAACGCCACTTACTGCGCTCGCCATCGTTGATATTTTAGATCGCGCAGGAGTTCCAAAAGGTGTTGTTAATTTAATTTTGCCAACGCCAACAGGTCCAGCGATTGCAAAAATGTTGCACGATAAGCGCGTTAAGAATCTTTCATTCACTGGTTCAACTGAAGTCGGCCGCATAATTCTTAAAGAAGCTGCTGACAATGTAATTCGCTGCTCAATGGAACTTGGCGGAAACGCACCATTTGTTGTTATGGATGATGCCAATATTGATGAAGCGGTAAAAGGCTTAATGCTCGCCAAGATGCGCAATGGCGGTGCAGCATGCACTGCTGCAAATCGAATTTATGTACAGCGCCCAGTCGCAAAAGAGTTCACAGAAAAGTTTGCCGCTGCAATGGGCGCATTTGTTATGGGCCGTGGCCGCGATGCTGGAATTCAACTAGGTGCCAGCGTTTCCGTTAAAGAGCGCAACAAGATTGCAGAACTCGTTGATAACTCCATCAAAGCAGGCGCAAAGGTATTAACTGGCGGCAAGACTCCAGATGGACCGGGCGCTTTCTACCCAGCAACTGTTTTAGAAGTAGATAAGAAGGCTGAAATTCTTAACCATGAAGTCTTCGGCCCAGTTGCCCCAGTAGTTATTTTCGATACCGATGCTGAAGCGATTGAATTAGCGAATAGCACTGACTTCGGACTAATTAGTTATGTGTACTCAGAAAATCTAAAGCGCGCGATTCAAATCTCGGAAGCGATTGAATCTGGAATGGTTGCAATCAATCGTGGCTTGATTTCAGATCCAGCGGCACCATTTGGTGGCGTTAAGCAATCGGGCTTAGGCCGCGAAGGCGGCTTCGATGGCATCCACGAATTCCTCGAGACCAAATACATCGGGGTCGAGATTTAACTTTTAGTGCGGTGGGCGAGGGATTTATCCTCTCGATCCTTAGTAATTTCCCGTTCCAAACCTCTATTCGTGTTGCGCTCTCATTGTTATTCTTGGAAGTATGAAGCGGATGATTGCAACCATAGTGATTGGATGCTTGGTTTTTACGCTAAACCTTTCAAATGCAACAGCAGCGGTAAAACCAGGCACTACTTGTAAAAAGCTTGGCCAGATCAGTACATCCGCAGGGATCAAGTACACCTGTATCAAAAGCGGTAAGAAATATGTTTGGAGTAAAGGAGTAGGCACTAAGAGCACTTCACCGACCGCAACGGCATCCCCATCTCCAAGTGCAAGGGCCACTCAAGTGCCACCATGTCCAACTCCACTTCTTCAAACGCCGGTTGACCTATCAAAGGTGACATCGATTCTTTATCCGGGGCAAGAGCGCGGTGGAAATTACAAAGCGCATGGTGGTTTTGGTTTTGATAATGCGACCGATAATTTGGTAACAGTGAAGATTCCACTAAATGGCAAAGTTAACCGTGTTGTTCGTTATCGAGAGATGGGAGAGATTCAGTATCTCTTTGAGTTTGATGGAGATTGTGGAGTTTCGTTCCGATTTGATCATTTAAGAAAATTGACCGCGAAATTTGAGGCGATAGTTAATGCGTTTCCGATAAAGGAAGACACTCGTACTGACTTAGTAAATCCGCCCGTCCCTGTAACAGTCGGTGAAGTGATCGCTACGGAAGTTGGTTTCCTCAATAATGTCTCTGTAGATTTTGGCGTTTATGATACGCGTCAGAAAAATGAAGCATCGAAAGATCCTGCCTGGGCTAGCGCTCATTCTCAATATCCAGCAGATTCTTACGGTATATGTTGGCTAAATTCATTGCCTCAAGCTGACAGTGCGATAGTGAATTTACTACCAGGTCGTGATGGCAAATTTGAAAAGAAGAGCGATTATTGCAAATAGGCTTTCTAAATTCCTGTATGTGGCGGAGGATGAGGGATTTGAACCCTCGAAAGGTTGCCCTTTACACGCTTTCCAAGCGTGCGCACTCGGCCGCTATGCGAATCCTCCTGGCGGGATTGCTCCCGACTGGCTAAGGGTAACGGGGTAATAACTATGATTACGCCAGATCCCTCACGCGGCATTACCGCGCTGAACTCCCCCAGGGTAGGAATACAGCAAGGGTAGGCGCGCTCTGATGGGTGCGTGGGGGGTCCTTTATATAGTGCC
>CAXNEU010000059.1:0-6894 GCA_964201705.1 Candidatus Planktophila sp. | reverse complement strand
ACTTGCGGCGCAGAATCAGTTTCCGCTAGTCGCATCCATTCGGGCTTATTTGGAGGTGTCATTTGTCATATCCCTTTCTTCATTACGCACGATAGGCGAGCATCCTTAGAAGATCATGAGAACACGACTCATTAATGCTGAGTAATCTTGCCCTGTGCCGGCCAGTTCACGCTTAAATCTCACCGCAAAAGTTCGCGGATATGTAGACCTAATGAAATTGCGCGTAGTTGAGCTCCTGTTGGTTTCAACTCTTCCAGCGATGGTCTTAGCCGAAGGTCGATTGCCTTCTCTTTCACTAACGATAGCAACTTTAATTGGTGGAACTTTGGCGGCCGGAAGTGCAAACGCTTTTAACATGGTTATTGAATCTGAATCAGATAAGTTAATGAAGCGAACCGCTAAACGTCCGCTTGCAACTGGTGTATTAAATAAAAGAGAAGCAACTTTATTTGCAACATTTATAGGGTTACTTTCGCTAGCCATATTTCAAATTTACACAACCACGCTGGCAACGCTACTAACTTTTATTGCAATCGCTTTTTATGTCCTTGTTTACACAATTGCACTAAAGAGACGGACCCCGCAGAACATTGTCTGGGGTGGGGCTGCTGGCTGTATGCCTGCGCTAATTGGATGGGCTGCAGTTACTAATTCACTTTCAGTAACTGCCTGGTCATTTTTTCTACTTATATTTTTCTGGACACCACCGCATTTTTGGGCGCTGGCGATTAAATATAAAGATGACTATGCCGCGGCGGGTATTCCGATGTTGCCAGTTGTAGCAACCAAGACCCATTTACTGCGCCAGATGTGGGTGTACACGATTGCGATGATTGCTTCATCGATTGCTTTGTTTATAAATGCAGATCTGCAATTATGGGCACAAGCAGCAAATTTGATCTTAGGTATTGTATTTGCGCTACAGCTTCGCGGCCTTGATGAGAAATCTGAAAATTACGAAAAAACTGCAGGAAAGATTTTTAATTGGTCAATAAGTTATTTGAGTTTGTTATCAGTATTGCTAGTGGCTGCTCAGCTCTTAAAGGCTTGAGTTAAATCTTTAATCAAATCATCCACGTGTTCTAGGCCAACTGACAGGCGCAATACTGAAGGTGTAATACCCATTTCCGCCTGAACTTCTGGCGATAGGCGACGGTGAGTTGTTGAAGCTGGATGAGTGATGAGGGATTTGCTGTCGCCCAAGTTATTTGAGATATCGATAATTCGCAGGGAATCCATAAATTTAAAGGCATCTTTCTGACTACCCACAAACTCGATACCAATTGTGGTTCCTCCACCGCTCATCTGTTTTTGCACAATTGCATAATTAGGATGAGATTTTAGACCAGGATATTTAACCGATTTAATTTCCTTGCGAGTCTCAAAGAATTCAGCGATAGCTTGTGCGTTCTGGCACATTCTTTGTACTCGCAACTCCATAGTTTCCAGAGATTTCAAAAGCACCCATGCACTAAATGGGCTAAGCGTTGGACCAGTGTGGCGGATAAATGGAATTAAATATTCGTGGATATAAGAAAAAGAACCAAGAACTGCGCCAGCGAGTACGCGACCTTGTCCATCAATATGTTTAGTAGCCGAGTACATAACTACATCCGCGCCAAGTTGAAGTGGCTTTTGTAAAACAGGTGAGGCCATTACATTGTCTACGATTACTGTTGCACCAACCTTATGGGCAAGATCGCTGACCATGCGAATATCAACAATTTCCATAAGTGGATTACTTGGGGATTCAATGAAAACAACCTTCGTGGGCTTGCTAAGTGCCGCAGCCCATTTCGCGGGATCGTTTCCTCGAACTAAATCAACAGTTACGCCCCACTTAGGCAAAATTTCAGTGAGCACAACGTGGCAAGAACTAAACATTGCAGCAGATGCAACGATGTGATCGCCCGCGCTGACCATGCAAGCAATCGATGCAAACATGGCCGACATTCCAGATCCAGTTGCAATGCAATATTCTGCGCCTTCAATTGCAGCTAAACGCTTTTCAAACATCTCAACAGTTGGGTTGTGGAATCGGCTATATAGGTAATGATCTGTTTCATCTGCAAATGAATCGAAGGCTTCTTGCGCAGATGAATATGTAAATCCGCTATTTAAATAAAGCGCTTCAGAAGTTTCACCAAATCCAGAGCGAGCCAAGCCTGCGCGCACCGCATCAGTCTGGGGATTTAATTCCCAATCTGGCGCTGGCCTCTGATTGCGTGGCTGATAGCCCCAGGTCTCATTACTCACACCGATAATTCTAAGGTGCAATTGCTATATTCAATACATGTCCAAACTAGCGATCTCAGTTGATGATCTGAGCAAGAAATATGGCACCGGGCTTGCAGTCTCACACGCAAAATTTGAAGTTCCGCTCGGAACTATTTGTGGGTTTGTTGGTCCAAATGGCGCGGGTAAAACGACCACGATTCGAATGCTCCTTGGCCTGATCACGCCTACGGGAGGCAATGGCCAAATACTTGGTGAGCCAATTACTTCGCCTGATAAATATTTATCTAGCGTTGGCGCAATGATTGAAGGCCCTGCTTTCTACCCTGCGCTATCTGGTGCCGAGAATTTACGAGTACTGGCAACGCTTGGCGGTTTTCCGCAAGAACGTGTCGATCAGTTACTAAAACAAGTTGGTTTAGCCGATCGCGGAAAATCAAAGTACAAGACATATTCATTGGGAATGAAGCAGCGCTTAGGAATTGCCGCAGCGCTACTTCCAAATCCAAAATTGTTAATTCTTGACGAACCAACCAATGGATTAGATCCTGAAGGTATACAAGAAATCCGCCAATTACTGCGCTCTCTTGCAGATAACGGAACCACCGTCTTTGTCTCCTCTCACTTATTATCTGAGCTAGAACTAATCAGTGAATACTTAGTGATGTTACGAAAAGGCGAAGTAGTTTTTGCCGGACCAATTCAAGAACTTTTTGATCAACAACAGCCATTTATGATTGTTAAAACAGAACGCGAAGAGGATTTACAGAAAATAATTGAGATAGCGCAAAATGCAGGTCATAAAGCGCATAAGCGCGATGGGACTGCACACATCGAAGGACCAGCCGAATGGGCGGGAGTTTTAAATAAATTAGCATTTGAAAGTGGAATTTTGATAACTCAATTATCACCGCAGATGCCCAACCTAGAAGAAACATTCTTTGAGCTGACAGGAGATCAGAAATGATTCGCAGCATCATCCGAATTTTCTTCGCCGAATGGCGAAAGTTACGCCGCCCGACTTTGCTATTGGGCACGTTAGGCGCAGTCTCGTTCTTTAGCGTTCTTGTCTCCTCGGTACTTTTTCTAATGATTGACTCACCACAGGGAAATGGCGACCGCGGGGTCCGCATTACGCGCGAGATGCTCTCTTTATCTAACGGCGCTACGCAATCTTTCTCAAGCATTGGTGGACTTCTCGGAATCGTCGCACTCTGCGTTTTTGCAGCCCAGACTGCGCAAGAATATTCACTTGGAACTCTACGAAATCTTTTAGTTCGCCAACCTGGCCGAATCAGAATTTTGATAGGCAAGTTAGCTTCTATGAAAACTTTCGCGATGGTTATGACCTTGGTCAGTGCCATTATATCTATCGGGGTCTCATACGCACTCGCCGGGGGCAAGAATGTAAGTACTGAGCTCTGGTTTAACGGTGATGGTCGTCTAGAAATCGCCAAAACACTTTTAAATGTCTTTCTATCAATTCTTGGGTTTGGAATCATCGGAATGGTCTTGGGAATAATTCTTCGCTCACCAATTAGTTCGATTTCACTTGGCGTTCTTTGGTTATTAATTATCGAAAACATTGTCGGTGCGCTCAAATCCAGCACCTTAAATTGGTTGCCTGGAAATCAGCTTTCAACAATCGCAACCGGCGGTAGCCAAAACGTTTCGTATTCTCACGCGCTATCTCTGTCGGCGATTTATGTCAGCGTTGCCTTGGTCATAGCAACGGTTCTATTTACCAAGAGAGATGTAAGCAACTAGCGACACTTGAGGCAATCTCCGAAGTTACTCAGATAACTGATTTATTCTTAAGGCCTTACTTGTTGGGGGTTTTGTGTCGCATCGCAGTAAAGCCGCAGCGTTAGCCATTATTTTCGGGCTAACGCTTTCGACTACCCCTGCAATCGCGGCGACGCCAAAGCCGACCCTGGCGCAAATTGAGGCGGCAAAGAAAGCAGAAGCCGCGAAGAAGAAGGTGGCAGATGCGGCGGCAAAGAAATTGGCGGCGGCCAATCAAACTTTACGTTCGTTGACAGCAAAGGCAAACGCTGCGCAAGGGCTGTATGTAAAAGCAAAGAGAGAGCTAGCGGTCGCAACAACTGCTGCGGTCGCTGCTGCGGCGTATGCGCTTGAAACACAACAAGCAGTTTCGGCCGCTCATCGTGTAATTGGAAAGATGGCCGCGAGTGCATACATTATGGGTGGTTCACTAACTGAAATCGAGCCCTTGCTGAGCTCTAACGGTCCACAAGATTTAATTGATCAAATTACAACGCTAGATAAATTAGGAGCGCAGAATTCGATAGCGTTGGATCGCTATAAAGCGGCTGAAGTGATCGCGCGCGCTGCCAAAGCAAAAGCGGATGAAGCAAAAATTGCTCAAGAAAAGGCAACTGCAAAAGTTGCGTCAGCAAAGAAAGTTGCTGATGATGCCAAAGCGCTGCAACAAAAAGAAGTTGATAAGTTACAAGCAATTCAAGATAAGTTAGCGAAAGAATTAGCCAGTGCAAAAAAAGTTCGCATAACCCTTGAACAACAACGTGCATTGGCATTACTTGAAGAAAGTCTGGCAAATACTGCTGCTAATACCGGTGGGCAGAAAAAAGTATGGCCCAACACAGGCTTCAAGGGACGTTCGAATTCTCGAACAACCGAAGCGCAACGCGCAGTTGCGGTGGCCTTTG
Organism: Candidatus Planktophila sp.; assembly: GCA_964201705.1. Lineage (GTDB taxonomy): Bacteria > Actinomycetota > Actinomycetes > Nanopelagicales > Nanopelagicaceae > Planktophila. The sequence goes on along the minus strand of CAXNEU010000059.1, from coordinate 1,969 downwards.
CAAAGAAACAAGTCTTAGCGCGTAAGCCATATATCTGGGGTGACGAGGGACCGAATGCATTTGACTGTTCTGGTCTTGTCTATGCCGCATATAGATCTGCAGGACTTGGTTGGCCTAACTGGGATCGCCTTAACTCCTCACTTTATGCTGGTTACACAAAACATGTCTCATTAGATGAGCTAGTTCCCGGCGACCTGCTTTTCTACTCTTATAAAGGAACGATTTCATCAATTCACCACATCTCAATTTATGCAGGTAACGGAATGATGTGGGAGGCGAATTCAAAAGATAAAGGCCTGCTTTACTCCAGTATCTATAGCGTCAAGGGACTTATGCCTTTCGGTGGTCGGGTCTAGAGTTGGCCCATGACTTCGGCGCTGCTAGATCTTCGTAATGCAGTTCGACCATTTCTTGAGAATTTAACTGCTGGAGATTCTGCGATTGTTGCAATTTCGGGAGGCGCTGATTCACTCGCACTCGCATACGCGCTAATTAAAGAAGCACCGGATTTAGCAATCACTTTAATTGCCGTAACAATTGATCATCAATTACAAACAGGATCAGGTGATCAAGCCAAGAAAGTACAAGAACAATTAAAGTCGATGGGATACCAAGAAGTAATAATTGAAAAAGTTGTGGTTGTAGAAAAATCTGGAACTGAAGCAGATGCACGCACTGCAAGGTATGCCGCTTTAGATTCGATTGCGCATGCTTATGGAGCAACACAAATTTTCTTAGGACACACCAGAGATGATCAGGCAGAAACTGTTTTACTTGGTTTAACGCGCGGCTCTGGTACTCGATCTTTATCTGGTATGGCAACGGTCAATGGAAAATATGCACGTCCATTTTTACAATTAACAAGATTGCAAACAGTTGCTGCATGTGATGAAGCAGCAATAACTGCCTGGAATGATCCGCATAATGCAAATGAAAAGTTTTCTCGAGTGCGTGTGCGAAATAAAGTTATGCCGGTAATGGAAGAAGAGATTGGCCCCGGTATTGCAGCAGCGCTGGCACGAAGCGCGGCAATTTTGCGCGATGATGCCGATGCTTTAGATGAGATGGCTCAGGCAGTTATCTCGCGAGTTGATTTAAGTGATCTAGATTGCGCGGCTTTAGCCGAGCTGCCCCGGGCTATCCGCTCTCGTGTACTTCGAGCCGCAATCTACGCTGCAGGAGCGCCCAACGGCTCCGTGAGCGCAGATCACCTCTCTGGCGTCGAGGCGCTGATCACTTCTTGGCGTGGCCAAGGGGAGGCGAGCCTGCCGGGTGGTGTGAAGGTTGCTCGGATTTCGGGCAGACTTTCGCTCTTAGCCCGCCCATAAATCTCCCCAAGAGATTTGATATTTAAGGAGTCCTTAAGTGGATCTAGCTGCTGTCGGCACAGATATTGAACGCGTGATCGTTACTCAAGAAGAACTGCAATCAAAAGTTGCTGAACTTGCAGCGCGCGTTGATGCTGATTACAAAGATCGTGACTTGCTCTTAGTCGGTGTTCTTAAAGGTGCGATTATGGCAATGGCAGATCTAACTCGTGCGATGCAACGCCATATCGATATGGATTGGATGGCGGTTTCATCTTATGGTTCTGGCACTAAATCAAGTGGCGTGGTCCGCATCCTGAAAGATTTAGATCGCGATATCACCGGTCGCAATATTTTGATCGTAGAAGACATTGTTGACTCTGGTTTAACGCTCTCTTGGTTGCGCGCTAACTTGATGTCACGTGGTGCAGCATCGGTAGAAATTCTTGCAATTTTACGTAAACCAGAAGCAGCTAAAGTTGAAGTTGATTGCAAATATGTCGGCTTCGATATTCCACCTGACTTTGTTGTTGGTTATGGCTTAGATTTTAACGAGAAGTACCGCAACCTATCCTTCGTCGGTGTGCTGGCAAAGCACATGTATACATAAGGGATGCGACTATAAATATGGAGAAGAAGAACCCCTTGAAGAAGAAGTCAGC
>CAXNEU010000058.1:0-7108 GCA_964201705.1 Candidatus Planktophila sp. | reverse complement strand
GGAGGAACAAGCGCAGTTTACTTTGATGTGCGCACCGCAAATAATCGCGACAATAAAACAATAATTCCAATTATCTTATTGGTGATAACGATCATTCTTGGAGTTCTACTCCGCAGCATTCTTAGCGCAATACTCTTACTGGGTACGGTAGTTCTCAGCTACTTCGCAACTCTTGGAGTTTGCGCGTTGGTCTTTAATCACATATTTGGTTTTGCCGGTGGCGATAATTCAGTCCCACTATTTGCATTTATATTCTTGGTGGCACTTGGAATTGATTACAACATCTTCCTTATGACGCGAGTCAGAGAAGAAAGTGCCAAGATCGGAACACGCGCTGGAGTTATCAAGGGCGTCACAGTTACTGGTGCAGTAATCACCTCTGCTGGAATCGTCTTAGCCGCCACATTCGCCGTTCTCGGACTTCTTCCGCTGGTTCCACTTGCCCAACTTGGCTTTGCAGTTGCCTTTGGAGTTTTACTAGACACCATCATTGTTCGCTCCGTCTTGGTTCCAGCCTTGGTGCACGACATAGGACCGAAAATCTGGTGGCCTTCTAAATTACAAAATAAGTAATTTGAAATAGATGTATGTAGTAATTGGTGCCGGCCTTGCTGGACTAAGCGCTGCTCTAACTTTGCAAGATGCCGGCGCTGAAGTCACCGTTCTTGAGTCATCAGAAAGACCAGGTGGCCGCGTCGCTAGCGACCTGATTGATGGTTTCATTCTCGATTTCGGATTTCAATTGCTTAATATGAATTATCCGGAAGTAAAACACTGGGGGATTGAGCGTGAGCTGGATTTTAAGCAAGCCCCGCGTTCGGTTCGCATCTCATTTGATTCTGATTACGTAAACCTTGGCGATCCGCGGAACGCTTTCTTCTCCGCTTTTTCTCCCAAGTCCGGATCGTTAGCTTCCAAGTTATCGTTCTTAAAGTATTTACTTTCTAAACCACTTCAAGCGGAGAGCGTCGAAGCACATTTACTGCGCTGTGGCACGGGTGATCTTTATCGGAAAGTATTGAAGCCTTTTTTGCAAGGAGTATTTCTGGCCGATCCTTCACGTGTCAGCGCAGTAGTTGGCAGAGAGATCATCGGCAGCTTCGTATCCGGCAGATCGGGTATTCCCGCAGATGGCGTAAGCGCTCTTCCGCTTGCGTTAGCCAAGCGAATTAAAAACTTGCAATTGAATACTCGAGTAGAAGAAATTCGTGAAAACTCCGTGATAACAAAGAACGGAGAATTTCTTGCCAGGAAGATAATTTTGGCAACCGATCTAACAACCGCTGGTCAGCTCTTAGCTTCTGATCAAGTAACCCCGTTATTGAGTTCAATAACTTGGTATCACGCCACCGATAAGGCACCTTCTGACAAGGCGCAATTGGCTCTTGATTCGCAACATCGTGGACCAGTGGTTAACTCCATCGTAATTTCAAATCTATCCACAAGATATGCACCAAAGGGGCAGTCGCTAATTTCTTCCACAACTATTTCATCCGCTTCTGAATCAGAAGTTCGTCGACATCTAGCACATATGTGGGGCAGATCTACGGGGGAGTGGCGATTCTTAGCCAAGTATGAAATTCACTCTGCGCTTCCACTTTTTGCCCCAGGCGCGACCGAGGCTAGGAGTTTGCGTGTTAGTGAAAATATTTATCGCGCAGGTGATTATTTAACTTCGCCTTCACAAAATGGCGCACTACTTGCAGGCCGTTTGGCAGCAGAAGAGTTATTGCTCGACGAGAGCTTGCAGCGCCGTTGAAATATGTGGGTAATTCCAATTAAAACCTGCCTCAGTTAGCGCGTTTGGCATAACCTTCTTTGAGCCAAGCACTTCACTAGAAAACCCGCCAAGTGCAATTTTCAAGGCAATCGCTGGTGCAGGAAAAAGAGCAGGTCTATTCATCGCACGCGCTAGCGCAGCGGTGAATTCTTGGTTTGTAACCGGGTTTGGTGATGTGAGATTAACTGGACCTGAGATCTTCTTTTCCAGCGAGAAAACAATGGCGCGCACAACATCGTGCAGAGTTATCCAAGACCACCATTGCTTGCCTGAACCCAACTTTCCGCCAAGCCCAAATCTAAAGAGCGGCAACATTCGCCCGAGCGCTCCTCCTGTTGGATCAAGTACTAATCCAGTACGAAGCTTTACCGTGCGAACATCTGCCGCTAAATCTGCTGCACTTTCCCATTCGCGGCAAACCGCAGCTAGAAAGTCATTACCAACTGAATCACTTTCTACAACAGCGCGATTGCCAGAATCTCCATACCAACCTATTGCGCTGGCTGATATAAAAACTTGTGGTTTTACCTCGGCTACGGCATTTGCAATGGTTGTTGTGCCTAGCAAGCGGGAATTCAAGATCTCTGATTTAAATCGCTTAGTCCAACGTTTATCACTAACACCAATTCCAGCGAGATGGATTACTGCATCTACTCCACGCAGTGCTTCGATATCTACATAACCCGTCTTTGGATCCCATCTAATTTCATCAGGGGCAACTGTTGCGCGCCGTACTAAACGTTGCACAGTGTGTCCTTCAGACTTTAAATATCCAACAAGAGCGCTTCCGATTAATCCGGATGCACCGGTGACGGCAATTCTTTGAGCCACAGCCATAAAAGCTACAGACCTAGATCCGATTCAAAAGCGCCGCCTTCGAGGCGCTCTTTCAGGGTAACCAAGAATCTTGCAGCATCTGCACCATCAACTACGCGATGATCATAAGAAAGTCCCAAGTAGACCATTGAACGAATAGCAATTGTTTCGCCGCCATCTTCGCCTTTGACCACCATTGGACGCTTTACAACTGCTCCCAAACCAAGGATGGCTACTTGTGGTTGATTAATAATTGGCGTATCAAATAGTGCACCACGGCTGCCGGTATTTGTCAGCGTAAATGTTCCGCCGCCGAGTTCATCTGGCGTTACTTTATTTTCACGAGTGCGCGCGGCAAGGTCAGAAATCTTACGAGCGATTCCGCCCATATTTAAATCACCGGCGCTATGGATAACAGGTACTAAGAGTCCGCGTTCTGTGTCGACTGCGATGCCTAAGTGCTCTGCACCGTGATAAATAACCTGATCATCTTCAACGGATGAGTTAAGCACTGGATGCTGCTTCAGCGCTTCGCATACTGATACTGCGAAGAATGGCAAGAAGGAGAGTTTTACACCTTCGCGAGCTTCAAAGGTTGCTTTCGAGCGATCGCGCAAGCGTGCAATCTTTGTAACATCAACCTCAATAACAGTTGTTAATTGTGCACTAACTTGCAGAGATTCGACCATTCGTGCCGCGATAACTTTACGAAGCCGTGACATTTTTACCGTGGTTCCGCGCAGTGGTGAAACAGGGACGATTGTTGTGCTGCGTTGCGCAGGAGCTGCAGGTGTTGTAGGTGTTGCAGGTGTTGAAACTGAAGGCGTTGCAGCAACAGCGGGTGGCACAGCCTTTGGCGCAGCAGATTGCACATCTTCTTTGCGAATACGGCCGCCCACACCTGTTCCGGTAATGCTTGCAAGATTTACGCCAAGTTCTGAAGCAAGTTTGCGCACGATTGGAGTTACGTAAGCATCAAGTGGTTGTGCTGCAACTACTGGCGCTGCAACTACTGGCGCTGCAACTACTGGCGCAGGTGTGGCTGGTGCTACTGGAGCGGAGGCTGCCCCCGCACCACCAATTACAGCCAGACGCGCGCCAACAGGAACAGTTGTATCTACTGGAACATCGATAGAAATAATGGTTCCGGCTACAGGTGAAGGAATTTCGGTATCAACTTTATCTGTAGAAACTTCTAGTAACGCTTCATCAACAGCAACGCTATCGCCAACGCCCTTTAACCATCGAGTGACAGTACCTTCACTGACGCTCTCACCAAGTGCGGGCATAGTAATAATTGTTCCAGCGCTACTCGCAGCTGGTGCGGCAGGTGCAGCGACAACTGGAGGAGGAGGAGGAGTAACAGGTGCAGCCGCTACAGGTGCTGCGGGTGCAGGTGTAGAAGCAGGTGCAGCACCGTCTGCGATTATCGCAAGTTCGGCACCAACCGGAACCGTCTGATCAATTCCAACAACAATCTTTTGCAGTGTGCCAGCAACAGGTGAAGGAATTTCGGTATCAACTTTGTCGGTTGATACTTCAAGGAGCGGCTCGTCCATTGCAACGTGGTCGCCTTCGGCTTTTAGCCAACGTGTGACTGTTCCTTCGCTGACACTTTCACCAAGTGCGGGCATCGTTACTGAGAAAGTCATAGTTTTTCCTTTTCCTTAATTAACCGTGAGCGTGTAATGGTTTGCCGGCAAGTGCCATGTGCGCTTCACCCATTGCTTCAGAAAGCGTTGGGTGAGCATGGATCAAAGGTGCTACATCATCAGCTGATGCTTCCCAATTAAAGATTAGTTGTGCTTCGGCAAGAAGTTCTCCGACGCGCGCACCGACCATGTGGATTCCAAGTACTGGACCACCTTTTTGCGAAACCAGTTTGATTGATCCGGCTGTGCGCAGAATTTGTGCTTTACCGTTTCCAGCTAAGTCATAATTGAGTTCAACGACATCAAATCCACGCTCTTTTGCTTGGGCAGTTGTTAAACCTACTGAAGCAACTTCTGGCTCAGAATATGTAACACGTGGAACGCCGTCGTAATTTATTGGTCGGGGATTAAGTCCGGCAATCTCTTCAGCTACAAGAATTCCTTCACCAAACCCGACATGCGCTAGCTGCAACGTTGGGATTAGATCGCCAACTGCCCAAATTCCTGGGACGTTAGTGCGGCACTTGTTATCGACCAAGATATAACCGCGGTCCATCTTTATTCCTTGTTCTTCATAGCCTAAGTTCGCTGAAACTGGGCCGCGCCCTACTGCAACGAGAAGTACTTCGGCGCTAAAAGTTTTTCCATCTTCTAAAGTAACGCTCACGCCATCGGCGGTGACTGCGTGAGATTTAAAGCGAACACCAAGTTCAAAGTTAATGCCGCGTTTGCGATAAGCGCGTTCTAGTTGCTTGCTCGAAGATTCATCTTCTAGTGCAACCAGACGTGGAAGCCCTTCGATAATGGTGACTTCGGCGCCGAAAGATTTCCAAACAGAGGCAAACTCGCATCCAATGACGCCGCCACCGAGAACAATGACGCTCTTAGGCACGTAGTCCAACTTAATCGCGTGCTCAGAAGTCATCACGCGCTTTCCATCGATATCTAAACCCGGAAGTGTTTTAGCGTAAGAACCAGTGGCTAAGACAATATTTTTTCCGGTGTACTTCGTGCCATTTACTTCGACAGTATCTTTAGTGACAAGCTTTCCGTGTCCCTCAATAAAGGTGATGTTGCGAGATTTAACTAAACCTTGCAGACCTTTATGGAGTTTTGTGATGACGCCATCTTTATAAGAATTTACGCCCGTCATATCAATTGAGTTAAAAGTGGCGTTGATGCCAAAGTGGCTTGCCTCGCGCGTGCCATCCGCAATTTCGCCTGCATGCAAAAGCGCCTTTGTCGGAATACATCCGCGATGAAGGCAAGTTCCGCCGAGTTTGTCTGCTTCGATCAAGGCGACGCTTAAGCCGAGTTGGGCACCGCGTAGGGCTGCTGCGTATCCGCCGCTGCCGCCACCTAAAATTACGAGATCAAAGTTGGACACCTGTGCGCGCTCCTTCGTAATGCAATCTACCGAATGAGCCTATCTTGCCAGTTCAGCCCTGCGATTACGAAATTGCGGCAGATTGAGCAAGGGCGACCAAAGATCTAAGGGCCATACCCGTTCCACCAACTGGCGTATAGCCATATGGCTCTCCCTCGTTATAGGCAGGGCCTGCAATATCAAGGTGGAGCCAAGGTAATTCTGGTGAAATAAATTCTTTAAGGAAGAGACCGGCTACCAGCATTCCGCCCATTCGCTCTCCGATATTTGCCATATCCGCAACTGGTGAATCCAGTGATGCGCGAAGTTCAACTGGCAATGGCATTGGCCAAAAAGCTTCGCCAGCCGTTTTACTAACTGCAAAGAAGTGGTCACTAAATTCTTGGTTATTAGTCATGATTGCAGCAGTCCGTGTTCCGAGAGCAACAACTTGTGCACCGGTAAGAGTTGCCACATCAACTATTCCATCAAGTGATTTATTTTCTTGCGCCCTAACTAGCGCATCACCGAGAACTAGTCGACCTTCGGCATCTGGATTAAGAACTTCAATAGTTTTGCCGCCATACATTGTGATTATGTCACTTGGTCTGGTTGCATTATCGCTCACCATATTTTCAGCAAGTGGTGCATAGCAATCAATTGCAACTGGAAGTTTCATCATTGCAATTGCAATTGTCGCTGCGCAAACAGCTGCGGCACCAGACATATCAGATTTCATAGCTTCCATTCCGGCGGCAGGCTTTAGCGCCAACCCACCAGAATCAAAGGTAATTCCCTTGCCAACGTAGGCGTATGTTTTCTTCGCCTTAGCTTTTACAGGGCGATAAGAAATGTGTAGCAACCTTGGTGGATTTGCCGAACCTTGTCCTACCGCAGTAATTCCGCCGTAGCCTTTACTTTTCAGTTGAGACTCATTCATTACTGAAATCTTCAAACCCGCTGTAGCACCACCCGCTTTTTTAACTAAATTTGTAAATTCTTTACAGAATGAATCTGGATTTAAGTGACTCGGGGGAGTGTTGATTAAATCGCGGGTTAGCGCTGAATACTGACCGATGATGCTGGCGCGCTTGATCGCATCTTTTGCTCCTGTGCTGGCTGCTTGTTTTGAATGAATAGTGACAGACTTTAAACTTGGGTTACGTTCAGACATAGAGTCGACGCGAAATTTATTGAACACGTACGAACCCAATAGGACGCCCTCGGCGATTGCCTCCAGTGATGAGACTTTTTTCGCGGGGAGTGAAATCGTTGCACTTGAACTTCCACAAAGAGCTCGCGCTGCTGCGCCGGCTGCGCGCCTAAGTACCTCATCTTCGAGTGCTGGCTTATGTTCTCCTAGTCCAGTGAATACAAGCAGGCGAGTTGTGATTCCAGGGACTTTAACAACTTCATCAGTTTTTCCAGTTGCTCCCATATCGGCCAAGATTGAAAGTAACTTCTTCGCATCCAGCGCTATATCGCCGCTTTCAA
>CAXNEU010000057.1:0-7118 GCA_964201705.1 Candidatus Planktophila sp. | reverse complement strand
AGTTTCTTTGCTTCTGCGACAGCCAAGTGCTCTTTCTTGGTATCAACCACCCAGATCGCTGAAGGCAACTTGGTCATGTGGCGAATACCGTCTAGGTTCTTAAATAGTTTTTCGCGTTCGCGGCGAAGTACAAGAAGTTCTTTCTTGGTCAGCAAAAGATCATTTGCATTCTCAAGGGCTTCAAGTTCTTTAAGACGCTGAATGCGCTTGTAAACAGTTGGGAAGTTAGTAAGCATTCCGCCTAACCAGCGCTCAGTGACAGTTGGCATTGAAACGCGTGCTGCCTGCTGCATGATCGGTTCGTGTGCTTGCTTCTTAGTTCCAACAAATAGAACGTGTCCGCCCTTTGCGACGGTGTCCTTTACAAATTCATATGCTTGATCGATAAGTGCAAGTGATTGCTGGATATCGATGATGTAGATGCCGTTGCGCTCGGTGAAAATAAAACGCTTCATCTTTGGATTCCAACGACGTGTCTGATGTCCGAAGTGGACTCCACTGTCGAGGAGTTCTCGCATTGTTACTACTGCCATGGCAGCGCTCTCTTTCTTAGGTTTACGCGCACAGCGCAGCAAACCTGATCGGTTAGTGGCTTAACTATTTGTTAGGCCCGTCGCACCTACAACGCCGACCGCTCTTAGTAATTTCTTAATAAGGTTGGACCGAAGTGGCTTGTATTCCCTGCAAAACAGTTCATACATAAGTGCTGAGATGTCACCATAATTTTCGTTCCCGAATAACTAAGGTGCAGGGGAAATCTTACCTGTCCGCCAGGGGTGCTAAATCCCCACCTAGGGCCTGAACTCCGATCAACTAGGCGCGGGGATGGGCTTGCTTAAAAGCTTTTTGTAGCCTTTCAGTCGATACGTGGGTATAGATCTGAGTTGTGGCAAGTGATGCATGTCCCAATATTTCTTGGACAGTACGTAAATCTGCACCGCCTTCCAATAAATGCGTCGCTGCAGAATGACGCAGTGCGTGTGGGCCCATCTTATCTACACCTTCAAGGGCAGCAAGTGCGTGATAAACCATGGTGCGAACGGTGCGCTGATCAATTCTCTTGCCACGCGCTCCGAGAAATACTGCGCGCTCTGAATTTGCGCCAACCAGAGATTCTCTTCCATTCTTTAACCAAGATTCCAGAGCGCGCATCGCCGGATTGCCAATCGGAATAGTGCGCTCTTTGTTTCCCTTACCTAATACCCGAATTGTCTGACGCGCATAATCAATATCTTCTAGATCCAAACCGCAGAGCTCGGAAACGCGTGCACCTGAGGCATACAAGATTTCTAACATCGCCGCATCGCGCTTTGATATCGGACCATCTTCTTCGCCAACGCGCGCCGCCATTGCATCCATTGCCAGCGATGCATCTGCAACAGTTAAGACACCTGGCAAGGTACGCGCACCTTTGGGGGTTGCTAAAGTCGCCCCGACATCTTTTACTAAATAACCTTTTTTGGTTGCCCACTTTGTAAATAACCGAATTGATGTTGCGCGCCTTGAAAGCGTGGTCCGCGCTCCCCCTTTAACTTGTTGGTTGGCAAGCCACGAGCGGATGTGGGCAAGCTCAAGAGATGCTAAATCGCTCAAATCAAGTCTGATCAAATGTTCAAAGAAAGAGTCGAGATCACCGAGGTAGGCGCGGATCGTGTGAACCGAAAGGTTACGTTCTGCTTCTAGGTATCTCTCAAACGCTGAGCGCACTTCATCTAAGGCAGCGCGACTCATAAATTAAAGGTTACTCGGGTTTGCGCCCCTGGCGCAGTAAGCCGAAGGTAACTGCATCTTCTAACGCCATGGCCGATGCTGCGATCACATTCTCGTGAACACCAACGGTGTTCCATTCACCTTTACCGTCCGAAGTTTCAACAAGTACACGAGTGACAGCACCAGTACCCAAGCGGCCTTCAAGGATTCGAACCTTGTAATCAGTAAGTTCAAGTATTGATAGTTCTGGATAAAGTTGTTTTAAGCCAGAGCGAAGTGCGTTATCAAAGGCGTTAACTGGTCCATTTCCTGAACCGGCGCAAGATATTTCTTTCCCTTGTGCAGTAACAGTCACTTCTGCCTTAGTAACAATTGTCTGATCTTGCGCGCGTTCTACTGTGGTTAACCAATGATTGATCTTAAAAAATGATGGACGCTTGCCAGAGATTTCTTCGTGAAGTAAAAGTTCAAACGAGGCATCTGCTGCTTCAAAGGTAAATCCGCGTGATTCCATTTCCTTTACGCGGTCAACAATTCGGCCAACGAGTTCGCGGTCTCCCCCGAGATCTACACCGAGTTCTTGCGATTTAAGTTCGATAGATGCCCGCCCGGCCATATCAGAGACCAACATACGCATATCGTTTCCGACTGATGAGGGATCTTCATGTTGATAGAGCGCGGAATCAACTTTGATTGCAGATGCGTGCAACCCGGCCTTGTGAGCGAAAGCTGAAAAACCAACATAAGGCTGGCGCCCCGAAGGAGAAACATTTGTAACTTCAGCGACAGCATGTGAGATTCTAAATGATTCGCGCAGTGAATTTACTGGCAGCACTAACTGCTTCTTCTTTAACTCCAAGTTAGCGATGATCGTGACCAGGTCTGCATTGCCGGTACGTTCACCATAGCCATTTAAGGTTCCTTGAACGTGAGTGGCACCCGCAGCAACAGCAGCCATTGAGTTAGCAACTGCGCAACCAGTGTCGTTGTGGCAATGAATTCCTAATCGAGCAGAAGTTGCCGTCAATACCTCGTGAACTACATCAGCAATTTCATCGGGCAACATTCCACCGTTGGTATCGCAGAGCGCAGCGACATCAGCGCCGGCTTCCATTGCAACGCGAATGACTTCGAGGGCATAGTCGCGATTTGCGCGATAGCCATCAAAGAAATGTTCTGCGTCTAAAAATACGCGCTGGCCTTCTTGGCGCAAGTGTGAAACTGAATCGCGGATCATCGCCAAGTTCTCTTCCAACGTTGTTTTTAAGGCTAGATCAACGTGGCGATCAAATGCTTTGGCAACCAAAGTAACGGCAGGGGCACCAGAATTACGCAGCGCAGCGAGTAAAACATCATCAGCGGCTTTTACATTTGGGCGACGAGTTGCCCCGAATGCCACAAAGGTTGCGTTCTTAAGTTTTAGCTCTTTCTTAGCGAGTGCAAAAAATTCAGTATCTTTTGGATTAGCCCCTGGCCAACCGCCTTCGATAAAGCCCACACCCAGATCATCTAAGTGACGAGCAATTGTTAACTTGTCGTGGACAGAAAGATTTAGACCTTCTTGCTGTGCGCCATCGCGCAAGGTGGTGTCATATATATGGAATGCATCTGATACTGGCATTAGATAACCCTCTTAACCCAGTTGTGCTTATCAGCAGTGGTTCCGTGCTGGATAGCAAGTAAGTGATTACGGATCTGCATTGTGATGACACCTGGTTGCCCATCTCCGGTGACCCAAATTCCCATAGCGCTCTTGGCTTGGCCAACTGGAGAAACAACTGCAGCAGTACCGCAAGCAAAGATTTCGGTGATTTCACCTGATGCGACACCTTCGCGCCAATCATCAATTGAAAGCATTACTTCATCAGTCTTGTATCCCAGATCTTTTGCAGCAGTAAGAATCGAATCACGGGTAATGCCTGGCAATAAAGTGCCGGTTAGCTTTGGGGTAATGACTGTTGCATCTGCGCCTTTACCTTTTACAAAGTAAAGGTTCATGCCGCCCATTTCTTCAATCCATTTACGCTCGATAGCATCGATCCAAACAACTTGATCACAACCTTCTTTAGCCGCAGCTTTTTGCGCGATAAGAGATGCGGCGTAGTTTCCGCCACACTTTGCTTCGCCGGTGCCACCTTGGGCTGCGCGAACATATTCAGTTGAAATCCAAACAGAAACTGCTTTTGACGGATCAAAGTAAGCACCTGCTGGTGTCGCAATCAATAAGTAAGTTGCCTTATTTGATGGTCGAACTCCAAGTCCAACTTCAGTAGCAATCATAAATGGACGTATATATAAGGATTCGCCAACTTTATTGGGAACCCACCCAGCATCCTGCTTTACAAGAGTTTCAACAGTTTCCAAGAAGAGCGCTTCTGGCATTTCAGGAAGTGCAAGTCGTGCTGCAGATTTTGCAAAGCGTCTTGCATTTGCTTCAGGGCGAAACAGAGCAATGCCACCATCTGGTTGGCGATAGGCCTTCATGCCTTCGAAAATTTCTTGGCCGTAATGAAAGACCGCCGTTGCGGGATCAAGTGAGATTGGGCCGTATGGAATTAATTCCGGTTCTGCCCAGCCATCTTTTTCGGTCCATTCACAGATAACCATGTGATCTGTGTAGTACTTGCCGAATCCACTCTCAGCCACCAATGCATCGCGAACCGCGGCATCTTTAGCACTTGGATTGAGGGTTATCTTCATTTTTAAAGTAGCGCTATGAGCGCATCTCCAACTTCAGTAGTACTTCGCTTCTTATCTCCGCGAGCAAGTAAATCAGCACTTACTGCGGCTTCGATTTCGCGAGCGGCATCTTCTAGCCCCATATGCTCCATCAGCATTGCAACTGACATAACCGTTGCAGTTGGATCAGCTAAATTCTTGCCTGCTATATCTGGGGCTGAACCGTGTACTGGTTCAAACATAGATGGGAAAGCACGAGTTGGATTGATATTGCCTGATGCGGCAAGTCCGATTCCGCCACAAATTGCTGCAGAGATATCGGTCAAGATATCTCCAAATAAGTTATCTGAAACAACTACATCAAAGCGCTCTGGGCTATTTACAAAGAACATAGCAGCGGCATCGACGTGTAAATAATCAGTTGTGACAGTTGGAAATTCTTTAGCGACTTCTTCAAAGGTGCGCGTCCAGAGGCTTCCGGAGTGAACCAGAACATTGTTCTTATGAACAAGAGTTAGCTTCTTGCGATCACGCTTTTCAGCGCGCGCAAAGGCATCGCGAATAACACGTTCTGCGCCGCGGCGGGTATTTAGTGACTCTTCGGTTGCAATTTCATTTGCAGTTCCGACGGCAAGTGCTCCACCTGCTCCAGAATATGGGCCTTCAGTTCCTTCGCGAATCACAATGAAATCGATAGGAGCTTTGGTCGCCAGCGGACCAATTACTCCTGGGCGCAATAGAGCTGGACGCAAGTTTACGTAATGATCAAATGCAAAACGAAGTTTTAGCAGCAGGCCACGTTCTAGAATTCCACTTGGAACAGTTGGGTCTCCGACCGCACCGAGCAAGATGACATCTGATTTAGCAAGTTCTGCCATTACAGAGTCTGGAAGAACTTCGCCAGTGCGATGCCAGTATGCAGCGCCTAAGTCGTACTCGGTCTTATCGAAAGTTACCCCGTGCTTAGCAGCGACTTTATCTAGAACGCGAATACCTTGCGCAATAACTTCAGGGCCGATGCCATCACCGGCTATTACTGCGAGGTTTATCTTTTTCATGATTTCCTCTCCTTAATTCACTAGAGTTACGGAGCGAACTAGTTCGGCCCCGGTTTCTTTGGCAACCGCACTTACGATCGCATCCGAAACTGGTGAGTCAACGGTAATGGCCATCAGCGCATCGCCCCCAGCACTTGCACGAGCTACCTGCATACCTGCAATATTTATATTTGCCTTACCCAGTGCGTTACCGACAGAACCGACGACGCCGGGACGATCTGAATAACGAAGGAAGAGTAAATTTTCGGCTGGCGGAAGATCTAAATCGAAGCCATCGATCGCAATGATCTTCTCCACTTTGCGAATACCCATCAACGTGCCATCAACGGTGATTGACTTACCATTGCTGAGTGCACAATGCAGCGAAATCATGCTGCGATATTCCGCGCTGACCGGATCGCTATCAGAAGTTGCAGTGAGATTGCGGGCTGCTGCAAGTCCAGGCGCATTTACATATGTAACATCTTCGGCACCGGTTGCAAGTAGCGCGCCTTTTAGGGCGCTGATCGCCAAGATTGATGAATCGTGTTCAGAGATATCTCCACGAACATGGACATCGAGATTAGTTGGAAGTTCTCCCGCAATTGCAATTGCAATTTGCGCCATCTTTTCTACAAGTGGAAGTGATGGGCGAATCTCTTCGTGGATTGCTCCGCCTTTAACGTTAACTGCATCCGGAACAAGCTCTCCAGCAAGTGCTTTACGCACCGAAACTGCAACCGCGATACCTGCACGTTCTTGTGCTTCATCAGTTGAGGCGCCTAAATGTGGAGTTGCCACAACTTGATCGAGCTGGAAGAGCGGTGAATCGGTACAAGGTTCGGTGACATAAACATCAAGCCCAGCACCTGCCACACGACCTTCGACGATCGCATCGTGAAGGGCTGCTTCATCAAGAACGCCTCCTCGCGCTGCATTGATAATGCGAACTGAAGGCTTAACTTTCTTTAACGCTTCAACACCGATTAAGTTGGCCGTCTCTTTAGTCTTTGGTAAGTGAATAGTTATGAAATCACTGCGAGTTAACAAAGTATCTAGGTCAACTAACTCCACGCCTAATTGTGCAGCGCGCGCAGGTTGAAGGTACGGATCATAAGCAACAACGTTCATACCGAAAGCCTGCATGCGATGGGCAACTAACTGACCAATGCGACCAAAGCCAACAATTCCAAGAGTCTTTTCGAAAAGTTCGGCACCTGTGTATTTCGACCTTGCCCACTTGCCATTGCGAAGTGCGGCATGTGCAGGAGAAATAAAACGAGCTGACGCGAGTAATAGCGAAATCGCAAGTTCTGCCGCAGATACGATATTTGAAGTTGGCGCGTTAACGACCATCACACCAGCAGTTGTGGCTGCTGGAATATCGACGTTATCTAAACCAACACCAGCGCGTGCAATTACCTTTAAGCCCTTTGCGGCAGCGATCGCTTCTGCATCCATCTTTGTTGCAGAACGAATCAAGACCGCATCCACACCTTTGCCGAGAGCTGTAAGTAATTCAGCGCGGTTTGCACCATCGCAATTACGTACTTCAAAATCCGGACCTAACGCTTCAAGCGTTGCCGGACTTAACTCTTCAGCAATTAATACAACAGGTTTACCCACGTGATGCGCTGCCTTCTTTGTAATCATCTTTATTAGAAGTCTTGATCCAGCTAAACATCTTGCGAA
>CAXNEU010000056.1:0-7553 GCA_964201705.1 Candidatus Planktophila sp. | reverse complement strand
TGGAGTGACATACGAAAGTGGTTCTCTGAAGACGGATGCTTCAAGACCCACTCTTATGTCCGCACTAGATCAATCTCTTGCAAGACTAGGGACAGATCATGTTGATCTATGGCAGGTTCAAATTTGGGATGAAAAAGTTCCTTTGGAAGATTCGCTCTCAGCTCTTGACTGGGCTTACACAAGCGGTCGCGCCAGATATGTGGGCATTTCAAATTTCAACGGTTGGCAGAGCGCACGTGCAATTTCACTGCAAGAAGCTAATTCTGCAAAGGCTCCAATTACATCGTTGCAGAACGAATTCTCGCTACTTGCGCGCAGCGTTGAAGACGATGCACTCGATTGTTCGATCAACCTAAATAGAGGTTTTATAGCCTGGTCACCACTTGGTCGTGGTGCGCTAACCGGCAAATACAGACAAGGAATACCAGCCGACTCACGAGCGGCAACGCCACACTTTGCACCATTTATTGAGCCGTATCTCAATGATAGATCACGACGAATAGTCGAGGCGGTCAGTGTTGCTGCGCAAGGTCTTGGTTACTCACCACTAGAGGTGGCACTTGCCTGGGTAAGAGATTTTCCTGGAGTAACTTCGGCTGTAGTTGGAGCGCGGACCGGTGCACAGATGCGTGGAATTTTGGTCAGTGAAGAGATCGCACTTCCAGAAGTTGTACATACAGCTCTTGACGAAATTTCGCGTTAAATCTGAATTAAGCGTTTTCTAGGAAATTCGAAAGTACGCGCACTCCGAATCGCAAGCCTTCGATTGGAACACGTTCGTCTACGCCATGGAATAAAGCCATAAAATCTAAGTCAGCTGGAAGACGTAAAGGCGAGAATCCATATCCAACAATTCCTAAATCAGAGAGCGCTTTGTTATCTGTTCCACCGCTCATCAAGTACGGAACTGGAATTCCTTCCGGATCTTGGCTAAGCAACGCCGCTTTCATTGCTTCAACTAACGAAGAATCAAAATCAACTTCCAGAGAAATATCGTGTGAGATCGTTTCAATGGCAATATCAGGTCCGATAATCGCGCGAATTGTGGAATTCAACTCCTCCTCATAACCAGGGAGAAAGCGCCCATCAATTACTGCACTCGCCGAACCAGGAATTACATTCGCTTTATAGCCAGCATCTAACATCGTTGGATTCGCCGTATTCTGCAAAGTGGCGCCAATCATTCTTGCCGTTGAGCCAACTTCTTTGAGTAAAGGACGAAGATCGCTCTCGTCATACTCGCGGCCTGTGACCCGAGCAACTTCTTTAAAAAGATTTTTTACAGTCTTGGTGTAACGCTGCGGCCATTCATGCTTACCGATTTTTGCTACAGCTTCCGTAAGGGCAGTAATTGCATTTTCCGGATTCATCATCGATCCATGACCAGCGCGACCTTGTGCGGTTAGGCGCATCCAATGAATTCCCTTTTGCGCCGCTTCCACAAAATAAAGACGCTTTCCATCTGCGACGGTTACGGAGAATCCGCCGACTTCAGAAATAGCTTCCGAGCAACCAGAAAATGCTTCAGGATGCTTTGCACTCATGAAGCGTGAGCCGTAGGTCATCCCTGCTTCTTCGTCTGCAAAGAAGGCCAAAACAATATCGCGCTCTGGTTGATAACCACGTCTTGCCCAATCTCGGACGATCGCCAAAATCATGGCGTCCATGTTCTTCATATCAACTGCGCCGCGGCCCCAAATCATTCCATCTTTAATTATTCCGCCGAAGGGATCAACCGACCAATCATCGGCGTTTGCTGGGACAACGTCAGTATGGCCATGCACAACCAGGCCTGGACGAGAAGAATCACTACCCTTAATTCGTGCAATCACATTGCAGCGATTAGGCGCTGCCTCATAAATTTTTGATTCAATGCCGACTTCTGCAAGTGATTTAACAATGTAATCAGCGACGGCAGATTCGTCACCTTTTCCTTCACCGAAGTTAACGCTAGGGATGCGGATCAATTCTTGACAAATTTTTATTGCATCATCTTCGACTGAAGTTAAATCTATTGATTGACCTGTGCTCATCTCCATATTGTCTACTAAAGCCAGATATTTATCTCCCAGTGGCGCTCTCTCCCGCCGAAGCATCACCCGCTTTGCCTCAGAGGCCTCACGCTTGATATCGTTGCCGACGCACTGGTCCGGGTGGCGGAATTGGCAGACGCGCTAGCTTGAGGTGTTAGTGCCCGCAAGGGCTTAGGGGTTCAAGTCCCCTCTCGGACACATTTTCATGATGGAATGGGTGGGTTATGGAGTTCCTAAACGCCCTCGAATTAATTCGCAAGATTCCCGATTTTCCAAAACCTGGAATTCTCTTCCAGGATATAACTCCAGTTCTTGCTAATTCCGATGCCTTCACAGCAGTTATAAAAGAGATGGCGAAATCATTACCAAACGTTGATGTCGTTGCAGGTATCGAAGCTCGCGGATTCATACTTGCCGCTGCGTTAGCTGGCGTATCCGAAAAAGGTTTTGTCCCTTTCCGTAAGAGTGGAAAGCTGCCACACCACACGCACGGTGAGAAGTACGGGCTTGAATATGGTGATGATGAAATAGAAGTGCACGTAGATGCTTTTACATCTGGGCAGAAGGTATTAATCATTGATGACGTATTAGCCACTGGTGGAACCCTTTTAGCAGCGATAGCACTTGCCAGGCGCTGCGACGCGATCGTTGAGAAAGTCTTGGTTCTACTAGAAATTGATTTCTTAGAAGGCAGAAAGCGAATCGCCGAAATCTATCCTGAGATAGAAATCATCGCGCTGGCTCACGTATGATCGCAATTGCTGCGCTGCACCTAAATAAGTGGCAGGATGCGCTCTGTGGCTGAGTTAATTTATTACTGCGGAACTATGGATAGCGGCAAGTCAACACTTGCGCTACAGACTGCACACAACCATAAAAGTCGTGGGCGTTCTGGCTTAATTTTTACTAGTAAAGACCGCGCTGGAAGCGGAGTTATCTCTTCAAGGCTAGGGTTGCAAAGCAGCGCTATAGAAGTTGATCCAGATTTGGATATCCACCGCTTAGTTGTTGAAAGACTCTCTCTGGGCGATCGCATTGATTACATTATTTGCGACGAAGCTCAGTTTTATCAGCCGGCCCAAATTGAGGGTTTAGCAAAAATAGTTGATGGTCTAGGAATTGATGTATTCGCATTTGGCATACTCGCAGACTTTCGTACCAGACTCTTTCCGGGATCAGCTCGCCTAGTTGAATTGGCCGATCGCGTAAATACCTTACAAGTTGAGGCTCTCTGCTGGTGCGGTTCGCGAGCCACTCACAATGCCCGAACCCTAGGTGGCGTAATGGTTACCGAAGGCGAACAAGTTGTTGTTGGAGATGTCGCACCTGGCGCAGAGATTGCTTACGAAGTTCTATGTCGTCGCCACCATATGCGCCAAGTAACCGCGCGGGCCTCGCGCGCGGGACATACCTCGCCAATGCCTTTACCATTTAACCAAGAAGAAGACATCACTAAAGGAGATAGAATATGAAGGTTCGTGGATATGCGGCAATGCAGGCAAAGGCAGAACTAACTCCTTGGGAATTTGAACGACGCGAACTTGGCGCTAACGATGTACTTCTAGATATTAAATATTCAGGAATCTGTCACTCGGATATTCATCAAGTCCGTGAAGAATGGGGTCCTGCAATCTTTCCCATGGTTCCAGGTCATGAAATCGCAGGAATTGTTACGCAAGTTGGACCATCTGTTACTAAGTTTAAAGTTGGCGACAAAATCGGGGTCGGCGTTTTTGTTGACTCTTGCCGTAAATGTCCGTCTTGCCTAAAAGGTCTGCAGCAGTATTGCATTGAAGGAATGACAGGGACTTACAACCAATTAGAACGCGATGGAAGGACGCCCGCGATGGGTGGTTACTCCAATGTAATGGTCATAAACGAAGATTACGCTGTTTCTATTCCGGATAATCTGCCACTTGATGGAGTTGCACCGTTGCTCTGCGCCGGAATCACTCTTTATTCACCGATTAAACATTGGAACACAGCTCCAGGTAAGAAAATTGCAGTTATGGGTCTGGGCGGACTGGGCCACATGGGTGTGAAATTTGCTGTCGCACTCGGCGCAGATGTCACCGTGTTCTCTCATTCGCCATCGAAAGAAGCTGACGCTAAAGCGATGGGAGCTCATCATTTTGTTTCAACTAAGGAAGAAGGCTTTAACAAGAAGTATACAAAGCACTTCGATCTAATTCTAAATACGGTGAGTGCCGAACTGGATATCAATACCTATCTAGAGATGTTAAATGTCGATGGAACTTTGGTTGTCATCGGCCTGCCGGGTAAGCCATATGCGGTCGAAGTTGGATCCCTTCTTCCTGCTCGACGCTCGCTTTCAGGTTCCATGATCGGTGGCATACCTGAGATGCAAGAGATGCTCAACTTCTGCGGCAAACACAATATTGTGAGTGATATTGAAGTTATAAAAGCTGATTACATCAATATTGCGTACGAACGCACCGTTGCGAGCGATGTGAAGTATCGCTTCGTAATTGATGCAACAACATTCTAAAATCTCTTCTTAAACGAAGGTATTTAGGAACTGAACTAAAACAGGAGCGATTATCAGCGCCGGCAGTAAGTTGCCGACCGCAATATCTTTAATCTTCAATAGTCTCAGGCCTATGCAGAACAACAGAAGGCCGCCGGTGATAGTCATCGCATCAATTTGATAGCCGCTGAGGATATTGCCGAGTCCTAAACCAATGACTGTCCATAGCCCTTGGTAAATTCCTAATGGGATCGCTGCAGCGGCGACTCCCCACCCTAAACTTGCCGCAAATGCCATCGCGGCGAAAAAGTCGAGACTTGATTTTAAAAGAAGTTGATCTACTCCGGTGGACATTCCATCGCTAATGGATCCTAAAATCGCTAGCGGCCCAATAATAAAGAGAAGTGATGCTGAAACAAAGCCTTCTACAAAAGTGCTCTCTTCTTGGGCGCGAAATTTTTTCCGCAGATTTTCGCCAAGTCCATCTAACTTTCTTTCTAAATTCAGTGCCGAACCGATCAATCCTCCGATTAACATTGATGCGAGAATTGCAAGCAAGGTCCAACCTTTAGGTAGCGCTGATGTATATCTCTGCGACCACATCGGTGCTAAAGCGCTTACAGAACCCAGAATTGTTATGAGACCCAACACCTCGGTGATCAGCGTTCTGGTGCGCGTTGGCATGCGAGAACCAACTAAAACACCAATTGCCGCTCCCCCAATAATGGTTGCGATATTTACAGTTGTACCAAAGCCCACGAACATAGCGGTAACAATAGAGGATATAAATCACAAGCTTTGCTATAAACTCCCCGGATGCAAGAACCTTCGAAGATAAGGTCACTAATTTCCCACCTTCGCCCACATAAGACTGTGCCAATTACTCCTTGGCGGGCCAAGCACCGTTGGGACCTTTCCTTTACACGCGTTCTGCTCCTCTTTCTTGGTCTAGCCCTGTTCGGTTTCGGCGATGCACTTGTTGTGCAATCAAATTTAGGTAACGGCCCGTGGACAGTCTTCGCCCAGGGGTTGAGTTTAAAAACTGGTTTATCTTTAGGGTGGGCAACTTTTTACACAGGCTTTGTTGTCCTATTGATTTGGATTCCGCTGCGAGAACGTCCCGGTTTTGGAACTATCAGCAATATCGTGATCATCTCTGCCACGATACAAATTGGTGTTGATATCTTTCCATTGCAAAGCACCTTGATAGGTGGTGTTGCCTCAGCTCTGTTGGGCATTGCTCTTGTCGGAATCGGTACCGCTCTTTATATAACTTGCGGTCTTGGTTCTGGACCCAGAGATGGCGCAATGACGGGGATTCACAACCGAACGGGGATTCGGGTCGGACGGGTGCGCATGGGCATTGAGGTAACGGTCTTGATCATTGGTGCCTTCCTTGGAGGCAGTATTGGGCTCGGCACAGCGCTTTTTGCCCTTCTCGTTGGTCAATCAGTTGCAATCTCTTTCGGGGTTGTAGCGCGTCTTACCTCAAAGTAGCGCGGTAATCGGTTTAACTCCTCTTATCCCTCGGTCTGTGAGCCGTCATTTCACACGGGGTCGCAAACACCCCCGTTAACAAAATTAGAAGGGTATGTCATGCTCGATAGCTATTTTAAAATATCGCAACGTGGCTCCACAGTAGCAAGAGAAGTTCGTGGCGGAGTTGTCACTTTCTTCACTATGGCTTACATCGTGGCGCTCAATCCACTTATCATCGGACTCACAAAAGATGTTGATGGAAAATTTATCGGAGGCGGAGACGCTCCTAACCTTGCACTCGTTGCGGCTATGACCGCACTGATGGCAGGTGTATTAACCATTCTCATGGGAGTAATCGGTAAATATCCTCTTGCTATTGCAACCGGTTTAGGTCTGAACACTTTTGTGGCGGTAGGCATTGCTTCACAAATGACTTGGGCCGATGCAATGGGGCTTATTGTTCTTGAGGGAATAATCATCACGATTCTAGTTCTCACCGGATTTAGAACTGCGGTATTCAAAGCTGTTCCAGCGCAATTGAAGATTGCAATTTCAGTTGGAATCGGACTATTTATCGCACTTATCGGTTTAGTCGATGCGGGTTTCGTGCGTAAGACACCTTCTGGCCCAGTACCAGTAACACTTGGTGACAGTGGAACTCTCGTTGGTTGGCCAATCGTGATATTTGCACTCGGTCTATTTCTGACAATCGGCTTAATTGTGAAAAAGGTAAAAGGTGCGATCCTCATCGGAATTATCATCGCAACTGTTGCCGCAGTAGCGATTGAAACATCACTCAAGATTGGTCCACTCTTTAATGGAGCAACTGGAGCAGTAAATCCAAAGGGATGGAATTTAAATGTTCCGGCTATGCCAGAGAACATCGTGGCTACCCCTGATTTCTCACTCTTTGGGCAGTTTAATCTCTTCGGTTCTCTCGATCGAGTTCCGTTAATTACAGTAATCCTTCTAGTCTTCACTCTATTGCTATCAGATTTCTTCGACACAGTTGGAACTGTTACGGCGATTGGTCACGAAGCAGGACTCGCAGATAGAGATGGGAATGTCGAAAATATTGATCGTATTCTCCTAGTCGACTCAATCGCGGCGGTTGCAGGTGGTGCTGGCAGCATCTCTTCCAACACCAGCTATATCGAATCGGCAGCTGGTGTGGGTGAAGGAGCCCGTACTGGCCTGGCATCAGTAGTTACAGGAATCTGTTTCTTGCTAACGACTTTCTTGGCGCCGCTCGTGGCAATCATTCCTTATGAAGCCGCTACTCCCGCTCTGGTTATCGTTGGTTTCTTGATGATGACTCAGATCAAAGCAATTGATTGGGATGATTACGGAATTGCAATTCCAGCATTCTTAACAATCATCTTGATGCCATTCACATACAACATCTCAGTTGGTATCGGCGCTGGCTTCGTAACTCACGTTGTTATCCGGTTTATCCAAGGCCGCAGAAAAGAAGTCCATCCACTTCTTCTCTTGGTATCTGGACTCTTTATGGTCTACTTCTTATCCTCGCCGATAAATGCTTGGGTTGGATA
>CAXNEU010000055.1:0-7667 GCA_964201705.1 Candidatus Planktophila sp. | reverse complement strand
GAGATCATCGGCAGTTGTACTGACGATTATTTTTTGCACAGGTTATTGGTTAACGAGATCATCCTGGCTTCCTCGGCCCGCTTCCCCTGCCTCAACAACCAAAGTCGAGACCGTTCACCCCCATGGGTGTGGAAAGCTATTTCCACTATTAAGTTGTGGGCTAAGTGTAACGCTGCCCACCGACGCTTTAAAAATCACTAAATATTAAGCGTGCGCTACTGGTCTTTGCCTGAACGGCGGCGTGAAATCTCGCGTTCAACTTCGCGGTTCGCTTGACGCTCCATCAAAGAGTCGCGTTTATCGTGTGCTTTCTTACCGCGCGCGACTGCGATTTCAATCTTTGCTTTGCCGTTATTGAAGTACAACTGCAAAGGAATAAGCGTTATGCCACCTTCTTTAATCTTTATATGCAATTTTTTTATCTCTTGCAAGTGCACAAGTAATTTACGTTTACGTCTTGTTTCGTGATTCGTCCAAGTTCCTTGGGTGTATTCAGGAATATGCACGCCGGCTAACCAGAGTTCGCCATTTTCAACTGTGGCATAACCATCGATCAAGGAAGCGCGACCAGCGCGCAGGGATTTAACTTCGGTGCCTGTTAAGACAATTCCGCATTCGAAAACATCTTCAATTGAATAATCATGGCGTGCTTTCTTATTCTGCGCGATGAGTTTTCTACCAACCTCTTTCACCACAGCAGTACTCGATCAGACCTTGAGATAACGGCGCAACGTCACAGCAGAGGCGATCGTTGAAACACCTAAGCCAGCAAGCAAGAGCCACGCAGAGGCGACCCAAACTTCATTCCAACCAAAGAAGTTGGTAAAGGTAAGAAGTGGTGCGACCTTTGAATCAATTACGCTTTTGAGCCCTGCAAGCAGACCAGTTGCAAATACCCAACCGATTAGCGCTGAGATAATTCCTTCAAGCAAGAAGGGAAGTTGAATAGACCAAGAAGATGCACCGACCAACTTCATCACACCAGTTTCACGGCGACGGTTAAAGGCTGCGATACGTAAAGTATTTGAAATCAATAGCCCAGCAGTTAATACCGAGAAGAGTCCAACTAAGAGCGCGCCATTGCGGAGGACATTTAAAAGTTTAAAGAACTTTTCCAAAATGCTTCGTTGATCCTGCACAACATCAACGCCAGGACGGCCAGAGAATGCGCTGACCACAACTGCGTACTGAGTTGGATCTTTTAACTTAACGCGGAAAGATTCAGGAAGTTGATCTGATGTCACATTTTGCGCAATTGCAGAATCCTTAAAGCGCTCTTGGAAACGTGTGTATGCCTCAGATTGTGATTCATAGAAAACGCTCTGCACGACTGGCAAAGCTTCGAGGTCGCTCTTAATCCCCAGGCGTTGATCTGCATTAACAACACCGCCGGCGCAACTTGGTGACTCTGAAAGTGAACCACAGAGATAGACCGAAACTTCGATCTTGTCAGACCAATAATCTTTCATCGCATTTACTTGTGAATTTGAAAGCAAGCCGATGCCGAGAAGTGAGAGCGAGATAGCGGTAGTAACAATTACCGCAAAGGTCATCGTTAGGTTACGGCGAAGACCGATTCGAACTTCGCTAAATAAAAATCCGGCGCGCATGTATTTACCCTATCCCTTTAGATCCGCTTAGCCCGTGTATCCATATACACCGCGCACTTGGTCACGAATAACGTGGCCGCTATCTAACTCAATAACGCGCTTGCGCATCTGATCAACGATTCCCGCATCGTGGGTAGCCATCAATACCGTGGTGCCCTCGCGGTTAATGCGATCAAGTAATTTCATAATTCCAACTGATGTGGCTGGGTCAAGGTTTCCAGTTGGTTCATCGGCGATAATGATCGCTGGGCGACTTACATATGCGCGAGCAATTGCCACGCGTTGCTGTTCTCCACCCGAAATCTCATTTGGCATGCGATCGCCTTTATCTTCCAAACCAACTAGCTCTAAAACTTCAGGAACTTCACGTTCGATTTCGCGCTTGGAAGAACCAAGAACATGCAGCGTGAAGGCTACGTTTTCAGCAATAGTTTTATTCTGAAGTAAACGGAAATCTTGAAAGACTGTTCCAACTTGGCGGCGCAGTTCAGGAACTTTATGGTTTGCTAACTTGCCGAGATCTTTTCCGGCGACGTGGATAATTCCTGCAGTAGGTCGCTCTTCGCGTAAAATCAAGCGAAGGAAAGTTGATTTACCGGATCCTGAAAGACCTACAAGGAATACAAACTCACCTTTAACAATTTCCAATGAAACTGTATCTAGCGCCGGGCGATCTTGACCTGGGTAAAGCTTCGTCACATTCTCAAAGCGAATCACACGAACTCCTTCGTTCTTCTTTGGCGTCTCGATCGGCTACGAGGGGTAAGAGCGCCGTACTGAGACCTAGTTTATGTATAGATCGGCCAAAAGCGCCTGATATCGGTGGGAATTGCGTCAATTTACAGGTTCTAGCGCCAAATATTTACGCGTGAATTACGCTCAATGTGAAAAGAATTACTCAATCAAAATAATTTGGCGAAGTATCGCAATAACGAGCGTAATGACGAGTGAGATTAGGAAGCGCTAGATCGGCGCCAGCGAATTCCCGCTTCAATGAAATCATCGATTTCACCATTTAATACTGCAGAAGTATTTCCTGTTTCGTGGTTATTTCGCAGATCCTTAACCATTTGATAAGGAGCCAAAACATATGAACGCATCTGGTTTCCCCAAGAGCCAGAATTATCGCCCTTTAAAGCATTGATCTTGGCTTGTTCCTCTTGGCGACGACGTTCTAATAACTTGGATTGCAACACTGCCATTGCAGTTGCCTTATTTTGAATCTGCGAACGCTCGTTCTGACAGGAGACAACAATTCCAGTTGGAATGTGTGTCAAACGAACTGCTGAGTCAGTTGTGTTAACGCCCTGTCCCCCGGGACCCGATGAGCGGTAAACATCAACGCGAATCTCTTTCTCATCAATTTCAATGTGATCACTTTGTTCTACAACCGGCACTACTTCAACGCCAGCAAATGATGTGTGGCGGCGAGATTGCGAATCAAATGGTGAGATACGAACCAAGCGATGCGTGCCCTGTTCTACCGAAATAGTTCCATATGCATAAGGCGCGCTAACTCTAAAAGTTGTTGATTTGATGCCTGCTTCTTCCGCATAAGAAGTTTCTAACACATCGACTTTGTATTCGTGGCGTTCGCAGTAACGCAAATACATGCGCATAAGCATTTCTGCCCAGTCAGCTGCTTCAACACCACCTGCTTCAGAGCGAATAGTTATCAAAGCATCACGATCGTCATATTCACCATTTAGCAAAGTAGTAACTTCGAGTTCGCTAATTGCCTTAACGACTGAATCTAATTCGCCTTCGGCATCCTTTAACGCAGATCCATCTGGCTCTGAACCGGCCAATTCAAATAAGATCGGCAAATCTTCAACGCGCCTGCGCAATCCCTTTAATCGCGCAATCGTGCTCTGCACCCGAGATAACTTGCTAGTCACCTTCTGCGCAACTTCTGGGTCATCCCATAAATTCGGAACGCCAGCTGCCGCCTCAAGTTCAACTGCCTCTGCCTCAAGCTTTGGCAGATCCAAGACCTTTTCTATAGATACAAGAGTTGCGCTAATAGCAGCAATCTCGAGATCGTATTCACGGGCCATAAGGCTAAGGATAGCGAGTGCAATAGGTTGCTGATTTCAAGAAAATCAGCATTAAGAAGGACTTAAAATCCTCCCAGTGTGGGTTCGACCCCCACTCGGGGCACTACTTCGTGCTTAAAGTATCGCGCACTCAGTGTAAATAATCCAGTAATGAATTATGAATGCATACATAAATGCATACATAAATGCATACATAATTAATACATAACTGTCGGAGGATTTGAAGGCGATAACCAGGTGCTCATTTCATTTCGCCCCTGATCATCTGTGCTCGAGCAAAGCTCTCACTCCTTCCGCCTCTGCCATTGGACTGAAGCAGACCCCCGGTTGTTAATTTGAACGTGCGGGTATCTGTACTACCTACTTAGAAATATCTCCTAAAATTCTTATTGGGACGCAAGTGACGCAGTTTTAGACATAGGAGGCGCTAAGGGGCTTCGACAATTCAAAGCCACCTTAACGCTTTCTGAATTCAATAATCCTAGAAATTAGAAAGCCATAGGGAATTACCTAGACTTTTTTGTCTTCGAACTTCCACCGCTAGCACTACCGAGGTTTTCTTTCACCACGAAGTTTTACCAAGCAAAAAAGACTAAATAGATTCCAACGGCTATTCCAATAAGCATTCCTATAAATTGGCCGTCCTCGTCGCTTACCGCACTACCGACGGCAGAACCGAACCACCCTAGTAAGGCAATAGAGATGAGCATTGGAGCAAAAACTATGATCAGTAAAATTACTCCAATAAATACATATGCCACTTCGCCAAGGTATCTTTTTTTAGATCCACCCGCTACCTCCCCTGAATGTGTTTGGCATATTTTTGCGCTAAGTTTTTTAGGGTGAGCGTCTACCCCACCTTTCTTTATTTACTTCCGCACCCAGATTCAGACCGATTCGAGCTGATTCTGGCGGAAATCACCCGATCGGAGTTTTTCGGGGAAGAATAAAACACGGAGAGTCAAGGGTGTTCATTTGCTATAAAAAAACTACCCTATGACTATGGATAGGGAAGAAGAAGAAATCAAAGAAGCCCAAAATCGTGCTTATGTTGAATGGTTTGAAAAAAACAAAACTTTGATCCCGAAGAAGATGAACGCTACAAAGATCCTCTGCCCGCTTACTCAAGAGACCCAGATTTCGAAAAGAACCACGCTGAATTCATAAAACGATTCCCACTTGATTCCGTTGAACCCAAGGCAAAAACCTTTTTTCTTGAACTTTTTGGGACGCTTATCGCGGTCGGTCTTTTGATGATTTTCTTCTTCATCTAGGTTTGGTCTTTTTTTGATCTTTTGAAGTTTTGTTTTTGGTTGTCTGGCTAATAATCTGCGCTCGAGCAAAGCTCGCGCTCCTGCTGCCTCTGCCATTGGGCTAAAGCAGACCCCCCGTTGTTATTTTTGAGCGTGTGGGTATCTGTAATACCTCTCTAGAAATATCTCCTAAAGTGCATAGACTGCATATATGAAGATCACCGGAATCGTATTTGTTATTGCTGGAATCTTTTGGGCTATAGCAGGATTCGTTACTTACGCTTCGGATATTCAATTAGGAATAGCCCTATCTGGAATATGTATGGCTGGCATCGGTGGGGTGATGGTCGGAATTTCTAATCTCCAGAAGGATTTATTGAATCTTTGGCTATGGGTCAAGAAGTCAGAGGAAGAAAAGAGTTGAGTAAGGTGAAGAGATGAAAAGTTTTTACAAACCTGAATTACCTGTTATCGGTCTTTTAAATAAATGGGGTGGAGCACAAGGACAAGGTGAGGATTTTAGAAAAGAATTAATTAACAAATTCTTGCCCGAATCTGAAATAGTTCACACTAGTAAGGCTTTTGGTAGTAGAAATACCATACTTATGTTTCAAAATTGTGATACTGGGTGGTTATTTGTAACAAATAGGAGAATTCTATTTTGGTCTGATAAATCAGACACTCCACACTCGGCCATTAATTTTGAAAGTATCACTAAATGTAAATCTCGGTGGGCAATTATGAAATTGAGGTCTTTAAAAATTCAAGTTGATGGCTCTACAGTTAAATTTGGAACTCGAAGAGATGCTGCAAGACTGATAGAGAAATTAGTGAACGATTTAAACAAAAAAGATAAATAGATGAGTAAGGTGAAAAGATGAGCCAAGACGATTCAACAACAGCAAAACCCTAGTCAGGAGATGAAATGAAGCGCACAGATACTCGAACTACAGCACTAGTCATCGGAGCGCTTTTTGCTGGTTGGCTAATGGGTGCTTCCGGAATTGCATCTAGTCAAGCTGAAGAAGTAACGCCTGCTCCTGTCGTACAGGGTGAAATAATAAAAGTCTGCATTAATTTAAAGTCTGGTGCAATTAGAGCCGCATCAAAGTGTGACTCAAAGACGGAACGTAAGACAGTTCTTGGTGGTGCTGGTGCCCAAGGGCCAGTTGGGCCACAAGGAATTAAAGGTGACACTGGTTCGCAGGGAAACCAAGGGCTTAAAGGTGACGTAGGCATCCAGGGAATCCAAGGCGAAAAAGGCGTCCAAGGCGAAAAAGGCGTCCAAGGTCTCCAAGGATTTACAGGACAAACAGGTGCGACGGGGTCAGTGTCAGGTCTCAGAACTAAGTCAATTACTGTTTGGGAACAGTCATATTTAACGTTTTGTAGTTCCTACTCTGGATTCTCCGTACTAAATGGCAATACGTCTCTGTCGCAGAGTTCATTTAGTAATTCGATTTCGCTGAACAAATCTTGCTCAACTTTGTATCCCAGCACCATTACAGTTTACGCACCTTGATAGATATCGGTTGCCTAGTGGGTTGGGATCTGACCCCCCAGGTGCCGAATGGATAGTAAAATGAAGAAGATTTGCTAAGGGATGGGAAGAGTCGGGACTCTTCATTGGCTCTTGCGGTTAGCACGGTTACTAACTCTCGCGCCCCAACGGTGATTCTCTAAGCAAATCTAAGATAGTTTCTTCTGACTACCGTGTGAGACTTCTGTTGGATCCCAACCATCTGCTTCCTTTGCCAACTCAGTCGAATTCCGATTAGCCAAGGCGATTTCACGTCTTAATATTTCGTAATAATGTGGTGGCGCAGCCAATCGTGTTAAATCATCATGCAAACCGTCATGCGCGAAACTCATACTGCTACCCTTCCCACTTATGAACACTGATCCTCCCAAGCAAGCGCGTAAACGCTCTATCGTGTCCACCCTTCTATATATAGAAGGTGCGATTGTCTTAGCCCTAGGTGCGTGGCTGGCGGTAATGGGAATTACTCACGAAGATCGCGAGCTGCCGCCGTTGATGGGCGTGCTCGGTTTTACGGTTTTGGGTGGCTTGGGGCTAATCGCTTGCGGTCGGGCATTTGCTGCGGAAAAGAACTGGGGAAGAGCGCCGGTGGTCTTAGCAAATCTAATTGTCTTAGGCGTTGTGAAATATCAATTCGAAGGTAACTTCTTAATCGGTGCAATTCCTCTATTACTTTTATCGGTTCCGATTTTATATTTGGCTATAACGATTATTCCAAATAGCTAACTTAGAAATAGCTACCAAGGAATTACAGAGCAACAGCAAGTCATTACCAAGGAATCACGCGACGATCTTCCCAAAGTACGCCCGTAACGTTTTCGCTTCCGCGCTGGGCAATTTCGGCTGTTGCTAACCAGATCGCGGTTTCGGCACCTTCTTCGGCGCTGCGCGGTGCATCGGGTCCGCCCATGTCAGTACGAGTGTGATTTGGACAGATAGCGTCAACATAAAATCCGCGAGCACCGAGCCCAGTTTCGTGTGCAAGATTTCGTACAAGTGCATTTACTCCAGCTTTGCTAATTCGATATGGTGCAAGTCCCCCAGCATTTCCTGGCCCCGACATTCGTCCTAAACATGCGGAGTAAATAACAACGCGGCCATCGCGTGCTTCGGCCATCGCGGGTGCAATTGCATTTACAAGCATGAATACAGAATTTAAATTTATATTTAATACTCGGTTCCATTCCGCATCTGTGGTGCGAAGAGT